>NZ_JBDOQS010000004.1:0-468838 GCF_039839285.1 Mucilaginibacter sp. CAU 1740 | reverse complement strand
GATATTTACTCAGATAATTCCGCTTTAAGGTTAGATCATTATTGATGTTCCGCATAATTGAATTAACGTTTTTTATTGCTTGTTAATTCTGTTACCGAATTATCTAACCTTTACAGCAATGACATGGTGGTGTAAGCCCAAACCTATCTAAAACAAAAAAAGCCCCCCGATTTTTATCGGGAGGCTTATATAAAAAGCGGTTAAGCTATTAATTATGCTTCCTCTTCAGAGCCGGTTTTACGTGCTTTGTTTTCAGCACCTTCCATTTGCTCTTTCAATTGTGCTAATACGCTCAGATCACCCAAAGTTGATTTTTCAACCGAATCTTTCACTTTTTTCACCGCGTTGGTAGCTGCTTTAGCTTCTTTTTTGCGGTTTTCAAACTCTTGTACACGAGCATCAGCGCGAGCTTCTTCCCAGATACGTGAGTGTGAAATAACGATACGTTTGTTCTCTTTGTTAAATTCGATGATTTTGAATTCAGCAGCTTCTTCAGCTTTTAAAGATTTGCCGTCTTCTTTAACCAGGTGTTTGGTTGGCGCGAAGCCTTCAACACCGTAAGGTAAAGCTACGATAGCACCTTTATCAGTTACTTTGATTACAGTACCTTCGTGGATCGAATCGATAGTGAAGATAGTTTCAAAAGTATCCCAAGGGTTTTCTTCAAGCTGTTTGTGGCCTAAGCTCAATTTGCGGTTTTCAACATCTAATTCAAGTACAACCACGTTCAATTTTTCACCAACTTTAGTGAATTCGTTAGGGTGGTTAACTTTTTTAGACCAAGAAAGGTCAGAGATGTGGATCAAGCCGTCGATACCGTCTTCCAGTTCAACAAACACACCAAAGTTGGTCATGTTTTTAACTGTAGCAACGTGTTGTGTACCTACTGCATACCTTTCGGCAGCATTTTGCCAAGGATCAGGGGTTAATTGTTTAATACCCAATGACATTTTGCGTTCTTCGCGGTCTAATGTCAATACCTGAGCTTCAATCTCGTCGCTAACTTTCAGGAACTCCTGAGGGTTACGCAGGTTTTGTGACCATGACATTTCTGATACGTGGATCAAACCTTCAACACCAGGGATGATTTCAAGGAATGCGCCGTAATCAGCAACGGTAACGATTTTACCTTTAACTTTAGATCCAACCTGAATTTCTTCAGAAAGGCTTTGCCAAGGGTGTGGGGTTAATTGTTTCAAGCCCAGAGCGATACGTTTTTTCTCGTCATCAAAGTCAAGCACAACAACGTTGATTTTTTGATCCAATGCAAGAATTTCGCGTGGGTGCTCAATACGGCCCCATGAAATATCTGTAATGTGCAGTAAGCCGTCAACACCACCAAGGTCGATGAATACACCGAAGTCAGTAATGTTTTTAACGGTACCTTCCAATACCTGACCTTTTTCAAGGCGGGCAACAATTTCAGTTTTTTGGTTTTCCAGATCGTCTTCGATAAGCACTTTGTGCGATACCACAACGTTCTTGAATTCGTGGTTGATTTTAACAACTTTGAACTCCATAGTTTTACCTACGTACACATCGTAATCCCTGATAGGTTTGATATCGATCTGTGAGCCAGGTAAGAAGGCTTCAACGCCCATGATGTCAACAATTAAACCACCTTTAGTACGGCTCTTAACAAAGCCAGTGATGATCTCATCATTATCAAGTGCTGAATTAATACGCTCCCATGATTTTTGAGTTTTAGCGCGTTTGCGTGAAAGTACTAACTGACCGTTAGCATCTTCCTGCGACTCAACAAAAACGTCAACTTTATCACCGATCTTCAGATCTGGAGTGTCGCGGAATTCTGATACTGATACTAAACCGTCTGATTTGAAACCTACGTTAAGTACAACATCTTTGTTGTTAACGTTAACAACTGTACCAGTGATGATTTCGCCTTTGGTGATAGAGCTGAAAGTTCCATCATACAATTTCTCAAATTTCTCACGGTCGCTATCGCTGTAGTTACCAAATTTTTTATCGTCAGCATCCCAATCGAAATCTTCGCTTGGTGTTAAGGCGATCTTTGATTTGATCTCTTCGATAGAGATTGAATCAGCTTCTGATTCAACTGTTTCTTTTTCGCCAGACGCGTTCACTGTACCCAGCTCAGCTTCTTTCGCTTTTAATTCTTTTTCTGCTTCTTGTTTTTTTGCCATTAATTAATTTATCTCCTTTTCCCAATTTGTTAATTGGGACTGCAAAGGTAAGGACATAATTTTATTAAAAAAAGAATTATTTGATGTTAATTGCTTATATTTTAGGCTATTTGAAGTAAACAAGATAACAAGCGCACTTTTTGGGGCTTTTAATCGCCTACGAGGTAAGTGCTTTTGAAAACGTTAACTATGATTATATAATTTATTTAAGGTAATCCCAGGCCGAAACGTCGTTCTTTTTGATCTGAAGAATTCCGTATAGTACAGGGAAACCAGCCAGGCCAAGTAACGCCTTAATGACTGACATGTGAAGAGTAAGGTTCAGTATAAATATAATCACAGCTGTGATGCCCAAGCCATAAAACGCAATCTTTTTCCATGAAAACAATAAAACAGCAAATAGCACATTGAGCGCCCCGGTGGCAAAAAGCGCAAAGATAATATAAGTAGGAACGTCCATCATAATTGATAGCTCACGCGCTTGAAGTAAATATCTAAGAGCGGCAAAGGAGTTTACAATCATCATAAAAACCAACCATGCGGTCACAAAACCATGCCTTTCCGGGTAAGAAAGATCGGGTTGGTTCCCGTCAATTAAATTCGACTCAGGTTGTTCAAAAGCTGGTTTGTTTTCTTCGTTTATCATTATGTTAAGTGTTTAGGTTTTATTGAATGCTTCAGTTAGCTTATATTTTCTCTTCAATTTCTTGAAAAATCAACATAAAATCGTTCAACATTTGTTCGCGATAACCATCCAAAATACCGTCCATTAATACTTCCTGCTCGGGTGTGAATGGATTTTTCCAGATGCGCATACAGATCCGCTTTAGCGCGTAAGCTATCTGATGGGTTTCGGCATAAGTGTGCAGGTATTGGCTTTTTTTAAAGCCTTCGTAAAATTTAAAGAAAACAGCGGTGTCCTCCAACCCGGCAAATTTCAAAAACGCTTCTATCTTTTCGTCACGGCAGCCGCTTAAGTGATCATAAAATCCGGCAACGCTTATTTTGCCCGTGGTGAGCAAAAGATTGTCAATAATTAACTCAAGAGCTATATGCCCTAAAAAAAAAGGTTTTACCGGCGAGCCTTGTAAAGCGGGCAAAAGCAGTTTTTTAAGCTCGTGCGAGCGGGTTGCAAAAAAATCTGAAGAATGAAAATACTTATCTACATCCAGGTGTTTCTTCCAGCCTTCGATGATCGAATTGATCTCGCTATCAGGATGGTGTAGTTTTTCGGGGTGGAGGATGATGTTTTTATCCGCATTTTTCAACAGGTCGGGCAGTACCGTTCCCAGCACGTGGTAACAGTTGGTAGTATCCCTGTCGAAATAAAAATGTGATAAAAAATTCATAAGCCTTGGTTTGCAAAATACCCGGTTTTGCTCAAGATACAAAATATAAGTAATTATTTGAAACTGGGTTTACCTATAGTTAACCGTATAACCACGAATTTTTCAGGTAGCAGACAATTAAATCGAATTACACGAATTTTAAAATTGGGGCACTCATAATTCGTGTAATTCGATTTAATTAGTGAAAATTAGTGTACCAATTTCATTTATATTTGCACCTTTTTGAAATACAACCTGATATGAACTTTGTTGAAGAATTACGCTGGCGCGGCATGTTGCATACCGAAATGCCTGGAACCGAGGATATGTTAAATAAAGGTATGGCTTCGGGATATATCGGCTTTGATCCTACTGCCGATTCATTGCACGTTGGCCACCTTACCCAGATCATGACCCTGATCCACTTTCAACGTGCTGGCCACAAACCTTATGCGCTGGTAGGCGGTGCTACAGGCATGGTGGGCGATCCGTCGGGCAAATCGGCCGAGCGTAATTTATTATCCGAGGATGTGTTACAGCACAACCTCGAATCGGTAAAAGCACAACTAACCCGTTTTCTTGATTTTAACACCGGTGCCAACAGCGCCGAAATGGTAAATAACTACGATTGGTTTAAAGATTTCACTTTTCTCGATTTTATCCGCGACGTAGGCAAGCACATCACTGTAAACTACATGATGGCCAAAGATTCGGTAAAAAAACGTCTGGAAGGCGATACAGGTATGTCGTTCACCGAGTTTACTTACCAGTTGGTGCAGGGATACGATTTTTACTACCTCTGGAAAAACCATAACTGCTCGTTACAAATGGGTGGTAGCGACCAGTGGGGAAATATTGTTACCGGTACAGAATTTATCCGTCGTAAAGATAGCGGTGAGGCTTTTGCTTTAACCACCAACCTTATTAAAAAGGCCGATGGTACCAAATTCGGCAAAACCGAAAGCGGCGCTGTTTGGTTGGATGCCGAGCGTACTTCGCCATACCAGTTTTACCAGTTTTGGTTAAATACTACCGATGTCGACGCTAAATCATACATCCGCATTTTTACCCTGCTTGATCGTGAGGTTATTGAAGCGATGGAGGTTGAGCATGATGCAGCGCCGCATACACGCATATTGCAAAAAGCATTGGCTAAGGATATTACTATCCGCGTGCATGGCGAGGCTGAATATGAAAAAGCTATCAAGTCGTCAGAGTTTTTATTTGGTAACATTGGCCTGGAGTTTTTAGGCGAATTAAACGAAGCCGAAGTTCTTGGAATATTTTCGGGTGTAGATAACTATAAAGTTGCTTTGAGCGATTTAGAGCAAGGTATTAATGTTGCAGAGCTGTTAGCCGTTAAAACTTCGATTTTCGCATCAAAAGGCGAGGCTAAAAAAATGATACAAGGCGGTGGCGCTGCTATCAATAAAGTAAAAATTGCAACTGCCGATGATGTATATACAACCGATGCATTAATCAACGGCAAATTTATAATTGTGCAAAAAGGTAAAAGGAACTACTTTTTGATTATCGCTGAATAATAAATTCATTGCCGTTGGTTAAAACCAACGGCAATGAATAAAAACATTTATCCGCTCGATCAGATTTACGAAGTTTTAAAAACTTCGTAAATCTTGAAAAGCAGTTTACTTAGCAGATAACTGAACCACCTGCTTATCTAAATTCCATCCCTCCAACAAAACAGTCGGCAAACTACTTCCCAACTTAGCTACCGGCGCACTCACCGATACCGTGATACTTTCATGTGGTGCGAGGCTGAAGTAATTACCTGTCCAGTAACTTGGCATTACCTCTTCCCCATTTTTCATCAATTGCGGGCGAACAAAAAATGCCACTTGGTTTGAGGTATTAGTGAATTGCAGCGTCCATTTATTTTCGCTTATGCCCTTTTCCGTTTTGATCACTTTAGTTTGTACCTGCGCATGCTTCATATCGCTTAATGTTTTAAAATCATCATTAGCTGATAACCAGTATACGTTGTGAGATACTGTTTTACCCTGAGCATTGGTAAGGTTCAACACCACAAAGCATACTCCATTAGTAGCTGCCAAAGCATCTTTTAACTGGATAACTTCTTTTACACCGGTTTGTGCCAAACCAACATTTGCCACTTTTTGAGATTTAATGAGCTTGCTGTTGATATCATAAATATCGGCCGTGGCAGTTAGGCTGCCGGTTGCATGGTGAGTACGATTAATAATAGCAATCGCCGAGTTATCGTAATTATACTGGATATGTACCGGCTCGCAGGCATTTTGCATGGCGTAGAAACCGGCGTTAGGTTCCAGGTACCAATCATAAATCTGCCAGATCACACTTGGCAGGGCTGCATTCAGCTTCCAGAGCATCACACCACCAGTTTCGTTTAGTTTATGGCCATCAGCTTCAAAAATACCGCGGTAGCCTATGGCGTTCATCAGCTGCATTTTGTCGGAGAAATTAACAATACTGTTTGGCGGGCCATAACGTTTGGCCATTTCCTCGTAGTATTTATCATACCTTCCTGCTCCTGTTGCGGCATCATGATACCCCCATGAATTATTGAGCGGAAAAGGCAAGTTGGTATCCCAAACTAAGTTAGGGATGATCTTAGGCAAGGTAGTATATGGTGGTTGCGACGGCAAACCTGTTTCATCTTTAAATACCCAATCTTTAGCATCGTTAGCCAGTTTGTAATAATCTTTAGGGTCCTTCCATTCGTAAGGCCCGCCGCTGTAAACGCCCGATGGCATATCATCCGGCCATGAACCTTTCCATCCGGCAGGTAGCTTAGCAAAGCCTGACGAACTTGGAATAAACGGACGGGTGCCATCCAAAGTAATGATATCATTGCGCATCACATCATATAATTCCTTACGTGCATGGCCTTCGTTGCCTCCTGTCCACACCAGTAAACTTGGATGGTTGCGGATGCGATAAATAGTACTCTCTACGTTTTTGATAAACACATTGCCTTCTAACGGCCAATCCGGAGAACCTTTAAACTCGCCCTGGGTATCGCCCGTGATCCAAAAATCCGACCATACCATCTGGCCATATTTATCGGCGGCATTCCAAAACTCATCCGGTTCGGTAACTCCACCACCCCAAATGCGCACCAGGTTTACGTTGGCTGTACGGCACAGGTGCATTTCATAATCATAACGGGCCGAATCGCGGTTCACCATCATATCGGGCACCCAGGCCCCACCTACCAAATGGACTTCTCTCCCGTTCACATAAAACTTACGGCGTACAAAACCATTGGCGGTAGTCTCCGCTTTCGAGGCTACCTTACGGATGCCAAACACAAATGAAGTATCATCACTAATAGTAGCTCCCTCCGCATATTGCAAACGGATGCGGTACAAATTAGCCTTGCCATAACCATTTGGCCACCATAATTTAGGCTGACGGATAATTAGCTGACTGATCTTATCGGCGCTCAACTCAACACCTTTTTCAGCATTGGCGGCAATTGATACCGCCTGGTTAAATTGTACCGGCGCGCCAGCAAAGTTTTCAGGTTTTATGCTAATGGTAAGCTTGCCGTTATGCGCGGCCGCGGTATTGTTAGTAAGTGTTAAGTTTAATGAGAGTTTGGCTGTACCGGTATCAGGCAGGTTAGGCAAATCGGTTACCAGTTTTGGTTTACCGATGGTTACCGCGCCTGTAGTACGTAGATAAACAGGCAACCAGATGCCCATGTTACGATCACGCACCGGTGGGATCCAGTCCCAACCCGATGAGCAAAGCATGGTTACGTTTTTGCCGATATCACCCGTAGGGCCACCATTTTCATAAAATGGGCCAAGGGCTTTGAGTTGTTCTTTTGCGGGATAACCGGGATAATCTAAAGGATAGATCTTTACCGCAAGGGCATTTTCTGCACCTGCCTTAACAGCTCCGCTTACATCTAAATTATGCTCGGCAAACATGCCAACCATTTGTGTGCTATCGGAAATTTGCTTTCCATTTAGCCATACGGCCGCGCGATAGTTAATGCCTTTAAATATCAGCTGAAACCTGCGGCCTTTATCACCGGCAGGCACTCTAAATGTAGTGCGGTACCAGTACGGTTTTTTCCAGGGATTGGGATTATTAGGCAAGTAGCTGTATTGCTCCAGGTTGTATTCTTTATTAAACTGATCGGAGGCATCAGGGATCAGCATGTTATTTAATCCCTGGTAAGGATCGGGATAGATATGATTCGCTACCAATCCCGTTAATACCGTTGAAGGTACTTTAACCGGGAACCAATAAACCGGCGAATGATAGTTTGTTCCCGACAATTCAGTGCCAGAAGCACTAATTAGGGAAGAAGATTGCAAATCGAAATTAACGAGTTTAACCTGTTTCACTGCGCCCGCCTGTGCCTGCGCCGAAGCAGGTAAAAGGCATGCCGCCAAAACACTTAAAACCGAATAAATACTTTTTTTCATTGAGTATATGGATAAATAGGTTCGGTAAAACTACTTAACCTACAGCCAGATACAGATGTACTTATTTATCAATTTATTGTACAAATGAAACGTTTTACTACTGTCTGAATCAGAATTTACAGGATTTTAGAATTTACAGAATGAATAATTAAAATATGTTGTCATCCTGAGCGGTAGCGAAGGATCCTCCAATTCTTGCGCTCGTTTGTAACGAGCGCTTAAGCTGGGTTTGCGTTTATAACGCAAACCGCGCGATACAATCGCGAAACCATGTTAAGCGCTCGTTACAAACGAGCGCAAGATTATGATACAAGTTTTACTTATTGACCGTTTTATTCCTCAACAAAATAACCGGCTCATACATATCCCAATCAGGTTTATAATCCTTTTGGTTCATCAAGCCCTGCGCACCTACCGAAAAATTGCCCAGAACAATATCCGTATCCCCATCGCCATCAATATCATTAGCCTCCATCGAGATCCATCGACCTAATTTATTAACGGGCACCTCGTGTACCTTAAATTTGCCGGGGCTTAGCTGTTCATGGTAGGTAAACCCCTCGGTTGGGTGATATTTATAATCGGGGAAGAACGCTATCACGGCCAAATCAAGGTCGCCGTCTTTATCAAAATCCGTGGCGATGGCTTTTGAGCAGCCGTTGATATGGTAAAAGTAAGTTTGCTTAAACTTCCAATCGCCTTGATTGGTGAAAATGTAAACGCCATGGTATGGCTTGAATATGGGCGAGTAATCATTATTATCACCACAAGTGTACAGAATATCTAACTTGCCATCATGATTAAAATCAACCAACTGAAAACTGCTTGAACCGTACACCGGCGGAAAACGCATGATATTTTTGGTGATAAAACCTCCTTTTTTATCATTCAAAAACAGCCAGATCCCTTCATCGCCTTGGGCAAAAAGACAGGCTATATCTGGCCAGCCATCGCCATTATAATCGCCGGTATACACTATTTCAGGGCCGGGGATACCGCGGATTATTTTTCGTTTAAAATTATGGTTGGGCTGTTGCTCAATCAAAAACAAGCCTCCCCTATCCCGACCAAAGCCGCAGGTTACATAATCCATCAGGCCATCTTTATTAAAATCGGCGGCGGTGCTTTTCACCGGTCGTGGCAGGCTATCTTCTAATAGCGTGGTGTCTTTCTTATTTAGGTTGATGTGTACCAATGAGCCTTTCAACTCATCGTTTGGAGGTAGTATGCCTATACAGGTAATAACCGCGGCGTTAGGTTCAGTATCTGTTTGATAAAAAGAGGCATCGGTAATGGGCGAGTGAAAAGTTTTGATCAGGGTTGGCATTAGATCGCTATCCCAGCGGTAAAGTTTATTGCCGGCGTCTCCGGTATAAAAATGCTTATCAATAGGATTAAAAGTAACCATGGTCGTCATGGCTTCGCCGTTTTTGGTATCAACTTTAGTAGGGCGTCTCACACTAAATATAGCTGAATCAATTACCGCGTTTGGTTTTGGGATGATCAGTTTTTTAGGCGATGCATACCTGTAATAAACAACTATTTTATTCCAATCGGCTAATGAGAGTTCGGCATTTGGCCCGGCTATATACTGATCCATAAACGAACGAAGCCCCAGCTTACGGCCCATGGCGGGCAAGATATATTTATTCCAGGTAGCGCTATCCAGCAATGATGCATCCGGAGCTTCGTGGCAGCGGCCACAATGAAGTACGGCCACCTTTTTTGCACCGGCCAAAAGTTCTTCGTCGGAAGGTTCGTTATCACCACAGCCGGCAAGGATAGTTGCTATGGTAAAGATCAGCCCGCTTATCAGCAGCCATAAATCACGTTGCTTTACCCTTCCTCCTACCCTCATTTGCAATTGCGGTTATGCCTACTTTTTAATATGATTTTCAAGAACTACCAGCGGCAGGTGCTTATCCCAATTAGGCTTAAAACCATCCTGAAACATAAACCCATCGGCATAGTTACCCAAAACCAAGTCGGGTTTGCCATCCTTGTTCAGGTCGGTCATTTCCATGCACATCCAGTGCCCGTATTGACTAATTGGTACGGCATGCGGTTTAAAGCTGAATGGCTTATCCTGCTCAAAGTAAATAAACTCTTCGGCAGGGGTGCTTTTCATATCAGCAAAAAAGGCTATGGTGGCAATATCAAGGTCGCCATCCCCATCAAAATCTGCCGCTATGGCTTTGGTGCAGCCATTTACAGGGTAAAACCAGCGTTGCTTGAAGTTCCAATCGCCTGTGTTGGTAAAAATGTATAAGCCGTGGTAAGGCTTCAAGATCCGCGAATCGCGGTAGTTATAGCCGCAGGTTAATACCAGATCAAGCTTACCATCATAGTCAATATCGGTTAACTGAAAACTACTGCAACCATACACCGGTGGAAAACGGAGAAGGTTACGGGTGGTGAAACCACCTTTTTTATCATTAAGCAACAGCCATAAGCCTTCGTCGCCGCTGCCGGTTAGTAACATTACATCGGGCCAGCCATCTTTATTAAAATCGCCAACCTCTGTTTGAACCGATCCTGGTTTACTATAAATAGTTTGCTTATCGTAAGTATGATCTTTATTTTGCTGAAGCAGGTACACGCCGCCTTTA
The DNA here is from genome assembly GCF_039839285.1 of Mucilaginibacter sp. CAU 1740. Classification (NCBI taxonomy): domain Bacteria; kingdom Pseudomonadati; phylum Bacteroidota; class Sphingobacteriia; order Sphingobacteriales; family Sphingobacteriaceae; genus Mucilaginibacter; species Mucilaginibacter sp. CAU 1740. Next base: position 458,291 of record NZ_JBDOQS010000004.1, on the reverse strand, counting down.
AATTTACCCTGACCGCAAACTATTACATCAGCTAAACCATCCTTGTTAAAATCGGCGGTAGTGGTATTTACCGGGCGGGGCAGATCGGAAGCAATGTAAGTTTGATCCTGGTTGATATGAGCAGCATCAAGGTTTACTTTAACAACTTTACCATTCGGAAAATCTATAGGTGCCATCCGGCCTATGCAGGCAAAAAAGCCTACATTATTACCCGTACTGTCTTTACCAAAGCTAACACCTACAGCCGCCGACGGTAATTTAGCCAGCGAATCCATTTTCAGGTTGCTATCCCAGGCATTCAATTTCTCGTCTACCGCGTCGGCACTGTACATACGGCCTGTAGCCGGATTGGTAGCAACCAGTGTAGTGAACGCAGTGTAGCTAACCGGGGCTGGTTTGCGCAAGGTAAACCCAGCCCAATCATCCACAAGCGGCACAGGTTTTTTAGCTGGCAACAGCGTATCGGGCGCGGCTTTTTTATAGTACGCAATAATGGCGTTCCATTCCTCTATAGTGGCGCCCGCGGTATCCAGTGGGTTATTTTTAAAGTACGATGAACCGCCGTAGGTTGAAATATGCAGCAGCGGTGCCATATTGGCCAGCGTATGATTTAACCAAACATCTTTTGGCAAAGCATCAACAGGTACAAGGGCATGGCAGCTGGTACATTTTAGCTGTACCAGGTTTTTACCGTCAACCATTACATCGCCGGTAAGTTTGTATGGCGTATAGGCAGGTTTACTTTTGCAGCTGTTTAAGAATGTTAAGCCTACCAGTGTTGCAGAAGATAAAAAAAGGCATGATATGGTTAAAACACTTTTTTTTAATCCCATGTAAATAATTAGCGTGTTAGTTTTTAAGTCGTAATTTTTTCCAGATATACTCGCCTACCTGTCGGCCCTGAACTGCGCCCTGATCAACACTATTTTTAAAGTGGATACCTCCATAAAACCTGCTTACTGAAGTTTCGTCGGCAGCCTTTAAAAACGAATCGAAATGGCGTTGCATGCCTATGTAGCGTAAGTCACTGGTATCCTGGTAAGCAAAGTTATCGCCAAACAAATGGGTAAGCACCACTGCCGAAGCTCCGCTGATATCGCTATGCCCGCTCGGATACTCGGGGAACGGTGGGGTTTGCAGCATGGGCAACCAATCATGATCAATTTTATCATTGATGATAGTTACCGGACGGATATAGTTGGTTTCGTATTTCACCTGCCAGCCACAAATAAAGGCGTCGAAAAGCGCTATCGAAGTAAGGGCGTAGGCCTGGGCGGTTTTCACCTCGTCGGCATGGGTTTGCTTACAGGCTATAGCCGTAATGCCTATCCAGTGGCCGCCGGGCGTAATTTTTTTATTGGCAAACATCATGTGCCCGTTATGCTCTATCACAAAAGGATTATCATCCCAAAATTTGGCGATAGTTTTTTGTTCGGGGGTGATGTTTTTGCTTTGGTTATAAACCTCAAGTGTTTGCTTAAAATACTGACTGTTTTTATCCTCACTAAAAGCAGGCGGCGGCGGCAGGGGGAACATGGTTGAGGTATCAACCGCGAAGGTGTGCATAGTGCCCCAGCAAAATTCAACACCATCCAGATAATCGGGCGGGGTTGGGTGCCAGTTACCCGGGTTATCGTTACCTAAAAACCTCGGCTTGCCGCGGGTTTGCGGGTAGTTATCAACCATCGCCCTTTTTAATATGTACTTGCCTATCTTTTCGCCAAAAGCCATTGAACGGGCGTAAGTCGAATCGTCGAGGTTATCTTTATACATGGCGTACACTTTAGCCTCGTACTTTTTAAGCGAATCGATAGAGAAAGTAACCTTGTGCGCTACTGTAAAAAAAGCATTAGTGGCGGCAAGCGTATAGTTATATTTCAACCCTTTTTCGGGTACTGGTGGTTTGCCAAAAGCTTTAAGCTGCGCCGTGATCGAATTATATTCAGGATGCTCGTACCGCAACGCCTCGTAAGCGGCCAGCGTGGTATAACCATAAATACGACTGGCAACCGGCGGCGTAAACACATCATAAATAATTACCTGCGTAAGCTGGTCAACGTTGTTGTGAATCACGTCTACATCCTTTATCAGCGGTACTTTTTTCGGTTTAGTGCCACAGCCTACTAAAAGAGCGAAACCGGCAAGGGCTATAAGTATCTTAAAGCATCTCATTTATAACAGTTTAATTAATTGGAACGGTACGTTGATGACCATAGCTATCAGTTACAGTTACCGATGCCATATTACTTTCAATATTAAAGAATCTGCCCGATTGCGACAAGAACGAATTACCATTATAAAACTCCTGTTTAGCGGTTTTTCCATTCTTGTATTTTATAGTGGCAAACACATCAAGCGGCTGTAAGCTAACGGTTTTAACAGGTCTTTTCAGTTCAAATAGCTTCATGGCCTCCCTGTTTTGGGTAGCCGCCAGCAAGTAGTTGCCCGTTGCGCCCTTTAGTTTTACCAATGCCTTGCCATCACCCGGAATATAAATACCGCTTTGCATAATGCTTTGTGGTTTAAAACCGCCTTTGCCATCGCCTTTTAGTAACAAGCCGTTAAAGGCATCGTACCTGCCGGTTGCCACTTCGGTGCCGTAGTCGTTACCATTCATGGCTACATCCAGGTTACCATCGCCATCAAAGTCATCAACGGTAATGCCGCATAGTTCAGACATCTGGGCTTCTATCGGTAAAGGCAGCGCGGTAAATTTGCCACCGCCATCATTGCGCAAATAAACCGATTGCAGGTAATTTACCTTTAACCTGATAGCCCCTTCGCGCATTTTTGGGGTTATCACCGAATCCATAGTTGCTGTCGCGAATGAGCGATAGTTTTGGAACCGGGTACGCATGCTGATCATCTGTTTAACTACATCATCCCTGCCATAAGCCGGAAACTCCTGCATCTTTCCTTCTTTATCTTTCAGGAAAACAGATGGGAAGGCATCATAGCTACCATTGTTATCAAAATCCTTAGCGGTGATGTATATCGGGTATTGATCCGTAGCTTTATAAAATGTATTCAACCCGGTGTTACCAACAATGTAGTCGGTATCTCCATCATGATCAAAATCGCCTGCGGCAATGGTGTTCCACCAGCCCAGTTTATTTTCAACGCCGGTGCCGGCGGTAACGTTTTTAAATGTGCCGTGATTGTTTTTCAGAAAGGTGATCGGCATCCACTCGCCGGTTAAGATCAGATCGGGCCAGCCGTCGTTATCAAAATCGGTAAAGGTGGCATCGCAAACCAGGCCAATATTATTCAGTTCTTTTGCTGCCGATGCTGATATATCGGTAAATTTGATCACCCCGTTTTTGCTATCGTTACGCAAAATAAAGCTTGATACCGGTTTCGGATAATTCCATGGATCAACACGACCAGATACAAACAGGTCCATTTTACCATCCTTGTTAATATCGGCGGCTTTTACACACAGTTTACTGGTTAGATTTTTAGGCAAGGCATCTGGCTGTAATTTAAAGTTTCCTTTACCATCGTTTACATAAAGCCTATCCTGGTAATTGGTTGATCCCGGTTCGCTTTCGTTACCTCCGCTTGCTACGTACAGGTCAAGATCTCCATCGCCATCGGCATCAAATAATAGCATACCCTCATCCTTAACCTGTACCGGCGATACCATATGGGCCATATCGGTAGTATTTGCAGGCGTTGCTATTTTAACCGGTGGTACCAGATCGCGCTGGGTAAATTTCCCATTGGCTTGCTGCAATAAAAGCTGAGCGGGATATTTTGTTGTACCGCTAACAACCATATCGTCAAAACCATTACCATCAACATCACCTACGGCCACAGCCGGTGTATATTGTGACAATTTATGCGGGATCATTTTTTGAACGTTGAAATCGATATAATCCTCTTCACGGTGTTTATAAGTGATACCTGCCGATTGAGTTACATCTTTAAAAAGCGCAGTGCCATCTATTGATGGATGATGGTTATTATAATCAACATGCGCATCGCTTATTTTAACCTGGAGAGTTTGGTTGGTTTTAACGTTTGTAAGCACCTGCTTTTTGCCATTATCCCAACGGATAACTACCGAATCGAGCTTGCTTATATTGCCCAAACCAAAATGTGCTATATTTTGTATGGTTGATAAGTAACCACGATAAGGCGTATTTTCATAATACTGGCGCTTACCATGATCGTAATAGATATCAACAAAGGCACCCAAACCGTTTATGTTTTTTGGCCCGCCGTGAAATTGTACATGTAAATAATTGTTACTTGTGATAGAGGCTTTACGCGCGGTATTTTTGTAGATGAAAGCCTCATCGTTGATATTGTTGATCACCATATCCATGCTGCCATCGTTATCCAGATCGGCATAGGCGCAACCGTTGGAAAATGATGGTACACCCAGTCCCCAGGTTTTGGTTACATCTTCAAACTGCAAACCATTGGTATTACGGAAAGCATAATTCGGGATCTTAACGATGGGGATCTGCTCCAGTACCTGTTGCGTTGAAGCTACAGAATAAGCCATCTGCCTGAAGGTTATAAAATCATGATCGGTAACATCGCGTGGGTAACCATTGGTAATTACCAGATCGCGATAGCCGTCGTTATCAAAATCAGTCATCATAGGTCCCCAGCTCCAATCCGTTTGGCCTACTCCGCTTAAAAACGCGGCATCGCTAAACGATGGATCGCCGATGGAATCATTACCGGCCACACGCGGACCGTTATTAATTTGCAGGGTATTACGGGTGTATTGATACTGGTACTTATAGCGGTCGAAATTTTGGAAGATCTGGTAGTTGTTTGGCGGCATAAACATCTTTTTGCGGTAGTTATCCTCGGGGTTCATGTCAACCTCAAAAACATCGGCAAGCCCATCGTTATTTACATCCTCAATATCCTGCCCCATCGAACTGAATGCTGTGTGCTTAAAATACTCCTGCACCTTATCAGTAAAAGTGCCGTTGCCGTTGTTAATGTATAGTATGTTATCAGTTAAAAAATCGTTGGTAACATAAATGTCTTTCCAGCCATCGCGGTTAATATCCACAATGGTGGCGGCGTGGCCGTACCCTTCGGTACCTATGCCTGCCTGTTTTGATACATTGGTGTAAACCGGGTGGTTTAGTTTGGCATCCCAATCGCAACGGTAAAGCTGCCCGGTACTGCGGTGGCTGCCATTGGTAATTATCGGCCTGAAGGTGCTTTGGTTATCGCCTGCTACAGCCTCGTTAACGGTGAGATACATATCCAGATCGCCATCGTTATCATAATCAAAAAACGAGGCCATAGTTGAGTGGAGTTTTACGTTGAGGCCGTACTCCTTAGCCATCTCTTTAAAACGAGGAACGCCATCTTTGCCTACACCCTGATTTACATATAAAAGGTTTGTCCGCTTAACCGAGTCATCCAGCAAGGTATAGCATACATAAAGGTCCATAAGGCCATCGTTATTAATATCAACAACCGCAACTCCCCTGCCCCAGCCGCCGCTGCCTTTTACTCCGGCTGCTTCGGTCACATCATCAAACTTCATATCGCCTTTGTTAAGGTATAACTTGTTTGATGTGGTATTGGCAACAAAGTATATATCCTGCAAGCCATCGTTGTTAAAATCGCCAATGCCTACCCCACCACCGTTGTACAAATTGAGCTTGGTAAGCGGGTTGATGGTATCGTTCTCAACAATGGTATTGTTAAAAGTAATGCCCGAATGCGACGAGGGGACCTGCTCAAACAGCGTAGTTTTTTTGCACGCCGTTAATGAAACCAGAAGCAGGCTTACAAAGGGTATTATATACTTCATTACAAATTATTAGGCTATAAAAAAGGTGGAGATAAATATCTCCACCTAAGTTAAATATTTAAAATCAGGGTTTTAATTAATAACCAGGATTTTGTTTAAGTTTTGAAGCACCTGTAGCACCCGAAAGATCGATCTGATTTTGCGGGATAGCATAGTACTCATTTTTGCCTTTGGTGAAATGAGCACCATTCAGTTGCGAGTTAACATTCACATCATAAGCAAAGAAGGCATTGATCTCTGTAGCCATACTGCCTGTACCCTGGTCCCAACGTTGCAAATCGAAGAAACGCTGACCTTCCATCGCCAGCTCTATTTTCCTTTCAAAATGGATGGCGGTACGGGCATAGTCTTTACCTTGAGTGGTAAATGTGCCAGTTGGGTACGGCTTAACCAAATAATTATCAGCCTTAGTTGTTTTATTAGTGTACTCAGATTTTGTCGCATCGTAATCGCTGCCTTTGTAAACCCACCATATAGGGTTTGCTGCACGGTTACGTACCATGTTCACATAATCTTCGGCTTTGGCAAGACTACCAACCTCAACTTCTGCTTCGGCTGCCATTAAAAGTACATCGCTCCAGCGCATTAAGTTAACGTTATTTGATGTAACCTCGTTAGCTGCCCAGTAGTTTTCAGTACTTGAGTTGGTACCTTTTTCACTTTGTGAATAAACGTTTTTCCGTGGGTTAAAAACACCATCCGTAGGGTCACGGATCCATTTTGGCTCTGGATTGCCCCAGTCAAGGTATGGGATACCAGGACGGCCAACAGTGATATCCAAACGTGGATCGACAGTACCTGTATATGGATCTGTTTTTCCGCTTACTTTTTTACCATCGTTAAATGTGGTAAGCAAAGGCAAACCGTCAGCACCTGTTTTAAATGAGTTACCTAACGATTGTGAAGGGTTAAACCAACCGCAGCATGCACCAGGACCGCCGTTGTAAGGGAAGTTCAACTCATCGCCGGTGTTACCGTTGTTACCGCCCGAGTTATCATTAACTGATGCCTGGGCCGCGAATACCGATTCAACACTGTTTTTTTGAGCCGAGTTAGGGCTAAAGTTTTTCTGCATGTTATCGTTCAGCGCAAACTTATCGCCGGTTGGCTTAATACCATTGGCAATCAGGTCATCAAACAACGTTTTTGCTTCTGAAAATTTATGCTGAAACATTTTGGCTTTTGCCAGGTATGCAACGGCTATCCATTTATTAGCACGGCCTTTGTTTGGCTGGGTAGCCGGGATATTATCAATACCTGCCTGCAGATCTTTTTCAATATCAGGCCAGATATCTTTATCATTTGGCTGGTTGCCATCGGTTACAGTTTCATCAACATAAGGGATCATGTTATACATTTTCTTAAGCTCGAAGTAGTAATATCCCCTTAAAAATTTGGCTTCGCCGGTAATCCTTTTAGCCTCAGGTGCAGAAATATCTTTAGCCAAAGGCAGGATCCGTAATACGTCATTTGCACGTACAACACCGCTAAAGCATAAAGTATATTTCGACTGGATATAAGGATTTGAAGTTGTGTAGGTAAAGTTACCTACCGGCAAGGCATCGTTACCACCATCTGATGGCTCCGAACCTTTGTAGGCGTCGCCGGCAGCCACGCTACCAAACAACCAGTTTGAACCGGCGGCATTAATACCACCACCTATACCACCTACACCATCCAACAATGAATAGGTACCGATAAGTAAACTTTCAACCCCTGCTTTGTTTGATAGCAGGTCCTGGTTTAAGCTTTGCAGAATCGGTCTGTCAAGTATATTTTTTCGACACGCGTATATGAGGCACACTGATAATACAACCAGTGGTACGATCAATTTTGCTTGTAATTTTTTCATAACTTTTATTTCTAAAATTTTTACGAATTAAAAAGTGGCACTAACACCAACGTTGTAAATTTTTTGATTAGCAGGGTAGTTACCAAAGTCAATACCGAAACTGGTATTATCACTCAAGTTAGATGGCTGAAGCTCAGGATCCAAACCGCTGTACTTGGTTATAGTAAACAGGTTGTTGGCCAGGAAATAAACGCGCAATCTTTTAATACCTAAGCTTTTTACTGTTGAATTTGGTATAGTATAGCCTAAAGTTAATGATTTTAGTCGTAAATAATTACCGTTTTCAACATACCATGAATTTGGCTCGCCTGTGTTATCGGCATTAGCTGTTCTTGTTAAAACAGGGATAGTTGCTTTTGAGTTATCAGCACCTGGTCTCCAAACTTTAGGGCCTAATATATCAGCACTTACGTTACCGGTAAATACTTGTGGGAAATAAGTCCAGTATTTAACGTAGTTAAAGATCTTAGCACCGAATGATCCGTAAAGGAACGCGTTCAGATCAAAGTTTTTGTAAGTCATATTAAGCGTAAAGCCTGTAGTAAATTTAGGGTTAGGATTGCCGATGAAAGTTTTATCGTTCACGTCAATTTTACCATCGCCATTTACGTCGGCATATTTAAATAAACCTGGTCTCGCGTTGCCATCAGTTGGAGAAGAGGCGATATCGGCAGCATCCCTGTATAAACCAATAACTTTATAACCGTAGAATGCACCTACCGGCTGACCTGGTTGCAAGCGTACAAAGTTTTGGATACGGGTTGAACCGCTACTGTTACGGTTTTGATATTTCAAACCGTTCAAATCAGTTACCTTATTATCATAGTGACTTAAGTTTAACGACAGATCATATTTAAGACCACCGTTTGATCCGCCGTGATAAGCCGCTGTAACCTCAAAGCCGGTGTTTACGATATTACCACCGTTAACATACGGAAGGTTTTCAACCGCAACAGGAGCAAGAGCGATAGAAGGATCGGTTGATACGAATAACAAGCCGGTAACAGATTTACGGAAATATTCGGCCGATAAATCTAACCTGTTGTTAAATAGAGTCGCATCAAAACCGATGTTTTTGATGATGTCGTTTTCCCATGAGGTGCTGATGTTACCTAACTGGTTACGATAAGTACCTGTAACTGTTTTATTACCAGTACCATCAATATCGTAGTTAGCATTGCCGTTTGATGGAATAAACAAAGTATAAGCATTGCTTAACCTGGTTTCAACACCATTTAATGAGCCCAACTTACCGTAGCTGGCACGGATCTTCAAATCATTTAACCAGCTGATATCTTTCATGAAAGATTCTTTAGAGATCCTCCAACCTAAACTTGCTGATGGGAAAGTACCCCAACGATAACCGCTTGCAAAGTATGATGAACCGTCACGACGGATAGTACCGCCAAGGATGTATTTATCATCAAAAGTGTAATCAGCTTTGGCAAAGTATGATAACAGGCCCGAATCAAACAACTGATCAACACCGTTGCTTGGCGCGTTAACACCGTTTGCAACAGTAACGTAGTTTGGCAGGAAAGTAAGGTTATAATTACCACCACCTGCACGGATACCGCGGCGATAAGTAGTAACAGCCTCAGAACCGGCTAAAATTTTAACGTTATGTTTGCCAAATTGCTGGTTGTAGTTTAAAGTATTGGTCCAGGTGTATTGGCTGTTATAACCTGCAACTTCGGTAAAACCGTTTGTTGAAGTGTTACCTTCCGAGTTTTCGTAAGCTGTAGGTGTAAAGTAATAGTAATAGTAGTTATCTACAGTACCACCAAATTGGGTGCGAATAGTGAAGTGTTTAAGGAAATCTGCTTCGGCAAAAATGTTACCTACTATATCCCAGTTGTTGTTACGGTTATTTTTGGTACGCTCCTGAACAGCAACCGGGTTGCTTGAGTTACCTAAACTACCAGACCTTGTACCGGCATAGTTACCTTTAATATCATATACCGGAATTACAGGTGGTTCGCGGTAAATGTATGATATAGCGTTACCTTCGTTTTGGTTATTGCTCAGGTTAGGACTTCTTTTGTAAAAGATATAAGCATTTTCGCCAACACGTACGTGGTCACCAAGCGCGAAAGTTGTATTTGCCCTTACCGAATACCTTTTAAAGTAAGTATCTATCAAAGTACCTTGTTGGTTAAAGTAGTTAACAGACATCAGGTAAGTTGATTTTTCGTTACCACCACTTGCTGTAATGTTATGGCTTTGGATAGGTGCCGGTTTAAACACTTCGTGAAACCAATCGGTACCTTGTTTATTTGCCATGGTAATATTGTTTGCACCTAACAGATCAACACCATTAGGACCAACACGCAATGGATCTAAAGGGTTACCGTTATTAGGGTTAAGGTTGTACCAATCAATAGTAGTACCTGGGTCACCTACGTGCGCACCTGCAGGGGTAAGAAAATCAGGGATGGTCCATTTACCGGTTTTTCCGGGGTCATATTGAGAGTTACCGTCGGCTAAAGGGCTTGTGCCGTCAGCTTTTGGGCTGTTTAAATATGATTCATAAATAGCCTGAACGTAAGTTTTAGAATAGGCAAGTTTAAAACCATCAGCCAAAGGTCTTTGAGTACCGTAGTAGGCATCATAAGTAATGGTTGCTGCACCGGTTTTACCTTTTTTGGTTGTTACCACAACTACACCGTTTGAACCACGCACACCGTATATTGAAGCGGCGCCGTCTTTCAAAACCTGGATAGATTCGATATCATTGGGGTTGATATCATTTAACGAACCCTGAACACCATCGATCATAACTAACGGTGCTGTGCTGAAGATAGATCCCACACCACGCACGTTAACAGTAGCACCACCACCCGGGTTACCCGAGTTGATAACGGTAACACCTGCAGCCTGGCCTTGCAGTAACGATGCAGTATTTGCTGCCGGTACTGTTTTTAAGCTGGCTACGTTAACAACGGCTACCGAACCTGTGATGTCTTTTTTACGCTGGGCGGTGTAACCTGTTACCACAACTTCGTTCAGCGTGCTGCTGCCCGATTGTAAGGTGATCCGCAGGTTAACATCGGCACCTACTTTAACTTCGGTACTTTGGTAGCCAATGTAGGTAACTACCAATGTGTTGCCCTGGCTTAGCGTTAAGGTAAATTCACCATTAACGTCAGTTACGGTGCCGGTACTGGTACCCTTGATGCGTACAGACGCACCAACGATGGGCAGTTTATCGTCGGAGCCGATAACTTTACCCTTGTACTTTGTTTGGGCTGTAACTACCAATGAAGATATCAGGCAGCATAGCAGCAAGCCCAAATACCTCCCTTTGAGGAGTAAACTTTTAAACATGAGATTGAGATTTAGTTGATTAATATATTTGATTAAGCTTTTTGGTCGATAATTGGCGGGTTATGTTTTAAGATAATAGTTTACGCACTTACAAAAAACCTGGTTATACGGGGCAGTTGTGAGATGAGCCCTGTTTAACAGATCTGTGTGAGATGAAGTGCCGGAAAGAAAAAAATGTAAAAGTTTTATCATGTAATCTTCTCTCGTGTAAATTTTAGTTTTTTACCGTTGTATCACATCTTCAGGTTGTTCGTTACCGAAAAACACTAAAAGTTAAAATGTTATAATAATATCAGAATTTGAACGCTTTCTGCTTTTACAGAAATTTATATTGGCTATGGAACTAATGTAAATAGTGTGTACTGTTTACACAAGTAAAAAAAGCAGATTTATAAATTAATTATTTATAGGCTCATTTGTCCGATAAAATCACAAATTGAAAACCTTTTGTTAAGATATTATTAACACACACGGCATTTTGTTAAAATTATCGTATTGCCAAAATGTTGCTATTATCAAACACCCGACATCAAAAAGTTTTTAAAACAATAAATCTTTATGTAACGAGGCTATTACACCACAATTTTAATTGGATTTTAATGTTGCGGGCGGGTGTGACAATAATTCATCAAAGTGTTAAAATATCATCATACCATACATATACCGTCAATACAACAATTAATATTATTGCATGATAATAACTGTTAACCAAACATTTAACTACATAATACTTTTTCAACAATAAATGTTCAATCAACATTTATTACAATCGATTTCAAAGCAGTAAATCGACGATTCAGGTTTTTTCGTTAAAATAAAGCGCCCCGGCAAAATGACTTGCCAGGGCGCTCTATTTTATTTTTTCTGTTAAAAAAATATCTTCCTCATTTTTAACAAAGTGCTAAAAATGTATTATACTCTTTTTAGTTTTATTTAGCCCACCAAACTGATGCATTATGGGTATTTGCCGAGCTTGTACCTATTTGCACTACAAACTCGCCTGGCTCCCAATCATACTTTAATTGGGTGTTATAAAACTTCAATTGCTCAGGGGTAATAGCAAAGCTGATCTTTTTTGATTCGCCTGGTTGCAGGTTAACTTTTTGATAGTTTTTTAACTCCTTTACCGAACGGCTGATGCTTGCAACAGGATCGCTGATGTATAACTGCACAACCTCTTCACCTGCATATTTACCTGTGTTGGTAAGCGTAACCGAAGCGGTTAAAGTTTCATTACCTTTTAGTTTGGTTTTGCTCAAACTAACATCACTATAACTAAAGGTAGTATAGCTCAAACCGTAACCGAATGGGTAAAGCGGATCGTTAGAGATATCCAGATAATTTGATTTGAATTTAGTAGGACCGCTGCTATATGGCCTGCCGGTATTTTTGTGGTTATAATAAATAGGTATCTGCCCTACGCTGCGTGGGAAGGTAGCGGTCAGTTTACCGGCCGGGTTATAATCGCCAAATAAAACATCGGCAATGGCATTACCTGCTTCTGAGCCTGGTGCCCAAACATCCAATATAGCGCTGGCGTTTTTATCTTCCCAGGTTAAAGTAAGCGGGCGACCGTTAAACAACACGATCACCATTGGTTTGCCCAATTTTGAAAGTTCTTTCAGCATGTTTTTCTGGCTCTCAGGAATATCGATATCCGAACGACTTGATGACTCGCCAGACATACTTTGCGATTCGCCAACTACAGCCACGATCACATCCGATTTTTTGGCAACATCAACGGCTTCCTGTAACAGCTGGTCGGCAGGTTTAGCATCAACAGAAACCATACCCGGACCAAAATTCAAACGTTTAATAAATTCAGCGTCTTCAGTAATATTGGCACCTTTAGCATAGTTAACGGCAACATTGTTACCCACTACGTTTTTGATACCTTCCATTACACTTACCGATTTTTCCCATTCGCCGGCAATAACCCAGGTGCCTAACATATCGCGGTGGTTATCGGCCAGTGGGCCAACCAATGCTATGCTGCCAGTTTTTTTCAAAGGCAGGGTTTGGTTATCATTTTTTAATAATACAAACGAGTGTTTGGTAATTTCCCTCGCAGCAGCGCGGTTAGCAGGCGATAATTCTTCTTTAGCCTCTTTATCGGCATCCATTGATTTATATGGATTTTCGAACAGGCCCAATTTGTATTTAGCCTCTAAAACACGCTGACAAGCAAGGTCAATTTCCTGTTGGGTTATTTTCTTTTGTGTAAGAGATTTTTTAAGCGTTTTAACAAAGCCTTCGCCTACCATATCCATATCCAAACCTGCTTTTAGTGCCAGGGCAGATACAGTTTGCAGATCGCCAAGACCGTGAGCGGTCATCTCGTTTACCGCAGTATAATCTGATACTACAAAACCTTTAAAGCCCCATTGTTTACGTAACAGATCGGTAAGTAACCATTGGTTACCTGTTGCAGGTACGCCATCAACCGTATTGAACGAACTCATGAAACTACCGGCACCGGCATCAACTGCAGCTTTGTAAGGTGGCAGGTAATCCTGGTACATTTTAATACGGCTCATATCAACCGTGTTGTATTCGCGACCGGCCTCTGCACCGCCATACAGCGCGAAGTGTTTTACGCAGGCCATCACCGCATCGGCATTTTTCATGCTTGCGCCCTGGTAACCTTGCACCATTGCTTTAGCTACTTGTGAACCATACCATGGGTCTTCACCCGAACCTTCAGAAATGCGGCCCCAGCGTGGGTCGCGGGCAATATCAACCATTGGAGAAAACACCCAGTTCAGGCCTTCGCCGGTTGCTTCTTTAGCTGCAATTTGTGCCGATTGTTTGATCAGGTTCATATCCCAGGTAGCCGATATCCCCAACGGTATTGGGAAAATAGTACGGTGACCGTGGATCACATCCAAACCAAAAATAAGCGGGATGTGCAGCCTTGAGTTTTTTACAGCGATATCCTGGATCTCGCGGGTTTGCTTAGTGCCCCAAACACCAAACACACCACCGATAGCTCCTTTTTTAATATTTTCTTCAACACCTTTATTTACTACCGAACCTGTTGTAGCCGCACCGATGGTTACTAAATTAAGCTGACCGATTTTCTCGTCGACCGTCATTTTGTTCATCAGGCTTTTTACATAGGCGCTCATCTTGGCGTCTTCAGTTTTATTTTGGGCCGATACCTTATTATAAGGCAACAGCACCACGCAAAGCGGCATAACGGCGACGGCCAGCCGGCTTGAAAAATACTTTTTCATTTTTTTTGTTTATTGGGTAGTAAATAATTGGTTAACAAATATGACTAATAATCAGGGCTTTTCAGCGCCTATGTAAATATTTCCGGTAAATTTTAAATGTCGAGATTACAGCTTTTTTCATAGTGTAATAAGTACACAATTGTAAATATTATAATTAAAAAATCAAACTTTATTTGTACAATAGCGCAAATGTTAAGCAAACAGCAACTTATTGAGTACAGCGAGGATGCCCGTAAAAACTACGTGAACCATATTTCTATTGATTGTGTGGTATTTGGTTTTCACGAGGGGCAAATGAAAGTGCTGCTATTAAAAACACACAACGAAGAGAAATGGTACCTGCCCGGTGGCTTTGTATTGAATGAAGAACCAATTGATACAGCAGCCCACCGCATTTTGCAGCAACGTACCGGTTTGGATGAGGTATTTTTACAGCAATTCCGTGTGTTTGGCGATCCCGATCGCTCGAAAGTGCATAATGATATGTATGTAGATATGCTGCCTAAAGATCAAAACTGGTTCTCTGGCCGTTTTATATCGATAGGTTATTATGCCCTGGTTGATTTTTTTGGCGTGATCCCCCACCCCGATCAATTTTCAGAACTATGCGCATGGCGTGATCTGGACGACATTCCCGAATTGGAACTTGACCACGAAAAAATTTACAAAAACGCTTTAGACACTTTACGTCTACAACTTAACTACCAGCCTATAGGATACAACCTGATGCCTAAAGAGTTCACCATGCCCGAACTGCAAAAGCTATACGAAACCATTTTAGGCAAAAAGCTGGACAGACGTAATTTTCAGCGCAGGATATTGGGCTTCGGCATCCTGAACCGATCGGAAGAACCACGCAAAGGCGGCGCACATAAGGCTCCTTATTTATATTCGTTTGATTTGGAGAATTATCAATATGCCTTGACTGAGGGGTTTAAGGGGGGATGGTAGACCCGTTCAAAAATGTCATTGCGAGCGCAGCGTGGCAACCGCATACTATACAGGGCGGCCACGCTTCCGTGCGATTGCTTCGTCGTGCCTCCTCGCAATGACATGCAGTATATTTTATAAACGGCTATACTCCAACTTCACCTGCACATTCAAATCCTCGTGCATGCTGGCAAACTGTTTAGGGTTGCGGGTAAAATCGGCATCGGTATCCATATAAATATTGGTGATCCTCGCCATTTCGGGGTGTTTATCTGTACCTATATTATAGGTAAGTCCTTCGCTGCTTTCTAACTGTTGTTTAAGTTCCAGGTATTGTTTACCTGTTATAATGATCATCTTCTCGGCTGTCATTGGTCTGGTTATTCTAAATGAAAAGCTGTTTGCAGATACAAAATTCCCGCTTACCGGCTTTCCATAATGGTTTGTTATATTTACTTCAAATATAACTCATATACATCCGCATAAATGATCAGGATAAAAAAATTACTGCCGGTATTTTTACTATTGGGCAGCACCGCCGCGTTGGCCCAGCAAACATTACCTATAGCCGTTAACCTGCAAACTACTTATACCAAAGGCACCCGCACACCATCGGGAGAGCCCGGCAAAAACTATTGGCAAAACACTGCCGACTATGCCATCAAAGTAAAATTCGACCCGAAAACCCGCCTGGTAAGTGGTACTGTGGGTGTCGACTATGTTAATAACAGCCCTAATAGTTTAAACAAAGTACAGTTTAAGCTTTATCCAAACCTTTACAAAAAAGGCGTATCCCAGCAATCAAACATATCACCTGCCGATCTTACAGATGGTGTGCATATTTCCGGTTTAAGCATTGATAACCAGGCACAGGATACCGCGAAACTCCATATAATGGGTACCAATATGGTTGTGCCTATTAAAGAAGGTATCGGCTCAAAACAAAAAAAGCATTTTGATATCACCTATTCATACACCCTAAACGAACATTCGCATATCCGTACCGGCCAAATAGATACCGGCGCGTTCTTTATAGCGTACTTTTTTCCGCGCGTAGCTGTTTACGATGATATTGACGGATGGAACACTTACCCATACACAGGTTCGCAGGAGTTTTATAATGATTTTTGCCATTTCAGCGCCGAGATCACTGTGCCCGGCGATTATAAAGTCTGGGCAACAGGCGACCTTAAAAACCCCACCGACGTTTATGATCCCCGCATTATTAAACGTATTGACGAAGCAGGCCTAAGCGATAAGGTTACCGACGTTATTACCGAAGAGGACATCAAAGCAGGTAACATCACCAAAAACGCACCGTCACACACGTGGAAATTTGAAGCCGATAGCGTTACCGATTTTGTATTCGCTACAAGCAACCATTATTTATGGAAAGCATCGAGCCTGGTGGTTGATCCTAAAACCAAACGCCGTACCCGTGTTGATGCCGTGTTTAACCCAAGCCATAAAGATTATTATGCCGTGGTTGACTATGCTCGCAAAACGGTAGAGGTAATGAGCTACAAATTCCCGAAATGGCCTTATCCATATCAGCACGAAACCGTTTTTGACGGCCTCGACCAAATGGAATACCCAATGATGGTTAATGATAACCCGTTGGAGGATAAAACCGATGCCATTACCCTAACCGATCATGAAATTTTCCATACCATGTTCCCTTTTTACATGGGTATCAACGAAACCAAATACGGTTGGATGGACGAAGGCTGGGCTACCATCGGCGAATGGCTGGTAAGCCCGGAGATTGACCATTCGATAGTTGACCCTTATGGCGTTGCTGCCGTTGAACAAACCGCTGGCCAGGAAGTTGATATGCCTATCATGACGCTTACCCCCGCCCTTATCGGCGCGGCAGGTTTTACCGATAGTTATCCAAAACCTGCTATGGCATATTTATATGTTAAAGATATGCTTGGCGATGAGCTGTTTACCAAAGCTCTGCATTATTACATAGCCCAATGGCACGGCAAACACCCCATGCCTTACGATTTCTTTTACTGCATGAACACCGGCTCGGGCCAAAACATGAACTGGTTTTGGAAAGCCTGGTTTTTTGATGGAGGCGTGACCGATCTGGGTATTGGTAAAGTAAGCAATACCGGCAGCAACTATAGCGTTGTGATTAATAAAGTAGGCAGCAAACCAATCCCAGTAAATCTTACAGTTTATTATACCGATGGCACTACGCAGCTTGTTCACAAAAGTATAGCAGTGTGGCAAGCTGGTAACACCTCAACTAAAGTTGATTTTGCAGCGAAGAAAGCAGTTAAAAAATTGATATTGGGTACAACTTACGATCCGGATAGCAATAAGAAGGACAATGTGTGGACAAGCGCTAACTAACAATAGCTAAAATTCCATTTTTATGCAGTTGAGCATGTCTGTATAATTCACGGGCGTGAAGACACGCCCCGCGGGATGGGGAGATATAAACAACTTCACTCTGCCGGGCGTGTCTTCACGCCCGGATGCCAGGAGCAAAGTTTGCGGTCGTGAAGACACGACCCGCCGGAGAAATAAACAAAAAAAGGGGAGCGATTTTGCTCCCCTTTTTTGTTCTCAATCTTGTTACAATTCAAAAAAAATTAAAATGTATATACATACGATCAAATTATGTAAATTTGGATAACGGATTCACCAGTTAACCTAAAATTTTCATTCATGGATTTTCTAAAAGCGATATATGACCATATAACTGGCTTTTTTGGCTTAGGTAATTTATATAACATCATTAAATCGGGCGATTATAGCAAGTTTTTATCATGGGATGGCGTTACGGCTGTTTTAGGGCCGATGCTGCCTGTGCTGCTTGTAGTTGAAATTATCCGCGGTGCTTTTTATAAAAAGTTTAAGGTTATCCATTATAAGATCTCATTTTGGACTTATGTGCTAAATGCTTTTATCGGCACCGTACTATCCATAGCAATGGTAACGCTTTGTATAGGCTTCTTTTCAAAGTTCGCTCTCTTCAAAACTACATTCACCTGGTACTGGTTTATCTACGGGTATATCATTTGGGAGTTCGCCCACTTTTGGTATCACTATTTGGCGCATAAAGTGCGGATATTATGGTGCCTGCATTCCACCCACCATGCGCCGGAGACTATGAACCTCTCAGTAACCTTCGCCCATTTCTTTTTAGAAGGCCCCTATGCCGATCTTATCCGTACCAGCATTTGTATTGTATTGGGTGTAAATCCACCTATGCTGTTCGTGATCATGTTTATAGATGGTTTCTGGGGATCGATGATCCATATTGGCGAAAATTTAATTGAAGATGGCCGGTTAGGTTTTCTGAATAAGATCTTACTTACGCCATCCCACCACCGGGTGCACCACGCGCGTAACCCACTGTACATGGATACCAACTTTTGCAATCTCCTGCCCATATGGGATAAAGTTTTCGGCACTTTTCAAAATGAGGACAGGAAAATTCCGATAGAATATGGCATTAGCCGCCCCATGGTTAAAAACAGTTTTCTGGATGCCTATTTTGGTGAGATCATCGCCTTAGCTAAAGATGTTGCCAGGGCACCAGGGATTAAAAACAAGTTGCTGTACATTGTAATGCCTCCGGGATGGAGCCATACTGGCGATCATAAAATGACTACGGTAGTTAAGAAAGCTTATTTTGAAAGTTTGGAGAGTAAGGAAGAAAGTTCAGCTAATAAAACGGCAAGGCAAAGCGAAAAAGAGCAATTAGCTTAATCACTAATCGTCATTGCGAGGAACGAAGCAATCCCCGACTTACAGAGAGGCTATGCAGGTTGCCCTGTACAGTTTGGGATTGCTTCGTTCCTCGCAATGACGAGATGGTAGAATTTATATAATTTTACGTCAATTCTCCAGCACCGCCCGCCTGCAATACTTATTCCTATAATCCTGCGGCGTTAAACCTGTTATCCGCTTAAATATCTTCCTGAAAGTTTTCAGATCGTTATACCCAACCTTATACATCAGCTCGCTGATATTGAAATTGGTTTTCTCCAGCCCTTTCTTCACCGATTCGATCTTTATCTTTTGAAGATACTCCATCGGTGTATTTTGCGTGGCGCTTTTAAACCTGCGGATAAAATTACGCTTGCTCATATTGGTTTGCCCGGCAATCTCCTCTACAGATATAGGCAGGTGATAATTATTTTCGATAAACAACTGCGACCGCCGGATCTCCTGATCTTCGTGCTGATATTGACCTTCAAATACCTGGAAATGCGCCTGGCTGGTACGGTCGATATCCAACGAGAACATTTTGCTGGCCCAGATGCCAACATCACGTCCGCAATATTTTTCGATAAGGTACAGCACAAGGTTCATGCTCGAGAAAGCGCCGCCGCTGGTATAAGTGCCATCCTTATCGGTGGTCACCATATCGGGCAGTATCTCAACCTTGGGGTATCTGCGTTTCATATCCTCAACGGCTACCCAATGTGTGGTGCAGGGTTTACCATCCAACACGCCTGCCTCGGCCAAAAAATAACTTCCGAAGCAAAGGCTGGCTACTTCAGCACCCTTCTCATACATCTGTTTTATAAAATCTATCAGTTTACGGTTCTTCCGCATCACCAGGTCGGGCGGGCCGTAAAAGGCCGGGGCAATTACCAGGTCGATATTACTGATCTCATCAATAGTTTTGAACCCGGTAAACTGTGCAGGGAAATAAAGCAGGTTGTTATTGATCTTTTCGCCTACCAGCATTACGCTAAAAGCTTCGGCTTTGCCGCTTTCAACCAAAAAACGGTTGGTGTGCCTCACCATATCCAATACGCCCGATATGGTTGAAAGATTGATGTCCTCGTGAATAAGCAGTGCTATTTCCTTCATTTGTATAAAACCAGGTTATATACAAATATATAAAAGCACCCGGCATCACAATGCCTTATCACCCACAAAAAACGTTTGACCGCCGTAAAAACCTATCGCTTAACCAATTTAATATTAGACGTTTAAACATTAACCCAAAATTTCGGCTATCTCTTCAAAGCCCTTTTCGCGGGCCAGATCGGCAGGGAGTTTGCCGCCTTCCATCCGGACAAAAACTTCTGCGCCGCTTTCAAGCAGCAGGATGATCAGATCGAGGTTGCCATTCTGCGCTGCGGAGTGTAAAGGGGTGGCACCGGCTTGTTGTACAACGTTTACTTTGGCACCGTTCTCTATCAGCATCCGGGCTATATCAGTGTAACTACCGGCAGCTGCCGAATGAATAGGAAAAACATTAAAACCATTGTTGGATTGCAGGTTAACATTAGCGCCTTTTAACACCAGGTACCGGGCAACATCAAAACGGCCAAAGTAACAGGCAAGGCCAAGCGCGGTAAAACCGTCTTCCGCATAATCATTAATAGCCTCGGGTTGGGTGTTTACCAGCAAGGCTACATCATCAAACTTACCGGCTGCAGCGGCTTCAAACAGGCTCAGATCTTTAATGTAATTGATCAATAAACCGGTAACCTCCGGCTTTTTATAATAGCACGAAAGCATCAGCGGCGATACACCCAAACTTGTTTTAGTTTTAACCAGCGATGGGTCGCGGCCAAGCAGGGTGTTGATACTATCCAGATCGGCCGAGGCAATGTATTCTTCCAGTCTTTCGATGCTCATTATGTAGTGGTAAGCGTTTTAAGCAACGCGGTTATCATTTTACTTTTTGTTAAAAATATTTTTAGTGTATAGGTATTTGATGTTTCCCAATTATACTAAAAATTTAAAATTATTGTTCAAACCTTCTTTAATCTATTAACTTTATATCACACCGGTCTGTAATTTTTAGTTGGCCGGAACGTCTTAATTATAAAATATTACCTGTTGTTACCACGAGGTTTACATGGGTAAAATTTTATGTAAGTTTGCAATAACGATTGTTACATCAGGATGCCGGCAAAAGGAAATCAGTTTAAATCAAATAGTTTTAGAGGAGAAAATCAGCCACGTGAAGGCGTAAAAGCTGAAAAAGGAAAGGTTACAAGCAAACGGTCATTTAAAATGCCAAGCTTTGACCTTGATGTGGAAAACAGCCGCGCCATCAAAATAGCAGGCCTGTTTTCGCTGTTGCTTTCGGTGTTTTTCCTCATCGCGTTTACATCATATTTGTTTACCTGGCAGGAGGACCAGAGCTACATCTCTAAAACAAACGGAGGTTGGCATAACCTGTCTACGGGCACTACCATTCACGAAATTTCGGACATTAATGATACTACTGTAAGGGCGCAAAACTGGCTCGGTAAACTTGGCGCGTTACTTTCAAACCAGTTTATTTATGAGTGGTTTGGCTTAGCATCCTTCCTGTTCATTTTTATATTTTTTGTGATCGGATACCGCCTGCTGTTTAAAGCGAGGTTGTTTTCTATCCGCAAAACTTTAGCTTACTCAATTTTCAGCATTGTATTTATATCGGTGTCTATCGCCTACCTACACTCATTTGTGATAGATTATCCTCATTATTTTGAAGGCGGCTTCGGCTTTTGGAGCAACCGCCTGCTTAGGGCACAAGTTGGCCCGGCTGGCACAGGTGGCGTGCTGATATTCTTAGCACTAACCGTATTGGTTATTGCCTATAATATCGATTTCAAGATCCCTAAACGTAAAAACCGTCCGGTTGCCGAAATGGAAGTTGACGAGATTGCACCAGAGCCCGTTGAGCTGATTGACGAAGATCCTTCAATGCCTCTGGAATGGCCTCGGGGAAATAATGCTATCCGCCAAACACACGTGAGCACTATCATGCCTGAACCAACTGTGCAAGAGCCGCTGCAACAGGAACCTTTCAGGCCCGATCCTTTAAGAAGGCCGCCTATGGAGCAAACTCCGGAATACCATGAGCCGGTTGTTTTGCGCCCCGAAAATACCATTAAGCACGAGCCTGAAGAAGAAGACGAGATCCCGCTTACTATCGACACCAATAGGCCATTACCTGAGCTAAGCGTTGAGCAAGCCGACAAAGCTGTACAAGATGACCTGCTAAGCAAATTTGGTGTTTACGACCATAAAATGGACCTGCTTGGCTATAAATTGCCTCACCTTGATCTGTTAGAAAACCATGGCTCAAACAAAATTTCGGTTAATGCCGAAGAGCTGGAAGCCAACAAAAACAAAATTGTTGAAACGCTGAACCATTATAATATTGAGATAGATAAGATCAAAGCCACCATTGGGCCAACGGTTACTTTGTATGAGATCATCCCTGCACCCGGCGTGCGGATCAGCAAGATCAAAAATCTGGAAGATGACATCGCTTTGAGCCTTGCCGCTTTAGGTATCCGTATTATTGCCCCTATGCCGGGCAAGGGTACTATCGGCATAGAGGTGCCAAATCAAAACCCCGAAATGGTTTCGATGCGCTCCATCCTATCTACCGAAAAATACCAGAACACTACCATGGATCTGCCCATAGCGTTAGGTAAAACCATATCCAACGAGGTATTTATTGCCGATTTGGCCAAAATGCCCCACTTGCTGGTTGCAGGTGCTACAGGTCAGGGTAAATCGGTTGGTATTAACGCTATCCTCGTATCCTTGCTTTACAAAAAGCACCCGGCCGAGCTGAAGTTTGTATTGGTGGATCCTAAAAAGGTGGAGTTAACGCTGTTCCGTAAGATAGAAAGGCACTTTCTTGCAAAACTACCTGATGATGGTGACGCGATCATTACGGATACAAAAAAGGTAGTAAACACCCTCAACTCGTTATGTATTGAGATGGACCAGCGTTACGACCTGCTGAAAGATGCCCAGGTACGTAACCTGAAAGAATATAACGCCAAGTTTGTTAACCGCAAAATAAGCGACCCGGAAAAACACCGCTACCTGCCATTCATTGTACTGGTGATTGACGAGTTTGCAGATTTGATGATGACCGCCGGTAAAGAGGTAGAAATGCCTATTGCCCGTATAGCTCAGCTTGCCCGTGCAGTGGGGATCCATTTGGTTATCGCTACGCAGCGTCCGTCGGTTAATATTATTACGGGTACTATTAAGGCCAACTTCCCGTCGAGGCTGGCATTCAGGGTGCTCTCAAAAATTGACTCACGTACTATATTGGATGCCGGTGGTGCTGATCAGCTGATCGGTCGCGGGGATATGTTATTCTCTACTGGTAGCGACCTCATCCGTTTGCAGTGCGCCTTTGTGGATACGCCGGAGGTGGAAGCGATATCTGATTTTATCGGTAACCAAAAAGGCTACCCATCTGCCATGTACCTGCCCGAATATGTTGGCGAAGGCGAGGCCAGCAGCAGTGCTAAAGAATACGATCCGGATGATCGCGACCCGATGTTTGAGGATGCCGCCCGATTGATTGTACTGCACCAACAGGGTTCAACCTCGCTTATCCAACGTAAAATGAAACTGGGTTACAATCGTGCAGGCCGTATCATCGATCAGTTGGAAGCCGCCGGTATTGTTGGCCCCTTTGAAGGCAGCAAAGCCCGTGATGTACTTTACCCTGACGAGTATAGCCTTGAGCGCTACCTCGAAACACTGCAAAAACCTGAATAAATTAAACCAACGCATATTTAATTACTCTAACCAATAACTATTAACACCAATAGTTGTTGACGAATAAAAACCGAATGAAAAAGATCATTTTATATACCATTTTAGCATTAAGTACAAGTACCGCGGCATTTGCCCAAAAAGATAGTCAGGCAAAAACCATATTGAGCCAGGTAAGTCAGAAATATAAATCGTATGATGTTATTAAAACCGATTTTACTTTTAGCCTCAACAACCAGCAGGCCGGTATTAAAGAAACACAAAACGGCACACTGATATCAAAAGCCAAAAGCGGCAAATACCGTGTAAGTCTGTACAACTCAGCTGCCAAACCCGAAATTGATAAAGAGATCATGAGCGATGGCAAAACCCAGTGGACTTACCTTAAAAAAGATAAAGAAGTACAGGTTGGCGAGGTAGAAAAAGGCGGCGACGGCTTAGGCAATCCTGCCCAAATTTTTACCATGTACGAGAAAGGTTTTAAATACCTGTACACCGGCGAGCAAAAAATTGCAGGCAAAACTTACCAAAACATTGAGCTTACCCCCGAGGATGAGAAGAAATCAATCTTCAAGGTAAAGCTGACCATCGATAAGGAAAAGAAACAGATCTATAGCGCCTTGTTGTTTGATAAAAACGGCAACCGTTATACCTATACTGTTCGCACCTTTACCCCTAACGTTCCTGCTCCTGATGCTACTTTTACATGGGATGCTAAAGGACATCCGGGTGTTGAAGTGGTGGATTTAAGGTAAACTTAGATGTGAGACGTGAGATTTGAGATATTGTTAGCCGGGATTTTTCCCGGCTTTTTTGTTTATAGCCGAACTATCATATTTCTCAAACTCGTCATTATAAGGTACGAAGCAATCGCGAACTACACAGAGCGGCTCTGCTTCCGTGCGATTGCTTCGTACCTCGTAATGACGTTGTTTTATATTCTTTTATTTGGATTACCTTCTAACTCTTCAATCTTCCTCATCACAGGACCTACTCTTTCCTCAACCGATGTATCGCCCTCAATAACCAGCACCTGCGTTTTCAGATTTTTGATCCAGTTGCGATGCGAATACAAACTGCGACTATTGGTTATCAGTTCATCATAGCCCCGCGCCCAATCAATAAACTCATGATAAAGCCTGTTACGCTCCCTATCGGTATGGATAATATCGCCATAACGCTCTAACTCCCGGTCCTTTAATCGTTGCAGCCTTACATCCTGCGGGATATATAAAAATACCGACAGATCAAACTGCCAGTTATTGTTCCAGTTGATAACAGAACCGCCCACAATCCAATTATCCAAACCTGCTATAGCCTCGTTGATCATGCTATTCCGTTTTTCAGCATCGCGTCTTACTGTAAAGGGAGGATCAGATTTTTCCCAGAAATAATGATCGCTATCAAAATAGGGATAACCGAGCTTTTCGGCAAGGGCATTGCCCAGGGTTGTTACACCCGAACCGGAAGCACCGAAGATATTGATGTGCATGGGATAGATATTTGGCCGGGCAAATAAACAAAAATAATTTACTCAATACGCTGAGTAAAATTACTCAGGGCATTGAGTAAATAGAAATCGGGCTTGATTTCATTGGTCGTAATGTCCATCCGACAAACTCGACTCTGCAAAGTCAATGATATCTTTTTCTTTCAATTCTATCAACTTAGCTTGAACTAAACGATAATCAAGTGCCGCTGGTACATCCATAGCAAGATAGGTTTTACCCATTCCCTCCCAGTTACATCCTAATTGTTCAAATATCTTACCCACATCTTTAATGTCTGCCTCCTTGTCTATTAAAACTACATGAATAGTCGAATGTCCGGAATACTCCCTTGTTTCCCTATAGGTTAACATTTGCTCGTCTGCATCATATTCTGCAAACACAATATCATTTGATGCTATAAGAGGGAGATAAAATGGGATATTTTCAAGTCTGTATAATCCTTCGTCTTCATTAATAATAGTTGCCCACATCGTTTCAACTGTTATTTCTTCAAGAATAGTACTGTATAACCGGAATAGTATTTTCTTATAATCGCTATCTGCCATAAACAAAACTACTCATTTCCCACTTTACCTCTCCGCTCCATCACCTCTCGCCAGGTAGTTAAAATAAAACCTTTCTGTTTCAGGTAAGCCTTAAACCGAGGATCCATCATGGCCAGCAGATCGCCTTTGCGTTTCTGCCCCTCGTTGCAGATATTTTTAAACTGAGATGAAGCGTTGGTACAATGCATCAGCACCATGGTTAAGCCCGGCGAAAAGCGATCAAAGTTTTCGATGTAATGATCAGTGTACCATTTTTGCAGTTCTTTGTCGTTTGCTTTTTCAATATCAGGCATTATCCAATCGTAGCTCGAGTTATCCAGATCATCCAGTACGGGTAAGCCGCCTTTCCAGGCTATATCGCCCATTTCTTTGGCCTTAGCCAATTCAGGAGGATCGGGTATAGTTATACCCTCGGTATATTTACCATCCTTTTTTAGTTGGGCTATAGTAGCATTTTTAGCTTCGGCTTTATAAAACAGGTCATCTCCACCGGGAATCATCACGGGGATTTTCTTTTCAATACCTAGATTAATATATTTTTCAAGATAAGATGGCTTGGCAAACAATGTACCCATGTGCGAATCGAGGTGGGTTGGGGTAAAGCCCATAGCTAAAGCCCTATCTAATTGGGCGCGAATTTCCTTGTCTACTTCATCAGCCGAAGCTTTAAAATATACACCTACCACCGTTGGCCAAAGTGCTCCTTCTTTATCCACCAATCCGGGTACGGCAGCTTTACCGGCCACCGGCCCCCAGCGGTAATTTTCCCACTCCGAGTTTAACGTAAGGTGCAGTCCGGCATCCATCCCCGGATGTTTATCCATGTAATGCTTAAAATCGGCCACCCAGGGGCATGGCATCATTACGCTGGTTGAGGTAGCTACGCCATTACCGATAGCCATTTCGGCCCCCTCATTACTCTCGTGCGACATTCCCGCATCATCAACATGAATAATAACTACCCTTGCACCTTTTGGCCAGCCAAGCTTTTCGGCATAGGTTTTAGTTTGTTGGGCATTGAGGACAACGCTTAAAATAATACCGGAGGCGGTAAGCAGTAAGTTCTTCATAGATAAAACTTTAGCATATAAAAGGTTATTAAAATTAGATAATTAATTACCAAATGTGACACGTAAATGCCAATTTCAACTATTAAATAGCCTCGTTTTTACTATTTTTGAAATTAATGCTTTCCGCAACCAACCATACACTCGAGAAACTGGAAATGCTGTTAAAAACGGCAGGTTACAAGGTGCGTTATGAAAAAGGAAATTTCAAAACAGGGGCCTGCCTGCTGCAAAGCAGTAAAATGATAGTAGTGAACCGTTTCTCAAACCTTGAAAGCAAAATTCTTGCTTTGGTTGAGTTATTGCGCGATCTTGAAGTTGACTACAAACTACTGGACGATAAACAGATAGCTTTTTTACAGGAAATTAAACAAACCAAACTGCAGCTGTGACTATAACATTTTTAGGAACCGGAACATCGCAGGGGGTACCTGTTATAGCTTGTAATTGCGAGGTATGTTTATCAACCGATAAGCGGGATAAAAGGCTCCGCAGTTCAATTTTGGTTGAGGCTGAAGATAAAACCATCGTTATTGATTCGGGTCCCGATTTCAGGTACCAGATGTTGCGGGCAAATGTGCAACACCTTGATGCCATAGTTTTTACCCACGAACATAAAGATCATATTGCCGGCATGGATGATATCCGCGCGTTTAACTACAAGCAAAACGTACCCATGGATATTTATGCCGATGACCGTGTGCAAAAAGCCCTGGCACGTGAGTTTCCTTATGTTTTTGATGGTACGGGCTACCCCGGCATCCCGCAGGTAAAAGTACATAACGTAGGGCTTGAGCCATTCAACATTGGTAGTATAGGCATTACCCCTATCGAGGTATTTCATTACCGCCTGCCCATAAAGGGTTACCGCATAAAGGATTTTACGTATGTAACTGATGCCAAAACCATACAGCCTGCTGAAAAAGAGAAAATAAAAGGGAGCCGCATATTGGTTATTAACGCCCTGCAAAAAGAAACGCATATTTCGCATTTTACCTTAGATGAGGCTATCGCTTTTGCTAATGATATAGGTGCCGAAATCACCTACTTTACGCACATTAGTCATAAACTGGGTAAGCATGCCGATGTATCGAAAGAATTGCCGCCCGGTATTGAACTGGCTTATGATGGCCTTAAACTTGAAATTTAACAATCCATATTAGCAGTTAAATCCGTACCTTAATCAAAATAGCCTATTATTTATGGAATACCTTGTTTACGTTAGCACCGCGAAAAAAACAATGGAGGATGCTGATTTGCTGGAGCTTCTTACCCAATCGCGTGAGCGAAATCTTCAACATAACATTACAGGCATATTACTATACAGTGAAGGCACATTTATGCAGGTTTTAGAGGGCGAAAAAGATGATGTTTATAAAATTTACGCTTCTATCGAACGGGATTTGAGGCATCGCAACATTATTAAATTAGTTACCGGCTTAGCAGATAAACGCGTATTTCCAAACTGGTCGATGGCTTTTTCATCTGTTAATGCCGAAACACTTGAAATGATAGAGGGCTATTTTAATTCCGCAAAAAACAGCTTTGAGCTTGATAAAAAACACGCTACCGTTATCATGCTGAAAACCTTTATCGATGCTAATAAGCTTTCGATATCTTTTTAAAACCCACCTATAGTTCGATAAAGCTCACTCTGTCTAAAGTTGCGCGGTATTGGTTCAGATGCCCTTTATCTTTTATATCAACTATACCGCGAATAGTAACCGGTTGGTTCTTGATCTGCGTAAACTGCCCGTTATTGTAAGTAAACAGTCCGATGTGGGTTCCAGCAATATAAAGCGGGCAATCCTGACTAAAATCTATCCAAAGGGCATTTTGATTAGAGTGATCGGCAAACAGTTTGCCATTGTATAACGCCGATTGCTCAAAACCCTCCTGGTACTTCCCCGAAACTTCGATGTATTGGTGCTGATATTTTTCGATGTGGCTGATCAATTCGGTAAAAGAAACCTTTTTGTAATTGATGCCGATATTGCAATCGCTTTGGAAGGCTTGTTTATGTTTACTACAGGATACAAACAGCAATGGCCAAACATAAGCCAATACCTTTCCGTATTTTTTGATTCCTGCAGCAGCCATTTAAATTAGTTTGGAAGCTTAAGATACTCAAAATAGCTGTAAATAAATTGTATAACGGATATTTTACGGAGTGGGGCGAGCTATGAGAACTGTACAACCATGTCATTGCGAGCGATAGCGTGGCAATCGCACGGAAGCAAAGCCGCCCTATATAGCATGCGATTGCTTCGTCGTTCTTTCTCGCAATGACATTTTTTTACCTTACCCTAAAAATCTACTTATTCAACTCCCGCAATTCATTCCTGATAAAAATACCAGCCGGTGTAAGGTTAGCCTCCGTCCAGCCGCCATAAGCAGGTGCATCTTGCTTCAGTAACGCCGTGGTTTCGTGTTTATCGGTAATGTTCCAGTTTGTCCAGCTTAGTTTGTTGGTTTCAGCCCATTTAAGCCAGGTTTGTGTTTTCTGTAAGTCAAATACGCCATCGCCGCTGGCTTCGCCTACGCCCCACTCGGTAATGATTAGCGGCAAGCCCATGGCTATAGCCTTATCTGCTTTAGCGCGCAGGCCTTCCTGGTGGTACGGGTCGCTGGCATAAAAGTGGAAGGAGTAGGCAATGTTTTCAAAACCTTTTACCGGATCGGCAGCGGCTATATCAACATCCTGATCCCAGTGCGGGCTGCCTACCACTATCAGGTTATCTTTATCGTATTTACGGATGATAGGGATGATCTGCAAAGCGTAATCCTTAACTGTTTTCCACTCTACCTTTTCAGGCTCGTTCCAGATCTCATATATTACGTTGGGCACGCCTGCATACTTTTTAGCCATCTGCTTAAAAAAATTCTTCGCCTGGTTTACATGCTCATTCGAGTGGTGATCGTGCCAATCTATCAGTACGTAGATGCCATCGCGGATAGCTTCATCAATAACTTTCGTCATCAATTCGGTTTGCTCATCAGGTTGTTGCAGATAGCCGCCATCGGGCTGTACCCCCATCGCCGCGCGGATAATAGATACTTTAAAATCATCGGCTATCCAACTTACCACACCTGGGTTATAATATTTGCGTCCCTGCCATAACGACCATGAGAAACTAAGCCCCCGTAGTTGCGGTGCTATGCCTTGCTGGTTCACAATTTTGCCATTGGCTACCTTAAGTTTGCCATTAACAGCAACGGGCGTCTGCGCTTTCAGCACCCCTCCTATCATCATCGCCGCTACCAGCATCAACAGGTTTTTCATATCTTATTTTTAATTAACACGACAGCAATTTATGCCCGCCACATTGCTAATATATCACTATGTAAAAATCCGATTAGATTATGATAAAATCAGCTAAAGTTTACCTCCATTTGTTATTGGCCTAATGTGGTTTTCATAGCTTCGCATTTTATTTATCCCGAGATGAAAAAGTACGTTTATTTGATCGTATGCCTGTTAATGGCAAATGCCACATTTGCGCAGGATACCACCCAAAAAGTTATCCCCGGCAGAAAAAACAGCATCGCTCAGCAAAAAAAGCCCTATGTTATTTTAATTTCTGCCGATGGCTTCAGGTACGATTATGCTAAAAAATATAACGCCCAACATTTACTCGCCCTAAGCGGCGAAGGTGTGCAAGCCGAATCAATGATCCCTTCATATCCCTCGGTAACCTTCCCCAACCACTACGCTTTGGTAAGCGGGCTATACCCATCACACTCCGGATTGGTAAACAACGTTTTTTACGACCGGGTGCGGGGCGATAGCTACTCGATGGGTGATAAGCAAAAAGTAAAGGACAGCAGCTGGTATTTCGGCACACCACTTTGGGTATTAGCCGAACAGCAAAAAATGATTTCGGCAAGTTTTTACTGGGTAGCTTCGGAGGCTGCCATTCAAAGCATCAACCCAACATATTATTACAATTACAACGAGAAAATAGCTATTCATGACCGCATTAGCGCTGTAGTGAACTGGCTCAAACTTCCCGAAGAAAAACGCCCGCATTTCATTACTTTTTACTTTCCGCAGGTTGACCATGCCGGGCATGTGTTTAGTCCGGATGCACCTGAAACCGAACATGAGGTTCATTTTGTTGATTCGGCAGTGAACGAGTTGAACAAGGCGGTTAAAGCAACCGGGCTTGATGTTAATTTTATTTTTGTGGCCGATCATGGCATGACCAAGGTTGATCGTGATCACCCTATCAGCATCCCCGCCGCTATTGACACCAACAAATTCAAAATATCCGGCGATGGTATTTTGGTTGAGTTGTATGCCAAGGATAAATCAGCTATACAACCGGCTTACGAACAATTAAAAGCCGAAGCAAAAGATTATGATGTGTACCTGAAAACCAATATGCCTGCCAACCTGCACTACAGCGCAACCGACGATTGGCATAACCGCATAGGCGATATTTTACTGATACCGCACTACCCTAAAGTATTTAACCTATGGAACAAAAAAACCATTAATATGGGCTGGCATGGCTACGATCCATATAAAGTTAAAGACATGCACGCCACATTTTTAGCTTGGGGACCGGCATTTAAACCGCATACTCAAATCCCTGCTTTTAAAAATGTTGACGTTTTTAATTTAGTAAACCGGATATTAGGCCTCAAATACAGCGGTAAAACCGATGGCACAGATGAACTGGCCAATAAAGTACTTCGCTAAAACAACATCGATATGAAAAAAATATTTGGATTGATACTGATTGGCTTACTGCCTTTAATGCTGCATGCTCAAAACCCAGCGGTGGTAAAGCAGCAAGCTAACGCTATGGCCCAAAGCATGATTAAAGGCGATTATAAAACCATAGTTAATTACACTTATCCTAAAGCTGTACAGCTGGCTGGTGGTAAAGAAAAAATGATAAACCTGATAGCCACCGGTGTACAGCAAATGAAAAATGCAAGCATTACGTTTGAAAGCGTTACCGTTGGCGATCCCGGTAAATTTTATAAAGCCGGTAACGAAATTCACTGCCTGCTGCCCGAAAACCTGATAATGAGCAGCCCTAAAGGCCGCCTTGCCATGCACAGCCACCTGTTGGCCGTTAGCAGTGATGGCGGTAAAAACTGGTCGTTTTTGGATATGAACAATTCGAGCACAGACAAGGTAAGGCAGTTGATTCCCAACTTTAACCCTGAACTAAAAATACCCGCCGCCACTACCGAGCCCTTACAATAACATCGAGATTTGGTTGGTAGGTTTATCCCTGTCAATAAACTGTGGGCGCATCAACTGCGTACCCAGGGTGGCGTTCAGCTTTTCGGTAACATAATCCGCCAATTCGGGCGAGTAGCGTTCATCGTGCTGGTGCATAAAAAACCATACCGATTGCAGGCCTTGCTCTTTCCAATTGGCAATGCGTTCAACCCATTCATCAACACGGGCGTAATCTGTAGGGTGCAGACTGTTGCCTACAAAACGGATAAAAGCATGTGGCGTTGGCAATGCCATATGCACCACATCGCGGCGGCCACTGGCATCAGTAATGATGGAGCCTATATTTAAATCACGGAAAAGGTTAAAAACTCTATCGCGGTTTTCGGCAACCGAAAACCATTCCTTATGGCGTAGCTCTACAAATACAGGAATATCTTTTGGCAGCTGTTCCAGGTAGTCTTTTAACTCAGGAAAACTTTTAGGCGTATAATTATCGCTCAACTGCAAAAACAGCGGACCAAGCTTATCGCCGAAGGCCAAAACACCTTCGTAGTAAGTAGTAGTGATGTCTTCCGCGTTTTTTAACCTGCGGATATGGCTAATGCTTTGAGAAAATTTGGGGCAAAATTTAAAAGCGGGATTACTATCGGCCTTGGCTTTCCATTTACCAATGGTATCCGGCCCATAAACATTATAAAAAGTGGCGTTAAGCTCAATACAATCAAAATGCTTTACGTACTCATCTAAAAAATTAGCGTCTTTAGTTTTAGGCGGATAAATTTTGCCTACCCATTCTTTACGTCCCCATTTAGCACAGCCAACGTGCACCTGTAAAGCACCGGTGCCTTTCGCGGCGGCAAGGGTTTCGATTGTAATTTGAGGATCGGGCGGAAGGGTAAAATCAACGCCTGCTAATTCTTCATCGGTAACGCGGCCAAATTCCATAATGGTTTATTTTGGCGAAAGATAGGAAAATGTCTTAATCAGAATTTAGATATTTTTTGATATAAACCAAAACGTCATTGCGAGGTACGAAGCAATCGCACGTTAGCAAAGCAGCTCTGTATAGTTCGCGATTGCTTCGTACCTCGCAATGACGTATGGAAATATCAACCTACAAAAACATCCCTCCCGAAGCTTCGATACGCTGCGCGGTTATCCAGCGGGCATCTTCAGTACACAGGAATGCGATTACTCCGCCAATATCATCAGGCAAGCCGATCCTGCCTAAAGCGGTTGATTTTGAGAGTATCTCATCCAAACCGGGATGCCCTTCAAGCGCTGCTTTGGTAAAATCTGTACGGATAATGCCTGGTGCTATCACATTGGCAGCTATGCCCCGGCCGCCCAATTCTTTTGCCAGGTATTTGGTGAATACTTCGATAGCGCCTTTCATTGATGCGTAAGCCGCGTAACCCGGAGTAGAGAAACGGGCCAAACCGGTCGACAGGTTGATGATCCTACCGCCATCGGCAATTACAGGCAAACTTTTTTGGGTTAAAAAGTAAACGCCTTTAAAGTGAACGTTAAAGAGGTTATCAAAATCTTCTTCGGTGGTTTGAGCAAATGGTGACGCGGCATCGATACCGGCATTGTTCACCAAAAAATCGAAGGTATCAGCGTCGAACTTCTCTTTTAGTGTTGTTTTAAGGTTGCCGATAAAAGCATCAAAAGTTGATACGATGCCCGTATCCAGTTGCAATGCAGCAGCTTTTTGTCCGACCGATTCGATTTCGGTAACAACAGCTTCTGCTTCTTCTTTTTTGCTGCGATAGGTAATTATAACGTCGAAACCTTTTTTGGCAATGTGCAGGGCGGCGCTTTTGCCAAGGCCGCGGCTACCGCCGGTAACTAATGCAATTTTATTTGTTTTCATTATGTTCTGTTTTAATGTTTTAACAATACAAAGTTGCTATAGTTAGCAGGAAAAATTATGGTGACTACTTCAGATTAAATGGTAATCATTTCAGTTTTTTAAGACGCGAAGTGGGTTAAGCAGGCTAACGCTTTTTCGTGGTGGGTTTGGGATAGGCTCGCAAAGACGCTAAGACGCAAAGTTTTTTGTGGAAACCGGATTTAACCGCAGCAGATGAGTAAACGCACAAAGGCGCTAAGTTTTTCTTATCAATAGTTGTAAAATAAAGACTATATGCAGCAAGCCTATAAAACTATTCACTTAAAAATCTTTGCGTCTTAGCGCCTTTGCGTGCCTAAAATCTCAAATCTTTTCTTTTGCGTTCGTTACAAACAAGTGCAAAATGATTAACCATTAGCAGAATGCACCAGAGGTGCAAAAGCTTTGTAGCTATCAAATAAGTAATTTTTTGTGTGCCAGAGGTACACAACTCTCCGCCATATCCGTTTAATTTCGACCCGGACTACTAACCAAAGGCTTATCAAAAGCAATTTATCACCCTCAAAATCAATTCAAAACAAATAAAAATCAAAATAAACTACTAAAACTATAGGAATTATATAATTTACTCTTATATTTGCATTGTCAATAACGACAGAGCGTTCTTTGTATTGACTTATCAAGAAAGACTGAGGGAAAGGCCCAAAGACGTCTTAGCAACCTGTGCATCCGCAAAATGCAAAAGGTGCTAATTCCTGCTCCTGTGCAAAACGAGGAGAGAGATAATTAATATCTGCCCCACTACCGATCTGATTAAGTGATCATTACAGTTTTCAAGTCGCGTGACCGAGAGGATAGGTGGGGGTCCGCATTACCCTATACGGCAGTTCGAATCTGCCCGCGACATCAAATTTCCCAAACACAATTTCTCGTTATTAATGACCATAGATTTATACTACCAGGATAAACTATATCATGTTATAAGGCCCTTCTATTTAAACATCGGGCTTGCTAAAGCAAAAAGTAAATCCCTATATTTAACCGTGCTTACCTACGCATAACTGTTAAAACCGGTTTAAATCATCGCGATTGCTTTATGAAGATCTTCAACATTGTTTGGGTTGTACTTTTTATCATTTTTGCAGGCCTGCAATATAACGATCCCGATCCTTACCTCTGGATGCCCATTTATCTGTACTGCGCGTGGTTTTGTTACCTCGCCACAAAAAAGGAGTTTTTCCCCATTGGTTATGCTTTTGGTATTGTTGTTTTTGCGGGATATGCCGGCTACAAAATTTTTGACAGCAACGGCTTGATCGATTGGTTTGAAGTTCACCATGCCGAAAGCCTTGTACAAACCATGAAAGCCGAAAAGCCCTGGGTTGAAGAGGTTCGCGAGTTTTTTGGCTTGTTGATCTGTATAGCCGTTTTAGGCGCTAACTGGGTATATGGGGTAAAGGAAAGTAAAAAGTTGGTTGCGATAAAATCTAAAAAGAACAGCAAAAAAACTACAAGTAGGTGATTCCCGTAAAACTATCTTCGTAGTAATAAAAAGGCTCAAAATTATCGTCGGCAAGTTCGCAGCTTACCTGCATGCTGTTAAATATCACATCACCAAAAATATTGGCCACTGCCGAATCCGCGGCATCAAAACCGGTGGCTATTTTAACAAAGCCGTTAAGCGGTACCAGTTGAGTAGCATCAAACAGCACCCATTTTCCATCTAAATAAGCTTCGAAACAGGCATGGAAATCGGCAGGGTAAAGTTGATAGGCGTAG
Source organism: Mucilaginibacter sp. CAU 1740 (assembly GCF_039839285.1). Classification (NCBI taxonomy): domain Bacteria; kingdom Pseudomonadati; phylum Bacteroidota; class Sphingobacteriia; order Sphingobacteriales; family Sphingobacteriaceae; genus Mucilaginibacter; species Mucilaginibacter sp. CAU 1740. The sequence continues at coordinate 422,690 of NZ_JBDOQS010000004.1, read as the reverse complement.
CCTGTAAAATAGCGTGCCGGTATAGTAAGCGCCCTGCAAAGGGCTATCCCTAAATGCGCGAAATCCCTGCACACCCCGGCTTGTTCGGTAACGGTGTTAAACGCCGATGTTTGCGAAGTGGTAGAGCCGCTAAGGTATTGCACATTCTTATTGATCCAACCGGTTAAGGTAAGCACCTGCTGAAATGGGTTGGTAATATGGCCGAACATATTATGCGCCATCCGGTACAACTTGTCCGATTCGCAATACCTGCTGGGATTTAGGTAGGGCAACACCGAACTATCAAGTGCCGATACCTGGGTTTCGGTAGCGTAGCTAAAATCATTGATCTCATAATAGTTATCAACAGTAGCCCGGTAGGTTGCCCTAACGTTAGGCGTATATTCGGTAACGCCAAACTTAACCAATCGCTTTTCGCCTTGCGGCGATTGAAACTCACTGCACGGGATATACGGCTCTAACAAAAACTCCTCGTCAACTACGGTTTGGCCCGGTGTGTTAAGCGCATGGATATTGAGTATTAACGTGCCTTCGGCTTGTACAATATATTCCAGCTCACTAAACACATTAAATTTCATCTTTATATTTTTGCTTTTTGTTAATTGAAAAGAGAGCTATTTAAGCTCATAAAAAACACACTTGCCCACCACCCTATTTTCCCATTGCCGGGTTTAAACAATGGTTAAAGATTCTATTTTTATAGCTGTAAGCCAACAATGCTAAATCTATTTAAATTATCGCACATTATTGATAAAACCATAACAAACTATATTTTTCTATAACATTTCTCTATATTGCCACACCTTTTTAACCTGTATAGCAATGAGTTACAAGCAAACCCTGCTTTTATTGTGCCTATTTACGGTGAATATTGTTTTCGCGCAAAAACCGAAACCCGTGGCTGTTATTTTTGATACAGACATCGCCGGCGATTATGATGATGTTGGTGCCATGGCCCTGCTACATGCTTTTGCCGATAAAGGCGAGGCAAAAATTTTGGCTACCATATCAAGCAACGCTTTTGAAACCACCGCGCCAACCATCAGCGTAATTAACACTTATTTTGGCAGACCAGAGATCCCCATCGGCATAACTAAAAAAGATAAGCCCAATAAAGATTGCGCTCAACAATGGGCGCAGGCAATCATTGCAAAATATCCCCACAACATTAAATCAAACACCCAGGCTATCGAAGCTGTTTCCCTTTACCGAAAAATACTGGCCACACAACCCGACACAAGCGTTACCATCATTTCGGTAGGCTTTTTCACTAACCTGGCCGATCTGCTGGCCTCCCCTGCCGATAAATATAGTAAGCTAAGCGGTATACAACTTGTAAAAAAGAAGGTAAAGAAGCTCGTTTCGATGGCGGCGGGTATAGGCCCCGATGGTAAAACTTTTAGCGAGTACAATGTAAATGTCGACGCGGCATCATCGCAAAAAGTGTTCAGCAACTGGCCTACCCCGGTTATATTAAGCGGTTTTGAAATTGGGGAGAAAATACTGACAGGTATAACGCTCATCAACAATCAATCGATACAAAACAGCCCCGTAAAAGATGCTTTTAAAATTGCTTTAACCAAAGATAAAAATACCGTAGGTCGAAACAGCTGGGATGAAACCGCAGTACTAACTGCTATACGTGGGCCCAAGCCCTACTTTAGCTATCGCAAGCTAAATATGCACATAAAAGACGACGGTACAGATTTAGTGATACCCGGTGAACGTTTTTTATATCTGCAGTTTGTGCGGCAACCCGATGAAATTGCGAAGGCTATTGAAAGCCTTATGATGCATCTCCCCAATAAAAAGCCTTAAATAAACCTATAAAAATACCCACTGGTTGGTATATGTTATTTTATTAAATGATCGCACTTTAGATTGATTTTTAAGTTATGAGCAGATTTATCCAGATCCAGGAATCCATTTTTGTTGAAAAGTGCATCATTTGTGGCGCGCGCCCTGTTATTGAACAAAAAGCGGGAAAATTTATTGTACGTTGCAAAACAAGCGACAGCCATTATCAAACCAAACCAGGGCTGGTTGATATTGACAACTGGAACAAACATAACCACAAACCAGATAGCGACAGCGACAATGTCCGTCACCTGAAGCAGGGCTAAAGCTTTGTTATTTAAACAAAACCGTCACCACATAACCGATACCTTCTTTTATGTAAGTTCCCCAGCCGGCCATAGCACCTGCGTTGGGCAGCAGATCTTCGGCCGAGAACGAGAAATTACGGGTTGAAAAATTGCAGAAGCGACAGCCATTATCAAACCAAACCAGGGCTGTTGATATTGACAATTGGAACAAACATAACCACAAACCAGATAGCGACAGCGACAATGTCCGTCACCTGAAGCAGGGCTAAAGCTTTGTTATTTAAACAAAACCGTCACCACATAACCGATACCTTCTTTTATGTAAGTTCCCCAGCCGGCCATAGCACCTGCGTTGGGCAGCAGATCTTCGGCCGAGAATGAGAAATTGCGGGTTGAAAAATTACAGGGATAAGCAATTACATCGATGCCCTGCTTTTTGAATATCATCATGGAGCGGCGCATATGGAAAGCGGATGTTACCAGCAAGTAAGGGCCTTTTAATTTTTGTGTTTGCAATAGCTGTTTGGTAAAGGCCGCGTTTTCTATCGTATTGCGCGATTTGTTTTCTATCAGCAAACAACTATCCGGCACTTGTAGGTCTTTATACTGCTCCTTTGTCCAATCTGCCTCTCTATAGGCCGAAGGCATCAGCAAGCCGTTACCACCTGTTAGCAGCAGCTTATCAACCCTACCCATTCGCTGTAAGCGTAGCCCCTGGATAAATCTATCGGCGGCCATATTAAAAAAGCCTCCGCCACGGCCATCGTCCGAACTGAAACCACCCAATACAATAGCACAACTGTATTTTTTATTAGGCTGTATATTAGTATCCCGGATATCCCAGGCCCAGCTAACTGCATTGATAAGCACCGAGTTGGAAAAAATATAAAGTAATAGGATGCCCCAAAGCAAAAATTTTTTCTTCCGTTTAACGTTCTTTGAAAATAGCGCTATCAGCAAAAAGGCAAATACCCACAAAAGCAGGTTCATTAAAAACGATAACACTTTTGAAAATATAAAAAACATAGCGGGCAGTTAGGTGCCTCAAATATAGAAGCTTTTGCTAACGATAGTAACAAACTGGCATTATCATTGTCATATAACCAAACAAAAGAAAAAAGAAACATCATGGGATTTATAAAAACCATTGCCATTGGCGCAGCTGTTGCTTACGGTATTAATTACGTAACCAAAAAAGGACCGGACGGTAAATCGATAGTCGATAACCTGGTTGATAACGCCCCGGATTGGGCCGACCGTGCGAAAAAATACGGCGAGCTTACTTTAGAGCAAATTGCCGTTCGCGCGCAAAACTTCAGGGATAATACAAGGGGATAAACATTCCCGATATATATGCACAACATTCTCTTTTTTGGCGATAGCCTCACGGCAGGCTATGGCCTAAAAGATGCCAAATCACAATCATTACCTGCACTTATTCAGCAAAAGCTGGATGGGGAGGGGCTTGCTTATCATGTAATAAACGGAGGCGTTAGCGGTGATACCACATCGGGCGGATTATATCGGCTTGACTATTGGATCAACAGACCGACAGCCATTTTTGTGCTGGAACTCGGGATTAACGATATCATCAGGGGCATTCCTCCCCAAACTACTGCCAATAATTTACAAACGATAATTGACCGGGTAAAACAAAAGCACCCTCATGTAAAGATAGCTGTGATGGGTATGGAGATCCCTGATTTTATTCCGGGTACATTTGCCGCCCAGTTTAAAGCCATCTTCCGCAAAATTGCCGAGGCTAATAACCTGGCCTTTTTACCTTTTTATTTGCAGGGGGTAGCAGGTGTGGCGCATCTTAATTTACCTGATAGGTTACATCCTAACGCTGAAGGGTATAAGGTTATAGCTGAAAATGTTTGGCCGGTGATAAAGGGTTTATTATAGAATAAAAACATGTCATTGCGAGCGATAGCGTGGCAATCGCTTGCTATACAGAGTCGCCCTGCTTCCGTGCGATTGCCACGTCGCACCTTCGCTCTACCCTGGCAGGCTCCTCGCAATGACATATCAGAATATTACAGACCAAGATCTTTCATCAACCATTGCTCCCTATAATGCTTTGGCGTAACGCCTTGAAAACGCTTAAAAAACTTAGTGAAATTTGACGGATCGAAAGTAAGTCGGGTAGCAATTTCGGCCACGCTTGTTTTATTTTCCTGGAGCAGGGCTTTGGCTATTTCCATAATTTTCTCTTCGAAAAAATAACAGGGATGCTGCCCGGTGGTGAGTTTAATGGTATTGCTAAGGTGTGTTGGATGGATGTGCATCGCCTCGGCAAAATCGCGGATCTCGAACATATCCAGCACACGGTTATTCATCACATCATCCAAATGTTTATCAATCGCCTTTAAATAATCGGCAGTGATCTCGTGCTGGCGGGCCAGGATCTTTTTCGGAATGGTGAGCGTTGCTTCCATAACACAAAATTAACTAAACAAATCGGGCTTATACAATGGTGCCACCCGCTTTTTGGAGGCCTGCTCATAAGCATAACCCAGTTTAATGATCTCGCCCTCGCGGTAAGCCGTACTAAAAAACGACAGGCCTACCGGCAGCCCATGTGCCAAACCCATAGGCACTGTAATATGCGGATAGCCCGCCATAGCTGCCGGACCAGAAAAGCCGAAGCCATTATCATAATCGCCATTTACCAAATCGATACATACGGCCGGGCCGTTGGTTGTGCCTATGATAGCATCCAGCTTATACCTGGTCAGTATATCGTCTATAACTTTACGGGTACCCTCATTGGTCTGCTTAACAGCATCAAGGTATTCTTTACTGTTCAGATCTCCTTTGGCCTGCGCCAGTTCCATGGTTTCCTGTTTAAAAAAGGGCATGGCTTTGGCTTCGTTTTGTTTGTTGAAGGCAATCACATCGGCCAATGATTTTATTTTGCTGTTAGCATTGGCGAAATACTGGTTAAGGCCATCTTTAAACTCATACAGCAACACATTAAATTCGTTTTTGCCGATATCTTTCATTTCATGGTAAACTTGTACTTCTACTACTTCGGCACCCTGCTTTTTTATTGTTTCGATAGCTTCTTTTAATAAAGCCACAACTGCAGGGTTACCTTCCAATGCGCCTTTCTCTACACCGAGGCGTTTCCCTTTCAGCCCGTTAACATCTAAAAATTTTGTATAATCGGCTTCAACCTTGCCTTTACTGGTTAATGTAGCCAAATCGGCAGTATCAATACCGGTAAGCAGTCCAAGTAGTATAGCTGCATCCTTAACCGTGCGTGCCATTGGGCCGGCGGTATCCTGAGTTTTGGAGATCGGGATAATCCCCGAACGGCTCCACAACCCTACTGTTGGTTTGATACCAACCAATCCATTTACAGAGGATGGCGACACGATAGAGCCATCTGTTTCGGTACCAATACCTATCACACACAAATTAGCTGCAACCGCCGTACCTGTCCCAGCGCTCGAACCGCTTGGGTTTCTATCTAAAATATAAGGATTTTTGGTTTGCCCTCCCCTGCTGCTCCAGGCACTGGTTGAATGTGTGGAGCGGAAGTTTGCCCACTCGCTTAAATTCGTTTTGCCTAATATTACCGCGCCTGCTTCACGCAGTTTATGCACAATAAATGCATCCTGTTTGGCAAAATTATCGGCCAGGGCCAATGAACCTGCCGTAGTGTGCATATTATCGCCTGTATTGATATTATCTTTTATTAATACCGGGATACCATGCAAAGGGCCACGAACTTTTCCTTTTTCACGTTCCTTATCCATAGCATCGGCCATGTTCAGGGCATCTTTATTTAGTTCGATGACCGAATTTAGCATAATGCCTTTTTTATCTATCTGATCTATGCGTTTTAGGTACAGCTCGGTAATGAGGCGTGAAGTAAACTGCTTAGCCTGCATTTTTTGTTGCAGATCGGTTATCGTTGCTTCGCTTAGCTCAAATATATCATCCTTAGCGTTGGCGACAGCCGTACTGTCCGGATTTTGATTTTCGGGCGATGGCTGGTTGCATGACGCGGCTACAAGCGTTGATATGGTTAACCCGGCTAACGAACCTGTTTTCAAGAAATTTCTTCTGTGCATAAACGTTTAAAATAAAAGGCATTACAAGTAACAAAATATTTAACTGTTTTGGAAACGCAAAGCTTCAGTGCGGTTAATTGTTACAATGTGGAGGATCTGCTTTCTCGCAAAGACGCAAAGGCGCTAAAGTTTTTAGGCGTGGAAAATTTGAGGTTTTAGGCACGCAAAGGCGCTAAGACGCAAAGATTTTTTAAGTGAATAGCTTTGTAAGCTTACCACATGCAAACCTTAATATACAACTCTGTATAAAAAACCTTTGCGTCTTAGCGCCTTTGCGTGCTTAATCTCTGCGATATTCGATCTACAGCTATCTAAAAAACCTTTGCGTGCTTAAAACTTACTTTGATATCATCCCCGATATCACATTAATACTCAAAGCCACAATAGCGGTATTAAATGCGAAAGAAATTAACCCATGCATCCAGGCCAGCCGACGGATAGAGCGTGAGGAGATCTCCACATCAGATACCTGGAAGGTCATACCTATAACGAAGGAGAAATATACAAAATCGAGGTAATCCGGTTCTTTCATATCACCCGGAAAATCGAGGCCGCCCAGGGGTTTAGTTTTGCTATCGTTATCCGGATCGGTAGTGTAATACATATGGGCATACCTTAAAGTAAAAATGGTATGCACCAGCCACCACGATACAATTACTGAAGCCATAGCCAATAAAACGCGGGCGGTTACTACAGCATCCGACTGATTTTTGGTGGAAATTAACAGGAACACTATCGCCAGCAAACTCATCAGCGAGGATACTATTACAAATAAAAATATCAGTGTACGACTTGAATCCTCAATGCTGGCTATCCTGCGGATCTCGGCAGGATTGGCGGTAAGTATAATGATCCAATCCATAATAATGATGGATAAACCAAACGCCAGCCAGGTTGTAAGGGCTACCGTCGGTGCCGAAAAATGCGCCCAGCTAAAAAATAACGTTACAGCAGCCGCGCCCAAAGAAATAAGCAGGCGGTAATGGGCATCAAGACTGAAAAATACTTTTTTGTTCGTTTTGGTTTTGGAAGGCATATCAATTCATCTACACCCTAAATATGAATATGTTTGGTGTAGATTGAATGAAGATACAAAACTTTAATCTTCTTCGTCGATGATCCAGGCTACGCGGCCAACCTGTCCGTCATCTAATTGAACTTTTATTCCACGCGAGTGGTATGCGGCACTGGTGAGCAGGCGTTTTACAAAACCGCGGGTTAGGGTACCTGTGCGCTGGTCTTTTTTTAGGATGATGTCAACCTCAAGGCCGGGGTATATATCGCTTCTGTTTTGTCCGTTCATGTTTTTTGGGATTACACCGATTGAAGGTTGATTACACCGATTTTTTCTACGTCGTGATACTCTCCAACTCGTCATTGCGAGGTACGAAGTAATCGCGAGCTATACAGGGCGGATTTGCATAGCCGCCCGGCTTCCGTGCGATTGCTTCGTACCTTATAATGACGATGGTTTTATATTATCGCTATTCAACCAAACCTTTTACAGCCTGATCAACTTTCCCAAAATCAAAGTTACCAATCAGCTTGTCAAACGCTTCAGCAATCTGCTCGTTACCTAAATTACCGATACTACCCTCGTGAGTATGGTTCACTGTTTTATCTGGGTTAAAGTTTCCGGCTTCAATAGCTAAACCTACTTGCTTGTAAGCATCACGGAATGGAGTCCCACTAAGTGTTAAACGGTTAACTTCTTCAACGCTGAATAAGTAAGCGTATTTGGCATCATCCAGAATATCGGTTTTTACTGTGATATTTTGCAGCATGAAAGTTGCCATTTGCAGGCAGTGTTTCAAATCAGCAAAGGCAGGGAACAGCAGTTCTTTTAATAGTTGAAGCTCGCGGTGATAGCCTGATGGCAGGTTGGTGGTCATCATGGCTACGTCGGTTGGCAGGGCTTGCAGGCGGTTACATTTGCCGCGCATAATTTCCCAAACATCCGGGTTCTTTTTATGCGGCATGATGCTGCTACCTGTTGTTAGCGCATCAGGGTAGCTTACAAATGAGAAGTTCTGGCTCAGGTACAGCGTTTGATCCATAGCCATTTTAGCCAACGTTGCAGCTACTGTGGAGATGGCCTGCGCAATGATACGCTCGGTTTTACCACGGCCCATTTGGGCGTAAACCACATTATAGTTAAGGTTATCAAAACCTAAAAGCTCGGTAGTTAAAGTACGGTTAAGCGGGAACGATGAGCCATAACCAGCCGCCGAACCCAATGGATTTTTATTGGTTATGCGGTAAGCGGCCAAAACCAGTTCCAGGTCATCAACCAAACTTTCGGCATAGGCACCAAACCACAGGCCGAAAGATGATGGCATGGCTACCTGCAGGTGTGTATAACCAGGAAGCAGAACATCTTTATGTTTGTCGCTAAGTTCAATCAATAAGCGAAACAGGGTTTCGGTGCTTTCAACCAATTCCTGCAACTGACTGCGGAAAAACAACTTTAAGTCAACCAAAACCTGGTCGTTACGGGAGCGGCCGCTATGAATTTTTTTGCCGGCATCGCCAATGCGTTGGGTGAGCAGCAGCTCAACCTGCGAGTGCACGTCTTCTACATGCTCATCAATTTTGAAACCGCCTTTAGCAATATCGGCATAAATATTTTTGAGTTCGCCTTGAACAAGTTCCAGATCGGCGGTATCCATCAAGCCTACGCTTTGCAGCATGCGGGTATGTGCTAATGATCCTAAAACATCAAAAGCGGCCATTTGCTCATCAAATTCGCGATCGCGGCCAACAGTAAAATTCTCAACCAGTTCGTTAACGTTGGTAGTTTTTTGCCATAACTTGCTCATGCTGCAAATGTATAAATTATCTGATTTGTCTGAACCGGGATTTGGGGGGATTTAGGGGATCTGCAGGATTTTGTCTGAACCAAGATTTGGGGAGATTTTTTGTCTTAACTCGAATTTATGGAATTTAGAAATTGACAGAATGCTAAGCAAATCCTATAAATCACCTAAATCCCCCCAAATCCCGGTTCAGACAAATTCGGTGCAATCAAAAAAATCCCGGTTAAGACAGTTCAGGATGCCAATCCCAACCCATCCTGTTAACATTGTTAATTGTGACAACATATTACAGCCTTTGGCCAATATTTTATAAACCGCTATCTTAACCCACATGAAACATCCTTTATGTAAGCTATCGCTTTGCATCATTCTGCTATTTTGTTTTTTTTCAACTACCTGGGGCCAAACGCCTGCGGCAACCGGTTTAAAGTGCGAGTACCTAAATAGGCCGATTGGTATCGATGCCGTGCATCCCCGCCTAACATGGTTAATGAATGATAAAGCACAGGGCGCTGCCCAAACCGCTTACCAACTTTTTGTGGGGACTGATTCTACTGGGATAGCGGGAGGTAAAGGCAATATGCTATCTACAACCAAAATCGCTTCATCAAACAACCTGGCTATTTATAATGGTCAGCCGTTAAAACCTTTTACCAAATATTACTGGAAGGTCCAGATCTGGGACAACGCCGGTAAAAAGCTCGCGCCATCTGCTGTAAGCAGCTTTGAAACGGGCATGATGGGTATGCAAAACTGGCAGGGATCGTGGATAAGCGATAACAAAGGTATCGCCGTTAACCCTGCACCATATTTCCGCAGTATATTTAAAGTTGGCAAAACTATTCGCTCGGCGAGGGCTTATATCGCAGTGGCAGGTTTGTACGAACTTTATTTGAATGGCAAAAAAATTGGCAATCACCGCCTGGACCCGATGTACACCCGGTTCGATAGGCGTACGCTTTATGTTTCGTATGATGTTACTTCGCAGCTACAAAGCGGCAAAAACGCTGTTGGCGTATTATTAGGTAACGGCTGGTATAATCACCAGAGCACCGCGGTTTGGTATTTTCACCAGGCTCCGTGGCGCGGTCGCCCGGCTTTTTGTATGGATCTTCGCATCACTTATACCGATGGCTCGGTTGAAACCGTAAAATCGGGCACCGATTGGAAAACCTCACTCAGCCCAGTTGTTTTCAATAGTATTTACACGGCAGAGCATTACGATGGCCGCTTAGAACAGGCTGGCTGGAATACTGCCAATTTTGACGATAGCAAGTGGAAACCGGTAATTAACCGCTCGGCCCCATCTATGAATATTGTTTCGCAGGCCATGCAGCCTATCCGCGCGGTTGATACCATCAGCACCAAAAGCATTACTAAACTCGACAGTGATGTTTGGGTGTTTGATATGGGACGAAATATCTCGGGGGTAAGCCAGATCACCGTTAAAGGCGATTCGGGCACGGTGATCCGCCTGAAGCATGCCGAAAGATTGAATAAAAACGGCCATGTAGATCAATCTAATATCGATCTGCACTATCGCCCAACTGATGATAAGGATCCCTTCCAAACCGATATTTTTATTTTAGGTGGCCGTGGCGAAGAAACATTTTCTCCTCGGTTTAATTACAAAGGATTTCAATACATAGAGGTAAGCAGCAGCAAACCCATCACCATTGGTAAAGAAAACATCAAAGCGTTTTTTATGCATAGCGATGTGGAGCCTATCGGTACAGTTAAAGCCTCTAACGAAACAATTAACCAGATCTGGACGGCCACCAACAATAGCTACCTAAGCAACCTGTTCGGCTACCCTACCGATTGCCCTCAGCGTGAAAAAAATGGCTGGACAGGCGACGCCCACATTGCCAGCGAAACCGGTTTGTATAACTTCGACGGGATTACGGTTTATGAAAAATGGCTGGCCGATCATCGCGACGAGCAACAGCCTAACGGCGTGCTACCATCTATCATCCCAACCGGCGGCTGGGGCTACGAATGGGGCAACGGACCGGATTGGACAAGTACCATCGCCATTATCCCCTACAACATTTATTTATTCTATGGCGATAGCAAACTGCTGGCCGACAGCTACAACGCCATCGAAAAATATGTAAACCATATTGATGAACTATATCCAACCGGCCTAACCACCTGGGGCCTGGGCGATTGGGTGCCTGTAAAATCAGTTTCGCCGGTTGAGCTTACCTCTTCAGTTTATTACTACGCCGATGCCAGCATCCTGGCTAAAGCAGCTAAAATATTAGGCAAACAAGCTGATTATATAAAATACTCGGCCTTGGCTAACAAAATTAAAAATGCCATCAACACCAAATATTTGGATCCTGCTACAGGCATTTATGGCAAGGGTTTACAAACAGAGTTAAGCGTACCTCTTTATTGGGGCGTTACTCCCGATAATATCAAAGCCAAAGTAGCCGACAATCTGGCCAAACGTGTAGCTGCCGATAATTTCCACCTGGATGTGGGAATATTGGGTGCTAAGGCTATTTTGAGCGCTTTGAGCGATAACGGTCATTCGGATGTTGCTTACCGGATAGCCTCGCAGGAAACTTACCCATCATGGGGTTGGTGGATGGTAAACGGCGCTACTACACTTTATGAAAACTGGCAAATAGATGCTAAATCAGATATATCGCTTAACCACATCATGTTTGGCGAAATTGGGGCGTGGCTATACAAAGGCGTCGCCGGTATCCACCCAGATCCGGAACATCCGGGCTTCAAAAATGTAGTGCTACAACCACACTTCGTTCCCGGCTTAAATGGGTTTACCGCTACACACAAAGGACCGTATGGCAACATTGTTTCATCATGGCAACGGAATGGCGATGCGGTGACTTACAAAGTAACTGTACCGGCAAACTCAACGGCAAGTATTAGCTTCCCTGCAGGAAAAGTTTCGCTTAATGGCAAAGCTATTAACAACCCTGCGCTGTATAAAGTAAATGCAGGCAGCTATGTATTCGAAGTAAAATAATACCGCTTTAAATGCCATAACATTTTCATATTTTAATATTCCGTCATATCAAATGACCATTTACTGACAGGCCGGGGCAACCCGGCCTGTTTTTGTATATAAATTTGCCAAACCTTATTTACACATGTTACCACCATGTTCAGAAGAATACTTGCTATCGCGTTTTTAATATTTACGGCCAAATTTGCAGCCGCCACTACTCCTATCGACGAACCATGGGCTTTAAGCACAAATAAAGATGGTATTAAAGTTTATACCCGCCATATCGCCGATTCGAAGATCAAAGCCATTAAGGTTGAATGTACTTTCAATGCTACCGCGGCACAACTGGTAGCTGTGCTGATGGATATTAAAACCTGCAGCGAGTGGGTTTATCATACCAAATCTGCCACAGTTATTAAAGAAGTTTCCCCTTCAGATATTTATTACTACTCGGAAGTAAACATACCATGGCCGGTGCATAACCGCGATTTTGTGGCTCATTTAAAAGTTACGCAGGATCCTAAAACCAAAATTGTAACCATAGATGCGCCTGTGATATCAAACATGATACCTGCAAAAGATGGTATTGTAAGGGTTGAAAACTCGACAGGTAGATGGGTTATCACCCCGGTTGATAGCAGCCATGTGAGTATTGTTTATACGCTACATCTTGATCCCGGCGGCTCGGTACCTGCCTGGCTTATTAATATGTTTGCCGCTCAAGGACCTACCGAAAGTTTTATAGGATTAAAAAAACAACTTACCAAACCTGCTTATAAGGATGTGAAGTTGGATTATATACAAAATTAAATAATCCAGCAATCTTTTTCCCGCTCGTCATTGCAAGGTACGAAGCAATCCCCGATTAGCAGAGTGGCTATACAAATTCGTCCTGTATAGTTGGGGATTGCTTCGTTCCTCGCAATGACAAGTTTAAAATGGGTGTCATGCTGAGCCTGTCGAAGCATGGTGGGTGGGGCCTCTGCGCGCTACTCTTCGACAAGCTCAGAGTGACCGGCCCGCCCGCAAATGTCATATCTCCTTCAGAAGCCTCGGCTTTTACTCACTCGCAATGACGTTTATTGTTAGTTGAATAAACTTCTTGATATATCCCGCCTCTGCCTCCCTCATTCCTGCAAATAAACGTCAACATTTTGCAAATAAAATTGAAAACTGTTAAGCTGCTTAGCTGTACTTTCGATGTTTAGTGTATAACCGTAAAACCGGGTACAGGATACCAAAGGATGGTTGTGCTGATTATAAACGCTATTATTGCTTTAACCAATAAAGTAAACGTGTAAACGATGAGAGTTGCCTTGTTTGTTCCTTGTTATGTAGATCAGTTTTATCCGCAGGCGGCCATTGCCACCCTCGAGTTATTGGAGAAACTGGGCTGCGAAGTGCACTACCCTAAAAATCAAACCTGCTGCGGGCAGCCTATGGCCAATTCGGGCTACGAGCATTTAACCGGTGGCTGCAATAGTTTATTTGTAGATAATTTTTCGGAGTACGATTATATCGTTTGTCCGTCGGGCAGTTGTACCCTGCACATTAAAGAGCATTTACATGCCGAGGGTAAGGAAGATCAGGCTACCGGCATCCGCAAAAAAGTATATGAACTTACCGAGTTTCTGGTTGATATTTTAAGAGTGAAACAACTTGCTGCAAGCTTCCCTTACAAAGTTGGCTTACACCAAAGCTGCCACGGGCTGCGAGGTTTGCGCATAGCCCAGATGAGCGAACTGGTTGCCGAACCTTTCAGCAAACCGGCACAATTATTAAGCTATGTAAAAGGACTGGAACTGGTGCCGCTGAACAGGCAGGACGATTGCTGCGGCTTTGGCGGTACATTTTGCGTTGTTGAGGAAGCGGTTTCGGCCAAGATGGGTAAAGACCGGGTGGCCGATCATACATCTCATAGGGCGCAATATATTACCTCGGCCGATTTGTCTTGCTTGATGCATATGGAGGGGATCCTGCGCCGCCAAAACAGCGATGTTAAAGTAATTCACGTAGCCGAAATTTTAAACAACAGCCTGTAATGAGTACCGCTACCGATAAACATCACCCGCAATTAGCCGCCGACTTTAACCGCGACGAACCACGTGTAAACTGGCACGACGAAACCCTGTGGTGGGTACGCGCCAAACGCGATATTGCAGCACACAAACTGCCCGAATGGGAGCTGCTGCGCGAAACGGCATCGCAAATAAAACTGAACGTACTCTCAAATCTGAGCGCCTACCTGGAGCAGTTTGAGGCCAACGCCACTAAAAACGGCGTAATCGTGCATTGGGCACAGGATGCTGCCGAACATAACCAGATAGTTTACAGCCTGCTCGAGCAGCGCGGCATCAGCAAAATGGTAAAAAGCAAATCGATGCTTACCGAAGAGTGCCACCTGAACGAATACCTGAAAGAGCAGGGCATTGATGTGATTGACTCCGATTTGGGCGAACGGATTGTACAGCTGGCCAACGAACCGCCAAGCCATATCGTACTCCCCTGCATCCACAAAAAAAAGGAAGAGATAGGCGATATTTTTCATGAGCATTTAGGTTCGGCCAAAGGTGAGTCGGATCCGAAAATATTAACCGAAACTGCCCGTCAGCATTTGCGCGAAGTATTTTTAACCCGCCGTGCGGCGCTTACCGGTGTTAACTTCGCTATTGCCGAAACAGGTGAGTTTGTGATCTGTACCAATGAGGGTAATGCGGATATGGGCGCGCACCTGGCCGAGATCCACATCGCATCGATGGGTATAGAAAAGATCATCCCCAAAAGGAAGCACCTCGGTGTGTTTTTGCGTTTGCTTACGCGAAGCGCTACCGGGCAGCCAATTACCACTTATTCGAGCCATTTTAGTAAGCCGCAGGATGGCAGCGAAATTCATATTGTTATTGTTGATAATGGACGTAGCATACAGTTGGGCCGCGAGGAATTTCGCAATTCGCTGAAATGTATCCGTTGTGGGGCTTGTATGAATACTTGTCCGGTTTACCGTAAAAGCGGCGGGCATAGCTACCATACGGCCATTGCCGGGCCAATTGGCTCGATACTCGCTCCTAACCTCGACATGAAAAAATATGCCGATCTGCCTTTTGCTTCTACCTTATGCGGATCGTGCAGTAACGTATGCCCGGTTAAAATAGATATTCACGATCAGTTGTATAAATGGCGTCAGGTGATTGTTAAGTCTGGCTATACACCCACTGCCAAAAGTATGGCCATGAAGGCTATGGCAATAACCTTAGCCTCACCAACTCTGTACAGGATGGGCGGCAAAACAGGTCGGTTGGTATTTAAATACGCCCCGTTTGCCGTAAACAATAAGTTTAACCCCTGGTACAATCAACGCGAAATGCCTAAAGCGCCCGAGCAATCGTTTGGCGAATGGTACGCTAAAAGGAAAGGAGCAAAAAACTGATGAGTCGTGAAAAAATATTAGCCGCTGTAAAATTTAACCAGCCCGGGGCTAATCCGCTACCCGATATGGAAGTGCTGAACGCGCTTACCGATATTAAAACCGATTTGATAAGCAAATACAAAACGGTTGCTACAGCAGGCGGAACTTTTGTGCATGAAGTAAGTGACTTCAATGGAATAAAGGTGATCCTTAAAAACGATTTTAAGCCCGAGGTAAAGATCATATCGGCCCTTGATGAACTGAGCGATTACATTTACACCGATACCGTAAAGTTTGAAGATGGCCATAGTTTTGCCGATGTAGAACTAACCATACTCCGCACCAACCTCGGCGTTGCCGAAAACGGTGCGCTTTGGCTTACCGAAAAGCAAATGGGTAGCCGGGTATTGCCTTTTATTGCCCAACATTTGGCGGTAGTGATTGGCAAAGATGATTTTGTACCTACCATGGCACAGGCTTACGAGGTTATTGGCGATGCTGATTACGGGTATGGTTCATTTATTTCCGGGCCATCAAAAACGGCTGATATTGAGCAATCGTTGGTTATTGGGGCGCATGGGCCGAGGAGTTTATCGGTATTTATACTTTCTTGATATAATTTCCACTCAACGTCATTGCGAGGTACGAAGCAATCGCGAACTATGCAGAGCCGCTCTGTAAGTCGGGGATTGCTTCGTACCTCGCAATGACGTTTTCTTTATCCACTTTATTTCTCTTTAAAAATCAACATTTTATAACAATGACAAAGCCATGATAAAAAATAATACCAATCGGTATATTTTTGTTCTATCAAAATAAAACAACACACAATAACATGAAAACTTCACAAAACACCATATTAATTACCGGCGGGAGTGCTGGTATTGGTTTCGAAATTGCTAAACAACTTTCAGCAAAAAACAACCATGTGATCATCATCGGCAGGAACCAGGAACGTTTGGATAAAGCCGCTGCTCAATTACAAAATGTAACCGCCATTAAAGCCGACGTATCAAACGTGGCAGAGATCGACGCTTTGGTTACCAAACTTCAGAACGATTTCCCGCAATTAAATGTGGTGATCAACAACGCGGGCGCTGTACAATTAAATAATTTAATAAGCGGCGATATTTTTGAAAAAGCCCAGGCCGAAATGTTTACCAACTATCTTGCTATAGTAAAGCTTAACGAAAAACTACTGCCATCACTTCAGCAACAGCCCGAAGCCGCAATTGTAAACGTATCATCAATAGTAGCATTTGCCCCAAGCATTAGCTTAGCTACTTATGCTGCTACCAAAGCCGCTTTACATACCTACAGCCGCGCTTTGCGTTTAGCTTTAAAAGATACCAGCGTTAAAGTATTTGAACTGATGCCGCCGTTGGTTAATACCGAATTTTCGGCCGAGATAGGTGGCGCGGAAAGAGGTATCCCAGCTTCGCAGGTTGCTGATGAATTTATCGCCTCGTTTGAAACCGATAATTACGAGATCAGGGTTGCAGGTACCGAACAGTTTTACCGCTTATACCTGTCAGATCCGGAAGCTGCTTTAAACAGGATTAACTCTATCGAATAATCCATCCTGTAAACCTCTCTAAAGACAACAACATGAAAACTTCAGAAAATACCGTATTGATTACAGGCGGAAGCGCAGGTATCGGTTTCGAAATAGCTAAACAACTCTCTGCAAAAAACAACCATGTAATTATCATTGGTCGCAACCAGGAACGTTTGGATAAAGCCGCTGCTCAATTACAAAACGTAACCGCCATTAAAGCCGATATCTCAAACGGCGATGATGTTGATGCCTTAACAGCCCGCATCGTTAAAGATTTCCCCAAGTTAAACGTGGTGATCAACAACGCCGGGGCTGCCGGACTTAACAACCTGCTTACTACGCCCAACGTTTTTGAAAAGGCCCAGGAAGAAATGTTTACCAACTACATTTCGGTTATCCGCCTAAACGAAAAACTGCTGCCTGTTTTACAGCAACAACCAGAAGCAGCTATTGTAAACGTATCATCGATAGTGGCATTCCTGCCGGGCAAACAAACCGCCACTTACTCGGCTACTAAAGCCGCTTTGCACTCGTACACCATTTCGTTAAGGGCTGCTTTAGAAGGCACCAACGTTAAAGTATTTGAATTGATGCCACCATTGGTTAATACCGAGTTTTCGGCAGAGATAGGTGGACACAACGGGATCCCCGCCTCGCAGGTTGCGGATGAATTTGTTGCCGGTTTCGAGACCGATAACTTGGAGATCCGTGTAGCCGGTACGGAACAATTTTACCACCTGTTTTTATCAAATCCAGCCGAAGCGCTTAAAGCTTTACACCAGAGATAATTCTCTGGCTTTATTTTTTTCACCCTAAAAAATACCTATTGGTATTTTTTAGGGTGATTATTAACCTCACACTTCATACTCCAATGAAAAAAAGCATCCTCATCATTACCGTTATAGCCGCCGCTATTATGGAACTGATAGACACCTCCATAGTAAATGTAGCCCTTTCGCACATGAGCGGTAACCTCGGCGCCACCCTCGAAGATACCTCCTGGGTGATCACCGCCTACGCCATAGCCAATATCATCGTTATTCCCATGACCAGCTTTTTAACAACAAAGCTTGGCCGGCGTAATTACTATATCGGTTCTATCATTGCTTTCACCTTTTTCTCGGCCATGTGTGGATTCGCATCAAACATCTGGACGTTGGTAGCTTTCAGGTTTTTACAAGGCATTGGCGGTGGGGCGCTTTTATCAGTTTCGCAGGCTATTGTGTTTGAGGTTTATGGTAAAGAGCGTGTAGGTATAGCCAGCGCGCTATTTGGTGTAGGTGTATTTTTAGGCCCAACTATCGGCCCTACCCTTGGAGGTTTCATTACCGAAAACTACAGCTGGCCATGGATCTTTTACATCAACATCCCTATCGGCATCGCCGTAACCGTATCAAGCTTACTGCTGGTTACCGAACCGGAGATCAAGGCCAAAGCGAAAAGTGTTGACTGGTGGGGGATTTTGCTCCTGATTATAGGCATCGGCTCGCTCCAAACTGTACTGGAACGTGGCGAAACCGACGATTGGTTTGCGGCGGGATACATCATTGTGTTAACCATTGTGGCTATCATCAGTTTGAGTACTTTCATTTGGTGGGAGCTAACTACGTCTAATCCGGTTATTGATTTAAGAGTATTAAAAAGTAAATCACTTGCCGTAGCGGCTATACTAACTTTCGTAACCGGCTTCGGGCTGTTTACTTCTGTATTCCTAACACCAGTATTGGCGCAAAGGGTATTGTTATTTCCACCTACCATAACCGGTCTTATTTTGTTGCCTGGCGCGGCTTTAGCTATAGTTGGCTTATTGTTTTCGGCAACTTTATTAAAAAAGGGAGTTTCGCCGCTTTACATTATTACTGCGGGCTTTATCATTTTTATGGTGTTCGCCTGGCAAATGTCGCACATGAATTTGGAGGCAGCTCCCGGCGATTTGGTCGGGCCACTTATTTACAGGGCTGTGGGTATCGCGTTGTTGACCGTGCCTCTTACAGCCTTGGCGGTATCTGGCCTCGAACCTAAAGATGTACCGCAAGGTTCGGCTTTAAATAATATGATGAGGCAATTGGGCGGTTCATTTGGTATCGCGGTGATCAATACCTATGTGGCCAAACGCTTCGGTTTACACCGTAACGATTTGCTGAGCAACATCACCGCTTATAATGATCAGGCAACCGCACGATTAAACAAGCTTACCAATTACTTTGGCAGCCGTGGTCTTTCAAACTTCGATGCGCATAAAAAAGCAATTGCCGTAATCGACAGCACCATCAACAGGCAATCCTTTTTATTGAGCTATCTGGATGCTTACCTGTTTACCGGCCTGATATTTTTATTAGCGATGCCTTTGCTATTCCTCGTTATCAACCGAAAAAAACAAGCCGGACCGGTAGTTATTGTAAGCGATCATTAAAAACCAAATACCAGTTGGTATATTTGTATTATGGAAAACGAATTATCAAAAGCCGAGCGTACCCGTCGATTCATAATCGAGCGTACCTCATCTGTTTTTAATAAAAAAGGCTATGCCGGTACTTCCATGTCTGATTTAACCGAGGCTACCGGGCTTACCAAGGGAAGCATTTACGGTAACTTTAAAAATAAAGAGGAAGTAGCCGCCGAGGTGTTTGAATACAACTCGGGCAAAGTACGCAAGCAGATCCTTGAGCGCATTGCACGGGCAACCTCCTATCACGATAAATTATTGGTTTACGCCCAGGTGTACCACAGCTTTACCAGCGGTGAGTTTATTCCCGGGGGATGCCCTATATTAAATACCGCCGTTGACGCGGATGATACCAACCCGATGTTGAAGGATAAGGCCGCCAAAGCTGTTATCCGCTGGAAAAACGGAATCGAAAACCTGATCAAGGCGGGGATCGAAACTGGCGAGTTAAAACCGGATATCAATTCTACAACAACAGCCTTAAGCATGATAGCGCTGATTGAAGGCGGGATCATGATTGCTAAAGTGACCGATTCGCCCGCAAACCTGGATGTTGTTTTAGGTTCAGTCCATCAACTTGTAGATAGTTTAAAACTGTAAATCAACACCTTGCAATTAGAGCCACAGGTTGTTATTTGATTGTTACAATAATTGGACATACCTTTGAAAACAAAAGAAACGTTCCCAGCGTTATCTGCTTTACCAATTATTATTTATGTCGAAAAAGATATTGATCCTTGATGATAGCGAGGATATTTTGGAAGTGATGAAAGATGCCCTTGAAATGGAGGGTTATGAAGTTGAGGTACTAAACTACACCGACGACATATGCAAGGCGGCCCTATCAGCAAAAGCCGATCTTGTGATATTGGATTACATATTGTTTGGTATAAACGGCGGCGAGTTATGCCACTTTCTAAAAACCACACCTGCTACGGCACATATCCCGGTGGTAATGGTATCGGCCTACCCACGCGTACTGGAGTCGTTAGGTAATTATGGTTCGGATGTTTTTATCGCCAAGCCTTTTAACCTGAGCGATATTATCGACGCCGTGAACCATTGCTTTTTGGGCGCGGGAGATGATGTGGCGCACATGGCGTAAGCCTAAAAATTAATTAGTTATTAAAGGAAAACGGAATTTCCGCCTCGTCATTGCGAGGTACGAAGCAATCCCCGATTTGCAGGGTCGCTCTGTATAGTTCGGGATTGCTTCGTGCCTCGCAATGACGATAGTTTGAGATACTTTTCTCTACCTAAACAAATCAAAACTATACTGCGCCATGCTCCAAAACTCATCGAGCGCTATAATGCGGGGTTTAAAAAAGGAGATCAACGCGGGCCAATCCTGCTGATTAAATACACTTATATTGGGCAGGGTTTTGATAATGCGGCTTACTGTTTTACCGTACTCGTCGGTAGTGTGCAACTCCCATTCCCACTCCTCATTAAGCTGGCTATTTAGGATATTTTTCAACTCTATAAACTGATCAAACATCAGGTGCTGGATATCGGCATCGGGATGACTCATTTCAATAGCTATAAAAGCCGACTTTTTATCAGCCTCCATTTTAAAGTAAAGATGCTTAATGCCTGTTTTATAGTTTACCCAATTAATTTTCAATCCATCGGCAGATAGCTGGGGCTTAAGATATTGCCCAAACGCTGTCCAAAATGCTTGCTTAAGTTGAGTTGCCTGTTCTTTTGAATACAAGTTCGCTTTTTTTGATAGATGGCAAAAGTAAAGCTTTTTAAATAAATGCATGTTAAGCCAAGGGAGATCGCTTTTATAAAAGGAGGCACCTACGGAGCCAAAACCGTCTTGTTATTATAGCTACAAACATGGTACTCCTACGGAGTTTTATATAGTTCAATCCCAACTCCGTAGGAGTACCATGTTTGTAGAAAACAGTAAAAAAAATTTGGCTCCGTAGGTGCCTCCTTTTATAAAAGTGATTTCTTTACTGTCAAACCAATCTTAAGCAATAAACTATATCTTTACCAAACACCGCAATCAAAATTATGCCAAGCTACCAGGTAAACTGCATCGATAAACCCAAAGCATCAAGCACTGTTGAACAAATAACCCATATCGGTTATTACGAATCGTTAGACAGGCCCCGTGTGGTGATCTCTGTTGCCGAAGCTATCAATCGTATCGAGGCCAACAACCAGGCTTTTTATGTAAGTACCGAAAGGGGCAAAACGTATCTCACTGTAATAAAACCTGAAGACGGCGGCAAAAAACACCTAAAATCATTAACAGATAAAGCAGGCACTGACAACCTGCTAACGTTAGAAGAGGTTTAAAAACTCTACCTAAATTTCCTGATTGCTGCTCTGTTTATTGAGCCACACGCCAAAGTAATTTTGAGCCACACACCAA
The DNA here is from genome assembly GCF_039839285.1 of Mucilaginibacter sp. CAU 1740. Classification (NCBI taxonomy): domain Bacteria; kingdom Pseudomonadati; phylum Bacteroidota; class Sphingobacteriia; order Sphingobacteriales; family Sphingobacteriaceae; genus Mucilaginibacter; species Mucilaginibacter sp. CAU 1740. The sequence continues at coordinate 400,905 of NZ_JBDOQS010000004.1, read as the reverse complement.
ACCTTGCTGTTTATTTTAAACCGACCTTTGTTTTGTTGTAAAGCCAAAAGCTTTTCAGCTTAAAGTTTAAAACAATGGATAAGAAAGTAATATTAATAACCGGCGCCTCTGCCGGAATAGGTAAAGCATTTGCCGAAGAATTATTGAAAGATGGACACACCGTTTATGGTGCAGCCCGCCGTGTTGATAAAATGAATGCCATTGCCAAACAAGGTGTTAAAGTGTTGGCGATGGATGTAACCGATGAGGAAACGATGTTGCAAGGCATAGATACCATCATCAAAGCCGAAGGCAGGATCGATGTACTGATCAACAACGCCGGTTTTGGTTTAATGGGAGCCATTGAAGATACACCACTGAGCGACGCCCGTTACCAACTGGAAGTAAACCTGTTTGGCGTAGCGAGGCTCACACAGCTGGTATTACCGCATATGCGTAAGCAGCGTTCGGGCACTGTTATCAATATATCCAGTATTGGCGGCAAATTTTCGATGGCGCTTGGCGGCTGGTACCATGCCAGCAAATTTGCCCTGGAGGCCATGAGTGATGCCTTGCGCAACGAGATTAAACCATTCGGCATTAATGTAGTAGTAATTGAACCGGGCGGCATTCAATCTGAATGGGGCGGCATAGCGGTTGATAACCTGCTAAAAGCTTCGGGCGATGGCCCTTATGCGCCAATAGCTAAAAAATTTGCCACCGCGTTTACTCAAAGCATCGGAGCTAAACTTCCCGGACCAATGGTTATTGTTAACCTTGTGCGCAAAGCTATCGCTGCTAAAAAACCTAAAACCCGTTATCATGGCGGCCACATGGCGGGTTTAGCGCTCTTTATGCGTTGGCTGCTTCCTGATAATACTTTTGATAAGATGATGAGCAGCCAGTTAAAATAAGTTAAGTTATATTAGCGAATGGAAGATAAAAGCCATATCATGTTTAGCAATTTGCTGTACTCTTGCGCCGCCGATAAACAGCGGGGCAATGAGCAGTTTGTGCACGAGCATGTTTTTGGTTATATCATGACCGGCGAAGTACACTCCTTTAACCGCAATGGGGCGCATATTTTTAAGGAAGGCATGATCGGGTTGATACGTCGCAATCAACTTATAAAATCGGTAAAAGTGCCCAGACCAGGCGGCGATTTCAGATCTATCAACATATTTTTAGAGCAGGATTTTTTACGCCGGTATGCTGCCGAAAATAAACTGCCCGCTGAACCCCGCTACACCGGCGATCCGATCATAGAGCTTACCGGCGATCCGTTTATTAAAGGTTACTTTGATTCCCTCCTGCCCTATTTTGATAATACAGCACAAATGAACCCGGCCCTGGCCGAACTAAAAACCCGCGAAGCGGTAGAACTGTTACTTAGGGCCAATCCTCAATTAAAAAACCTGCTGTTTGATTTTAGCGAGCCGCATAAAATTAACCTTGAGGCTTACATGAACCAGCATTACATGTACAACGTATCAACCAGTCAGTTTGCACGCCTCACCGGCCGCAGCCTGGCCGGTTTTAAGCGCGATTTTGAAAAAGTGTTCAGCATGCCACCGGGTAAGTGGCTGCAGCAAAAGCGTCTTCAGGAAGCATATTACCAGATCCATGAAAAAGGCCGCAAACCTTCTGATGTTTACCTGGATGTTGGCTTTGAAAACCTTTCGCACTTTTCGTATTCTTTTAAGAAAACGTTTGGGGTGGCACCGTCGGCATTGTGATTTACATCTTTCAACGTCATTGCGAGGAACGAAGCAATCGCGAACTATACAGGGCCGCCCTGCTTATGTGCGATTGCTTCGTTCCTCGCAATGACGTCGTTGAGTTTACAAATCGCCTTAATGATCTATTTCTTATCAATCACATACGAACTCAACTTTTTCACCTTCCCATCCTCCAGTTCATAAAAATCGGCATAAAACATCTCAAACACTTTTTCATCCTTACCCTTACATTTTACAAGGCCATCCACAGCTGCGGTATCACCCTCAACAATAATATGATCGCGGGTTGATGACACCATCTTTATTTCATCCATACCGCCCAAAAACTGCTCAACTTCGGCCTTGCCGTTCATGATGGTGATCCCGGTACCGGTCATACTCCATACTACATCATTAGCAAAAAGGCTTAGTATCTTTTCAACGTTGTTGTTATCAAAAGCTTCGATAACCTGTGTTACAATCTCTTTGGTTGTCATAATTCATCGGTTTTGTTGATATAAAGTTAGGTGGATAAAATGCTCATCACAGGGTGCAAAAACGACAATATAGGGGTGGTTTAATACTATTTGACATTGATGTATTTTATTACTAAGATTGTGGTACTTAAACCATCTAAATCGCATGAATACTAAACAATCGGATAACATAATTCCAGCCACTTTTGTAAAAACAACTACTATAATACATTTGGCCCTTGTAATGGGACAAGTTTTATTTGCCGCAACCACATTATTAAATTCCAAAAACAGGGTACAACCTCAAAGTGACGATCTGTTTAAATATATGGCACCTGCTTTAGCATTATCAGGTTTTGTTATCGGTCACTTTTTGTTCCTGAAATTCCTTGGGAATATTAAACGAGATAGTCCATTGAAAACTAAATTAGCTGCTTATCAATCGGCAACTATTGTTAGGCTTGCCCTACTCGAAGGCCCATCGTTATTTGCCATTGTTTGTTTTATGCTTACGCGGAATATGATGTTTATTGGTATTTCGGGGGCTATTATTTTATATTTTATTTATCTGCGCCCAACAAGGCAAAAAGTAGAAGATGACTTGGCTTTGGATTATAATGAAAAGGCAGAGTTAAATTAATAAGCTAATCTATCGCTCCTGTTAAATAAAACAGGCTAAAAATTCACACACGTTTTTTGCGGATTAGCGAATTACACGGATATTCTAAGTCATAGTAATTTAGTATTCGTGTAATTCGCTTAATTGTAAAAAGCAGGAAAGTTAATTCGTGTAAAAATTCTTTTCCTCTCTATTTCGCTTTGTAGGGTATTTTGATAAAATTAGCGACATTAGCAAATAGCTCATCCAACCCATGTATCCCGAACTCATCAACCATATTAAACGATATGTGCAATTATCTCCGGCTGATGAGGAATTGATCTGCAGCCATTTTGAGCTAAAGAAATTCAAAAAGAAAGAGCTTCTGTTAGAGCCGGGAAAACTATGCGCCGGTAATTATTTTGTGCTCAAAGGCCTGGTTCGGCAATACTTTGTAAATAATAAATTGAATGAGCAGATCATCCAATTTGGCCTCGAAACCTGGTGGATAGCCGATCAGGACAGCCTGTTGAACCACTGCCCGGCTACCACTTACATCCAAACCATAGAAGCATCCGAACTATTACTGCTTACCGAAAAAAACCGGGTAGCATTATTTGAAGCCGTGCCACAAATGGAAGCCTATTTCCGGGTAATGATGCAAAAGGCCTTTATTGCTGCCCAGCGCCGTATTGGCTATATTTTTAATATGAATGATGAGGAGCGCTACCGACACTTTACAGAACTGTTTCCGGCATTTGTTCAACGCATCCCACAGTATATGCTTGCTTCCTATTTGGGCTTCACCCCACAATTTTTAAGCAGGTTGCGGGCCAAAAAAATTTGATTTTCTTAAACTCAGTTCATTTTTTGAGGGCATGTTTATCCCCAACTTTGTATCAACAAACAAGATAAAAACATGAGCCGTTTAAAAATGAACACTGCCGAACCGGCAGCATACAGAGCGATGATCGCCTTAGAAAAATACGTTGAAAGCACTAATTTAACCACCCGTCATAAAGACCTCATCAAGATCCGTGCTTCACAAATTAATGGTTGTGCATTTTGCGTGGATATGCATACTGCTGATGCCCGCAAAGCCGGCGAAACCGAACGCCGCATTTACAACATCAGCGTTTGGCACGAAGCCCCATTTTTTGATGAGCAGGAACGCGCAATATTGGCCCTTACCGAAGAGGTAACACTAATTACCGGTCGCGTATCTGATGAAACCTACAAAAAAGCCGCCGAATTATTCGACGAGACTTACCTGGCCCAGATAATTATGGCCATCATCACCATAAACGCATGGAACCGCATAGGTGTAACTACCCAATTGCAGCCGCCGCTTAATTAAGCCTTTTAGTTTCTTCAGTTGTTTTGATTTTACAAAGCCGCCCGTACAGTTGGGCGACTTTGTTATTTTAAAGTTCACGCAAAGGCGCGGAGACGCAAAGCTTTGATGCTCCTCCTTTGCATTTGTGTGATAATAATTTTAGCGACTAAATCCCGTTACGGAATAGTTATTGATAGCTGTAAACACATTATAACCTAAAATAACATACCTATGGCAACAGAAGCAGGTGCATCTATTGGCAATGCCAATGATATAGTGCTTTCATTTATAAAAGCATTAAACGACGAAGATTTTGCAGCAGCCCGTAAATTTGCGGCCGACGACCTAAAATTTATAGGCGTATTAGGCGAACGCGACGGTGCCGAAGCCTATTTTACCGATATGGAACGCATGAAACTGAAATATGACATCAAGCGTGTATTTAGTGATGGCGATGATGTGAGTATATTTTATGATATTGATATGGGCGGCAAAACCATATTCAGCAGTGGATGGTACCACGTTGTAGATGGGAAGATCAATTCAATCAGGGTGATATTTGATCCGAGGCCGTTGTTGTAGAGCAAAGCATTTATAAAAAGACGTCATTGCGAGGCACGAAGCAATCGCGAACTATACAGAGCGGATTTGCTTACGTGCGATTGCTTCGTGCCTCGCAATGACGTTTATCGATATTAATTATTTCCCCACCCAATTATCCGTACGGAACGGCGAAGCCGGTAACCCCGCACCATTGTACAAAGTACTAACCGGGTTATTAGCCCAGGCATAGCGTACCGCAGTTGGATTAGCTACATCCGGACTGCTTACAATAACCTTATCTCCTTTAATAACGGCGGTAGCCCAATGAAATTTCATATCCTCGCCGGCAATGGCAAAACCCTGTAAGGTGTCGCCACCCTGTACTTTCAAACCACCATCGGTATTGTTAAAGCTTAACTCAATGTTATCTCCGTTAATTTTAAACGATTTATACATTGGGCCAGAGTATGGCTGCGATTTATGGTAAGTTTTATCCAACGCAGCTAATGCTAACCTGCGGCCAACTTCCTGTTTGTTTTTAGGGTGGATATTGTCCGCGTCGCCCAGATCAACAGCTACGGCCATACCTGTATTTGGCAATTGCAATGCCTGGGTTTGTGCTTCACGCAGTTCAGCCCATGACGATCGGATAGGATCCGCTTCGCGTTTTTGCCAGTTGGCTAACTGTACAAAGTAGAATGGAAAATTGCCTTCGCCCCAGATGTTGCGCCAGCCTTTTATCATTCCATCAAACAGTTCCCTGTATTGACCTGGTCTGCCCGCGTTTGCTTCGCCCTGGTACCAGATAGCTCCGCGGATAGCCATTGGTGTAAGCGGGTTGATCATGGCATTATATAATACCCCTAATTGGTTTGGATTATTAGCTACCGGCATAGCTGGCAGGCTTTTCATGTTGAAACCTATGTGGTAATTCCAATCGCCTGTTAAAGGTATATTCTCGCCGGTTGTCGATACCAATTCCATTTTATCAACACCGTACAAACCGCCGCCGCCACCGCTGTCAAATACACGCACGGTTATCACAGCTTCGCCGGCTTTTACTTTTGCCGCCGGGATGGTGTAATTGCGCGATTGCAGAAAGCCTTCTGTAGCGCCTATTTTTTCACCATTAAAATACGTGATCTCGTTATCGTCAATTTTACCAAGGCTTATCTTTACGTCCTGCCCTGCCCATGATGCCGGAATGGTTACTTTTTTGCGGAACCATACTACACCATCAAAATCGCCAAGGGCGCTTTTTTCAAAAAATAGTGGCAACACCATATTTTTCCAGCCTGCAGTATCCGGGTTGAAGGCGATGTTGTTATTGGATCCCCAATCGGCAGCGTTGGCTTGTTTGTTCCAGGCATCCATTCTTTCGGCAAAGGTTAGCTGGCTTTCGGTTTTGGCGCGCTGTTGCTGTTCCCTGATCTGTGTACTGAAATTTGGGTTCCCGCTTAAAGTATTTTCATCGCTCCAGGCCTCAATCATGGTGCCGCCCCAGTTTGTGCTAACCAGGCCGATAGGCACCCCGGTTTGTTTGCTTACTTCTCTCGCGAAGAAATACGCTACCGACGAAAACTCACCAATAGTTTGCGGCGAACATATCATCCAGCCATTGTTCGCTATTTTAATATCTGTTTTAGGTATTAAGCTGATAGCCTGCGAAACCTGCAATAAACGGATCTGCTGATAATTGGCATTGGCTATCTCTTCTTTGTAATTATTCACCTGTCCCCAACCGGCCACGGGCATTTCCATGTTTGATTGGCCCGAGCAGATCCACACATCGCCTATGATCACATTGTTTAAAACCACCGGTTCGCTGCCATCTGTTATGGTAAGGCTATAAGGGCCGCCGTATGATGGGGTTTTGATCTTTACCTTCCAATTGCCCGAGGCGTCGGCCTGTACAGTATAGGTTTTATTATTCCACGATGAGGTAACGCTTACCGTTTTACCGGCATCGGCAGTGCCCCATACACCTGCCATGGTTTTTTGTTGCAACATCATGTTATCGCTAAATAAACCAGGCAATACCACTTTGGCAAACGCGCCGGTATTGAGCAGTAAACCGCAAAAAATAGCGGCCGAAAGTTTTTTAAAGTTCATTAATATAGGCTTTGTTAAAATTTGGTTTAAGTACAATTTGGTTTGGGTCTAAGTTAAGTGCTGCGGCCCGTATTTTAAAAATGTTTTCCAGACATTTAAAAACGCGGCCATTCCAAACTTAAGCGCACCCAATTTCAGTAAATTATATCAAATTTGTATGCACATTTTGTAACAATATAAAATCATCAATAAATAAAAGCTGCTTCAGCATCACCTAAAACACGTTAAGCAAGAACAATATCTACATAATGTTTAACTCGTTTTTAAAACATTACTTATTTAATGTAACTACATAAATAACATTTAGCTTATATTTACCTTAATCAACCTTAACAAAGTGAAATTATCAATCGATCATAAAAGCCCGATACCCTTACATATCCAGGCCGAACAACTACTGCGCGAGCTGATAAAAGATCCGGCCTACCAGGGCGGCAAACTACTCCCTAACGAAGTTGAACTGGCCAAAAAGCTGGCTATTTCGCGCACTACCCTGCGCCAGGCCATTAACAAATTGGTTTATGATGAATTGCTGGTGCGCAAAAAAGGCTTCGGCACTAAAGTGGCCAGCTCCAAGATCAGCTCGAAGGCCATGAACTGGTTGAGTTTTTCGCAAGAGATGAAGGCCAGGGGCATCACCATTAAAAACTATGAACTTCATGTAAGCTGGGTTTTGCCTGATGAGCATGTGGCAAGTTTTTTTGAAATAAGCACCGAAAAAAAGATCGTAAAAATGGAGCGCCTGCGCGGCAGTGCCGATGAGCCATTTGTATATTTCATCTCCTACTTTCACCCCCGGATAGGCCTTACCGGTGAAGAGGATTTTAAACGCCCCCTGTATGAAATGCTGGAAGAGGAACACCTTACCATCGCCAACCTATCTAAAGAAGAAATAAGTGCGCTTAAAGCCGATAAGTTTGTAGCCAGCAAACTCGAAATTGAAACAGGCAGCCCCGTATTGTTCCGTAAGCGATTTGTGTACGATCAGGGCGACAGACCAATGGAATATAATATCGGTTTTTATAAAGCCGAAAGTTTTGTTTACTCGGTTGAAAGCCGGAGGGTTTAGGGCTTGTTAATAACCTTAAGTTTAAAGTTCCCCTCTTGAGAGGGGGCGCGATAGAAAGGAGCGTGAGCAGGGGTGTGTTATACAAGCGATAGGCACTTCCGCAGTAACACACCCCTCCGCCCCTCTCAAGAGGGGAATCGCACAGGCCCGCCCTTTTTTTAAGAGTTACCCTTTTTCTACTTATGCCGTGTTATCTCACTTCGCCAACGGTTCGCTTTGAATAAGCCTCAGCACATTTAACAACACCGGGTTATGGTCGTCAGTACGCCAGTTAATGTATAGATCGGTTTCAAAAGGCAGCTGGATAAATCTTAATCCCGGACTTTCATGGTACATATATGAATCGGGCAGGATAGCCACGCCAAGCCCCTTCCTTACCAACGCGATAATGGTTGATCCAAACTCAGAATGCAGGTAAACATCCGGCACCACATCCAACGACCGGAACATACCATGGATGATATCGCTATAACTACTACCCTCATCCTTAATAGGCAATATAAATTTTTGCGTCACAAGGCTTTCTTTGCTGAGATCATCAACCGAGCGGTAAGGATGGTTTTCGGGAACCACAATGGCTAAATGATCGGTATAAATTTTTACCGATGCTATGCCATGAACGGTATTCATATCCCTGGTGATCACCATATCAATTTTGTAACTGTTCAAAAATTCGTATTGGTCGTTATACCTTACTTGTACCAATTCAATTTGTAGGTTAGGATATTGGGCAGCTATCCGGGCCACAATTTCCGGCATCAGGGAGGCCGAGATAGAATCGGGATGGGCTATGCGGATGGTTCCGCTTTCGCCCAAATGGATCTGTCGGGCAAACTGGTGCATGTATTCCAGTTCGTTCAGTTCCTTTTCCCATTTCTCTTTCAAAAATTTCCCGGCCGATGTAAGCTTTACGTTCCGCTTGTTACGCTCAAATAGCTGAACGCCCAATTCATTCTCGAGCGATTGGATCTGCCTGCTCAATGCCGACTGGGTGATGTTCATTTTCCCGGCGGTATTCCAAAAATGTAACTCTTTGGCTAAGGCTAAAAAATACCTGATCTGTTGTAAATCCATTAATGCAATATATGCATCAATAAATAATAAAATAGCATTTTTAGGCATTTCTCATTTTGATAAATTTGAGGCATGGAAAATTTCAGCATCAGCAAAATCACTGTTGATCAGGTTGCTAAGCTTCGGCAAATAAGCACACAAACTTTTACCGAAACCTTTGCCGCGGTTAACACGGAAGAGGATATGGCTCAATACGTTGCCGAAAGTTTATCTGTTGATAAACTAACCGCCGAAGTGAGCAATGAACTATCGCAATTTTATTTCGCGGTGATAGCTGGTGAAATTGTTGGCTACCTGAAACTGAACCTCGGCACAGCCCAAACAGAATTAAAAGAAAACACCGGGCTTGAAATTGAACGGATCTACGTATTAAAAGAATTTCATGGCAAACAGGTTGGTCAGCTATTATATAATAAGGCGATTGATGTAGCCAACGAGATCAATGCCGAATATGTATGGCTTGGTGTATGGGAAAAGAATTTCAGAGCGATGAGGTTTTATGAAAAAAATGGCTTTGTTGCTTTCGATAAGCACCCTTTTTGGTTAGGAACTGATGAGCAGATCGATATCATGATGAAGAAAGTTTTACTACCGGAAAATACATCAGCCGATGATAAGCTATTATCGAAGCCAACAACAACGTAACGATCAGAATAGTCATCCAAACAAAAGCGCGGGATAGTGCGATTCCCTCCCCTGGGAGGGTGTAGGGAGGGGTTTCATTACCATGCACATAAATCAAGGCGTACAAACCCCTCCCTCCCACTTCACAATCTACCACCCCCTCCCAAGGGAATTAAAAAATGAGGCATCAACAATTAAAACAATGGAGAAAAAGAAAATATTCCTTATCCTGCTCATATTAGGCACCGCATTTTGGGGCATCTCATTTTCGGTTACTAAATTGGCCATCGGCCATAGCTCATCATCTACCTTTTTGTTCTATCGCTTTTCGGCAGCTACGATGGTGCTTTCGGTGATATTTTTCAAAAGGATAAAAGCGCTTAGCCTGAAGGCAATAAAAACAGGTGTTGAGCTTGCAATCCCGCTTACCGCCGGGATCTATTTACAAACCCTCGGCATTAAATACAGTTCGGCATCGCAATGCGCGTTTGTGGCCGGGATGTGCGTGGTTATTATACCGATGATGAAGATCCTGTTCTACAGGTCATTTCCACCACTAAAGGTATGGATAGCTGCCGCGATAGCACTCGCCGGGCTATTTATTATCTCGATAAAAAACGATTTCACCGTAAACATAGGCGATTTATATACCATTGCCGGATCATTCGCTTTTGCCTTTTATCTTATTAAAGTGGAGAAACATTCTGGCAGGGAAGACATTGTATCAACCGTGGTACCCATGTTTGCAGCCTGCGCGTTGATCACTTTTTGCCTCGCCCTTACAGATAGCAACGCCAACTGGATGCCACAAAATAATGAATTTTGGATAGGGATAGTATTTTGCTCGTTGTTTTCAACAGCCTACATGTACACCATATCAAACGTGGCCCAACGCTATATCAGCGCCGAAAGGGTATCCATCATTTATCTGTTTGAGCCGGTATTTGGGGCCATAGCCGCCTTCTTTATTTTGGGTGAGGAATTATCATGGCGATTGGTATTGGGCGGTAGCCTGATCTTTGGGGCAATGCTTATTTCGGAATTGAAGTATCCGCGCTGGTCGCTTTTTAAAAAACAATGCCTGATCATCTGGTCGGGCATTGTTTTTAAATTGATGGTCTGTCACTTTTCCATCGCGGTTTCTATTTGTTTGATCAGTACCTCCCTTTTCATAGGGTAACCAGCCTTAGATTGCTCATAGCCGCCATCTTTATTAATAACGATATAAGTAGGAAAACCATTTGAATTAACTTTGGTCATAACATCTTTTGTAAGATTTGTATTAGCAAGGATCTGTGTGCCATCTAAACCAAGGTATACGATAAAATCCTTCCATTTCTTTTCATTGTCGATATCATAGTTGGCAACGTAGAAAAAGATAACGTCTTTACCTTTAAAATGACTTTTTAAAGCCTCGGCGTTTTTAGTTATTTCTTCCCTGCAAGGCCCGCACCAGGTACCCCACATATCTATCAGTGCTGTTTTGCCTTTAGCCAACGCGAGTACCTCGCTAAATGTATTGAGTTTGGTTCCGTTATCGGTTAGAAATACGGCGCTTTCATTAACCGGGCGATTCTGCTTAAGAGCCACCTGGTCAATACTGCTTTTAAACTTATCAACATACTTACTGTTAGGAAACTGCTGTTTAAAGCGTTCGAATATAGAGATGAGATTAGATGGATTATTGGTATAGAGCGCTTCATTCAACAAAGCAGCGTAAGCAAAACAAGCGGCTTCGCCATGAAAAGATTTATTGATTATTTTTTCAGTTAACAGATTACTATTATCATCCAAAAATGATTTTCTACCGGCAACCGTATCCGCTCCATACCATTGTTTAAAAAACTCTACGGGCTGTTCGCTGCTCATAACCCATAGCCTTTCTTTTTCGCGTAATAAAAAATCCCTGATCAGGTCGCGATAGTTGGCAGCGTCCATGGCAGCGTCATTATCCAAAGGCGCGGTTTTAAACAAGCTATCAGTAATACGCTGCCATTTTGCATAGTTGCTTTTATATGCCTTTTCAACCCGGAATTTGTTATCTTCTTTAAAGTTATAAAATTGATACGCTGCAAAATAATTAAGATCGTGCTGCTTGCTTTTTATAAAAGCCGGACTTGGCTTAAACGTGGATATATAATTATTCAATATATTTTTTGAAGCATGGTATTCTTTGTTGATTGCTGCAATAACCCTATCCGGAATAGTATCTCCATAAAATGGGTCCGGATTAAATTTCAAAATATCGGCAAACATAGGCTGGCTGTTTTCACTGCCTTTGCCTGTAACTGTTATGCCATAATTTCTCGACTTGAAATCCGCTTTAAATGAAATATCATCTCCAGGCGAAAGAAATATATCATGATCTATTATTTGATAAGGCTGAATATCTGAACTTTGAATACGTAAGGTTATAAACTGCGGCTTATCTATATTAACCACAATCACCGCCGGTTTTTCCTTATCCAAATTGATCAGATAATCTTCTTTCTTTAAAAAATCGAGACCAAGCACATCATTTTGCCAAAAATAGTAAGCCTTAGCACTGGTAGTGTTCTTAACTTTTACATGAATTTTTGCGGTTTGAGCAACAACGTTATATGCCGATAAACATACAGCAAACAAGGATACTAACAAGGTTTTCATAAGGTACGCGGTTTATAAAATGAAGATAGGTGTTAATATTAAAAGCAACATTCAATTTAACACGTTTTAACGTTTATAGCAATAGTTACCAATAGTAGCAAACAATGGCATAATTTTGTAAATACAATATACAGGTTACAGCATTTTTATATCTTTGCCCCATCTGCTTCCGTAGTTCAATGGATAGAATTATGGTTTCCGGTACCATCGATATGAGTTCGAATCTCGTCGGGAGCACAAAAAAAGGATAGTCCGGTTGGGCTATCCTTTTTTGTTTTTAGTTATTGAGTTCCGCATACTTTTTCCTAAACGCCGTCGGGTTCTCTCCTTTATATTTCTTAAAGATCCTGTTCAGGTGGCTTTCATCGGTAAAGCCAAACTCATACGCTATTTCGCCCATCCGCTTATCTGTGTATTGCAACCTCGTTTCTATCAGTTTTATTTTATAGCCGGTGATGTATTGCTGCAAGCTTTCGCCGGTGGTTTTCTTGAAATACTCGCTGATGTAATTTGGCGAGAGGTTAAAACACGAGGCCATATGTTCGACACGTAAACGCTCGGGCTGGTAAATGTTTTCGTGGATATAGTTAAGCAGCGGCAAGGTAGTGGCCGAAGGCTGTTTAATTATATCGGCACGTTGCTGCAGGGTAATATTACGGGCCGCTATGGTAATGATGGCGTTCATCACCTGCTCCAGCACCTGGTTATGTTGCGGGTATAGGTTTGAAGTTTCCCTGATCAGCGCCTCTACCATTGCCCGCACCAGTGGTTTATCCGTTACCGTTTTCAGGATGCAGCCGGGCAGGTGATTGTGATTATGGAAGATGAATTCCATCTTTTTAACCCATTGGTCGCTTTGGGTTTTGAGATAGCTATCCGTAAAGTGGATAAAATAAAAGCGGGTAAGGTCATGCACCTCAAAACCATGCTTATCCTCCGGGAAGATCAAAAAAAACTTATTGGCGGTGTATGGCAATTCATGTTCGTTAATGATCTGCACGCCTGTGCCCTCCAACGTAAAAACCATCTCAAAAAAAGTATTACGGTGTGGTTTAGCTGTATAGCTATCGGTTTCAAGCAGTTCAAGCTCGTAAGGGCGATAAAGGTTTTTGATCTCCATACCCGTAAAGTTACATATGATACCCGGAAATGTACAAAGCCAACGCCCCGATAATACGGAACTTTGACATATCAAAACAAACAACGACATGAACACTACATCATTTTTAATTTTAAGGCTTACCATAGGCGCCAGTATGTTTGGCCACGGCCTTGTTCGCTTACCAAAATTGGCCATGTTTAGTAACTGGATGGTAGGCACTTTTGAAAAATCAATACTCCCTAAAGCCATGGTAACCCCATTTAGTTACCTGTTGCCCATTGCCGAGTTTACTATAGGTTTATTACTAATCTCGGGCTTATTCACCAAACCAGCTCTTATTGGCGGCGGCGTGGTGATGATGATACTGATATTCGGTAGCTGTATGATCGAGAACTGGGAGATCCTGCCATCACAATTAATTCACGCCGCTTTCTTTGCTGTACTGCTTCAGTTTGCGGCTAACAATACATACGCTTTAGATAACCTTTTCCTAAAAAAATAATACCATGAGCTCACGAAGAGAATTTATGAAACAGGGCGGCCTGCTGGGTTTGGCCGGTTTGGTGGGCAGTAGCTTAACAGCGTCTGCTCAGGAAAATAAAACCACTAACAATAATAACACCTCAAAATGGGCCGATGGTTCGAGGTTGGTGGTATCGGTATCAATGCAGTTTGAGGCTGGCGGTCAGCCGGACAATGCCGAAAGTCCTTTTCCACAAAATATGCAAAAAGGCTTTATTGATTTGCCGGGCGCAACCTGGTTTCAGTACGGCTACAAAGAAGGCATCCCCCGTATGTTGGATAACTGGGATAAGCTGGGCATCAAAGTAACCTCGCACATGGTAGGTTCGGCAGTGCTTAAAAACCCAGCGTTGGCTAAAGAAATTGTAGACCGCGGTCACGAGGCCGCCGCTCACGGCATGAACTGGGCTACAGAATACACCATGCCCTACGAACAGGAAAAACAGTTTATAAAAGATGGTGCCGACGCCATTAAAAAAGTAACCGGTTTTACCCCGGTAGGCTACAATGCCAACTGGCTGCGCCGAGGCGAAAACACATTAAAAATATTACAGGAGCTGGGCTTTGTTTATCACATCGATGATTTGAGCCGCGACGAGCCGTTTATCATCCCGGTAAACCAAAAAGATTTTGTAGTGGTACCCTACACCATCCGCAATAATGATATTGTACTGATAGAGGGTAAAAACTTCTCTACAGATCAGTTCCTATCACAAGTAAAAATGGATTTCGACCAGCTGTATGTCGAGGCCGAATTTAAACGCCGCCAGATGTCAATCAGCTTTCACGATAGGATCGGCGGTACACCGCAAATGGTTAAAGCCGCTACCGAGCTGATCAAATACATTCAACAACATAAAGGCGTAAGCTTTAAACGGAAGGATGAGATTGCCAGAATGGCAATAGCAGATAAGACTACGATAAGGGAGAGTTGAGGTAGGGATGCAAGTTCTTTTAAGGCATCAGACCAGCAGCGACACAGCATAAAAACATGTCATTGCGAGGAACGAAGCAATCGCACGCTATACAGAGTCGCCCTGTAAAGCGTGCGATTGCCACGTCGCGCCAACGCACTTTCCCACGCAGCTCCTCGCAATGACATATTTTTTTCAAATTATCTTCTTCTTTCTAATTCTCCTTCATCCCCGGATACTGATCAAAAAGCGCTTTCAACTTCTGCGCTATTTCGGGATATTCTTTGATCACGTTGGTGCGTTCGCTTGGATCGTAAGCAAGGTTAAACAACTCGGTTTGGGCAGGCAGCGGCGAACCGGCTACTCCGCCAACATTGTTATTAGCTTTTACTTCACGATATTTCCAATCGCCCTGGCGTACGGCCTCGCAAACGCTGTTGTTATAGTAGTAAATTGGGCGGTGCCATGGGTGCTTAGGTGCTTTGCCTGTTAGTACATCGGCAATTGATTGTCCGTCAAGCGTGCGACCTTTTGGCAGCGGGGCACCTGTCCATTTAGCCAGGGTAGGCAAAACATCAAGGTTGCTCATCATGCTGGTAATGCTTGCGCCAACTGGAGTATGGTTTTTCCAGTAAACGATGAACGGCTCGCGCACACCACCTTCGTACGATAAACCTTTGCTACCACGGAAAACACCTGCAGTACCGGCATCCCAATGTTTGGTGGCATTATCGCCCAGCATCCGGTTAGGGAAATCTATCCATGGGCCGTTATCGCTCGAGAACATAAAGATGGTATTATCGGCAAGGCCTTGTTTTTCCAACTCGGCCCAAACTTCGCTAAGGCTTTCATCCAGTTGTTCAACTACATCACCCAAATGGCCGCCATCGCTGCGGTTTTTATTTTTTTTAGGTGACGCGAAAGCAACTGGCAAATGCGGCATGTTGTGGGCAAGATAAAGGAAGAAAGGCTTATCGCTCCCCTTCTGCTTTTTGATATAACTGATGGCTTCGCGCTTGTAAAGATCAACCAGCGACGAATCGGCAGGTTTCAGAATCTCAGGCTTATGGTTACGGAACACTTTAATAGTAGTATCGGTTTGAACATAAGGCGCGCGATAATCATGGCTGTACAACAAGCCATAGTACGAATCGAATCCCTGCGCCATAGGATGATTATAGGCGGCATGATCGCCAAGGTGCCATTTACCTATCATGGCGGTTTTGTAGCCAGCTTGTTTCAGCATTTCGGCGATTGTAACTTCCTGATCGGGGATACCCAATGACGATCCGGGACCAATAGGGTAAGGCAAGTTCATTCTTGATGCATAGCGACCGGTAAGCAATGATGCCCGCGATGGCGTACAGGTTGGACTGCTTAC
Source organism: Mucilaginibacter sp. CAU 1740 (assembly GCF_039839285.1). NCBI lineage: Bacteria > Pseudomonadati > Bacteroidota > Sphingobacteriia > Sphingobacteriales > Sphingobacteriaceae > Mucilaginibacter > Mucilaginibacter sp. CAU 1740. The sequence continues at coordinate 384,811 of NZ_JBDOQS010000004.1, read as the reverse complement.
TACATAATTGGTTGCACGCACCCCTTTCTGAGCCATTTTATCCAGAAATGGCGTGCGGATAACAGGGTTGCCGTAGCAGCTTAGGTCGGAGTAGCCCATATCATCGGCCAATACAAAAATGATATTGGGAAGTTGCTTTTTTTGTGCCGATGAATAATTGCATATCGACATAAAGGCCAATAAAAACAGGCCTTTAAAGGTTTGTTTGGTTAGATACTTCATTACCGGGTGAAGATAATACATCATATAAAAGCATAACCAAAGTAATTTATCTTTTACAAAAGCTTACAACTTAAGTTAGGGCTAAGAAAAATGGATTTTATATAATAGAATAAAAATGTCATTTCGATAGAGCGGCGGGGGAGGCGCGAGGGGGCGAAAGAGAAATCTTGTACGCCCTGCTAAGCGGCTTTGCATTCGTTAAAGCAAGGCGTACAAGATTTCTCCTCCCCCCGGCACACAATGCTCTACAGGTTCGTCGAAATGACAACGGTTTTTATTATTCCTAACTCACGTTAACCGCTACTTATCGGCATGCCGTAGCATCTCCCGGTGCTCTTTGCCCCATTTAATCATCTCCAAAATAATATTGCCAAAACTGCGGCAATACTCGGTAGATTCATATTCTATCAGCACCGGCGAAGTAGGCGTAACAGTACGCTTAACAAGCTTATTCATCTCCATTGATTTTAGCTCGCGCGATAACATGCGCGTGGTGATGCCGGGGATACTGCGCTCAATTTCCCGAAAACGTCTGTTCCCGTTACATATTGAATTGATGATAGGCAGTGTCCATTTTCCGCCGATGACGTACATGGTATCTTGTAGCGCCTGCCGCTCATCGGCATGATTACGTTGGTGTGACGTTATTGGTGCATCCATACTGATATACTCTGTGTAACTGGTTACAAAATTATACCATTCGCATTATAATTTTGCATCATCAAAATAAAAACAATGTCAAAAACAATTTTTATAACCGGAACCAGTAGCGGCCTGGGCAAATTAACCGCCAAACATTTCGCGCAACAAGGCTGGAACGTAGCCGCAACCATGCGCTCGCCCGAAAAGGAAACAGAACTTACCCAATACCCCAAAATTAAAATTTTCAAGCTGGATGTAACCAACCTTGAGCAGGTTAAAACTGCTACAGAACAGGCTATAGCTACATTCGGGAAAATTGATGTAGTGGTAAACAATGCCGGCATGGGAACTTATGGTGCTTTGGAACTTGCTAAAGAAGAAGATATCGACTGGCAATTCGCGGTAAATACCCGTGGGCCTATCAATATCATCAGGGCTTTTTTGCCGCACTTCAGGCAAAACAATGGCGGGATGTTTATCAACATCAGTTCGTTTATGGGGATCACTACAGCGGTACCTTTAGGCTCATTGTACAACATGTCGAAATTCGCGTTAGAGGGCTTAACAGAGGGGCTTTACTATGAACTTAAACCCCTCAACATCCACTTAAGGCTGATTGAGCAAGGCGGATCAAAAGGCAACAACTTTGTTGATAGCGTAGTATGGAACCAAGACCCGGACATAACCGAGTATAACGAACTTACTAACAAACTGAAAAACCTGATGGGCGGACGCGATGAATCGCAGCTTGACGACCCAATGATGATCGTAAATGCTATCGATGACCTGGCAACAGGTAAAAGCGATCAGTTCCGCACCGTGTTGGGCGATATGGGAAATATGTTGATGAATATGCGCAATACGATGCCTATTGAGGAATACATGGAGAAGATGACGGCATTTTTTTAAAGAACCTTGATTTTTAGGATTAGAGGATTTGCATGATAGTTAAGTGTCTATTTCCTCCGATAAAACCAATATATCCTCCACGTTATTGCGAGGTCCGAAGCAATCGCACGGAAGCCGGGCGGTTATGCAAATCCGCTCTGCATAGTTCACGATCGCTTCGTACCTCGCAATGACGACCTTGTTAGTTGAGCTTCCTAACAAAACAACTTGAGCTTTTTAACAAAACGCCCGCTACCTTATCAGCCTAACTTTGTATCATCAAAACAAATAAAAAAGAGATGAAAAAAGTATGGTTTATAACAGGTAGCGCCCGCGGATTAGGTCGCTCACTTACCGAAGCGGTTTTAGCAACCGGTGATCATGTAGCCGCTACTGCCCGCAACCCCGAACAATTAAAAGATCTGGCCGATAAATACCCGGGCCAGGTTTATCCTATAAAATTAGATGTTACCGATTACACAGCAGTACACAAAGCAGTAGCCGATACAGTAGCGCATTTTGGTAAAATTGATGTATTGGTTAATAATGCAGGTTTCGGCATCATTGGTGCAGCCGAAGCCTTTACCGATGAGCAGGTTCGCAGCCAGCTGGAAACAAATTTGTATGCCCCTATTGAGATAACCCGCGCGGTATTGCCTTATATGCGCAAACAACGTTCGGGCCGCATTTTACAGATCAGTTCGGTTGGTGGCCGTATTGGCAATGCCGGTTTGAGTATGTACCAGGCCGCTAAATTTGGTTTGAGCGGTTTTACCGAAGCTTTATCAAAAGAAGTAAAACCGTTAGGCATATTAGTTACAAGTGTTGAGCCGGGCGGTTTCCGTACCGATTGGGCAGGCGATTCGATGAGTTACGCGCCAAAGGTTGAAGGATACGAGCAAACTGTTGATGCCCGTGCCGATTTTATGTCGACCGGTAAATTTGTCCCGGTGGGTGATCCATATAAGGCGGCCAAAGTTATGGTTGAGTTGGTTGAAAACCCCGAGCCACCAATGCACCTGATATTAGGCAGCGAGGCCGCCGCCTTATTAACCCTTGCTGATGAAGCCCGCAAGGCCGAGTTTGAAAAATGGCTGCCGGTTACTAAATCGACAGACCATGATGAGGCTGGCGATTTTATGAATACGGCATATGGTAAGGCGATAGCGGCCCAGAAAGCTTAACTCCCCCCTTCCCCTACGCTGTCGTGTCTTCACGACAGCGAACTCGCCACCTGGCTATCCCTATCTTAGGGCATGCAAGCGGGCGTGAAGACACGCCCTTCAGGAATCGAGGATCAAGTTAAGCCCTACCCACGCTGTCGTGTCTCCACGACAGCGAACTCGCCCACTTTCTTATCCCCACCCAACGACATGCAAGTGGACGTGAGGACACGTCCGCCGGGGATAGAAAAGAAGGTCAAACTTGCGAAGTTTTAAAAACTTCGCAAGTTTTTACATGTATTACTAAATTTGATCAATATGCCAACGCCAAAAACATCACCACGTATAGTTTATTCCTGCTACTCGGAAGTTAGTCGCGCGGGCGAGCAGTTTATTGCCGACCATATATTTGGCTACATCCTCTCCGGCGATTCGGAGCTATATGTTAATGGCAAAAACTATTACTTTAAACAAGGCGATTACCGTTTTTTAAAACGCAACGAGCTGGCCAAATTTGCCAAACATCCACCACAAGGCGGCGAGTTTAAAACCATCACCATTGGCATGGACCAGGATACGCTTAAAGCCATGAGTTCCGAACTGGATCTGCAGGCCGACGGCCATTACACCGGCGACAGCGCCCTGTTTTTAAAACCGAATGCCCTGTTCAGCAATTATATTCAATCGCTGAGCCCCTACATGGATAAAACCGTCGATGAGATCAACCCGGCACTCACCCGCCACAAGGTTAAAGAAGCGGTAATGATTTTACTGGAAACCAATCCTGAATTAAAAAACGTATTGTTTGATTTTAGCGAACCCGGCAAAATAGATCTCGAGGCCTTCATGACCAAAAACTACAAGTTTAATGTTGATATCAACCGCTTTGCCTATTTAACCGGCCGCAGCCTGGCAACCTTTAAGCGAGATTTTGAACGAATCTTCAACACCTCACCTAACCGCTGGATCCAAACCCAACGATTAAAAGATGCTTATTACCTGCTGAAAGAAAAAGGAGAAAAAGTATCGGATGTGTATATGGATGTGGGCTTTAAAGACCTCTCCCACTTTTCATTCGCCTTTAAAAAAGCTTATGGGGTAGCGCCTTCGGCGGTTTAGCCGCCGAGAGGCAGGAGATCAAGAGTTAAGAATCAAGACATAAAAAAGCCAGGAAAAAGATAGAATATCTAATCTTCTTCCTGGCTTTCATATTAATAAGTCTCAATTCTAACTTCTTGAATCTTGACTCTTGATTTCTTGTCTCTCGCCCTTAAACGTTAAACCTAAAGTGCATAATGTCGCCATCCTGCACAATGTAGGTTTTACCCTCAACGCCAAGCTTGCCGTTTTCTTTAATGGTAGCTTCGTTACCGTTAAATTTCACAAAGTCGTCGTATTTAATAACCTCGGCACGGATAAAACCTTTTTCAAAATCGGTGTGGATCACACCTGCAGCTTGCGGCGCGGTGAAACCTTCCGTAATTGTCCATGCACGTACTTCCTGCACACCTGCGGTAAAGTAAGTGGCAAGGTTCAATAAGCGGTAAGCCGCTTTGATCAGTTTATTAACGCCCGATTCAGTTAAACCCAAATCATCCAAAAACATCTGGCGCTCTTCGTAAGTTTCCAGTTGCGAAATTTCAGATTCTATCTGGGCTGAAATGATCAGTACTTCGGCATTCTCTTCTTTTACAACTTCTTTTACTTTTTCAACATAAGCGTTGCCGGTATTTACCGAAGCTTCATCAACGTTACAAACGTAAAGTACCGGTTTGGCGGTTAACAACCAAAGGTCGGCTACGTATTCTTTATCCTCTTCTTCAACAGGGGCGGTACGGGCCGATTTGCCCGAAAGCATGTGATTTTTGTAAACGGTTAAAACATCAAAGGTTTTTTTAGCCTCTTTGTCGCCACCGGTTTTAGCCATCTTTTCAACCTTCTGAATCTTTTTCTCGATAGATTCCAAGTCCTTCAGTTGCAATTCAGTATCGATGATCTCTTTATCACGGATCGGATCAACCGAGCCATCTACGTGGATCACATTATCATTATCAAAACAACGTAGTACGTGAATAATAGCGTTGGTAGCGCGGATGTTACCTAAAAACTGGTTACCCAAGCCCTCGCCTTTGCTGGCACCTTTAACCAAGCCGGCAATATCAACAATCTCGATAGTGTTGGGCACTATGCTTTTAGGGTTAACTATTTCGGTAAGTTTGGTTAAGCGCTCATCAGGCACGGTTATTACGCCTACGTTTGGCTCAATAGTACAAAACGGAAAGTTAGCCGCCTGTGCCTTAGCGTTTGATAAGCAATTAAAAAGTGTTGATTTACCTACGTTTGGCAAACCTACTATCCCACATTGTAAACCCATTTTTGTGTATTTAGTTGATTGTGTGAATGGTTGATTGAGTTGATTAGGTTTTATTTTTTTATAAACTAATCAACCATTTAACCTAATAAACCACTCACTTTAAAAAGCGCAAAGATAACAGAAAATTTTGCCTTATAATTTGAAAAAATAAACGACTTTTGCGCACGAAAAAAGAAGCTAAAAATATTTTAACACCGATGTAAAAAAGGAGGGCCTATATATGGAAGAAATGGTTGAGCAAGTAGAATTGTTGCTGGAAAAACAAGACGACACCCAATTACAGGAATATTTGAACAACCTCAACATATCGGATGTTGAAGAACTGATTGGAGAACTTCCTGAACATGGCCCCAAATTCATCGAAACCCTATCGCTTAACCGCTCGGTTAACGTATTCCGGATCCTTGATTTCCCGGTGCAGGAACGCATCATCAAAAAACTTTCGGCCCAAAAGCTTGAGGACCTTGTTAACGAACTCCCTCCCGACGACCGTACCGCACTTTTCAGCGAATTACATGGCGATGCTGTTCAAAAACTAATCCAGAAACTCTCGCGCGAAAACCGCGAAGAAGCCCTGAAGCTTTTAGGTTACGAAGAAGAGAGCATAGGTCGGTTGATGACACCCGATTATATTGCGGTAAAACGCAACTGGGACGTAAGCCGCGTACTATCCCACATCCGCAGGTATGGTAAAAACTCCGAGACTATTGATGTGATCTATGTGATTGACGAGCAAGGGGTACTGCTTGATGATATCCGGATAAGGGAGATACTTTTGGTAAAACCCGAAACCAAGGTAAGCGAACTGATGGACGGTCGCCTGATCTCGCTTAGCGCGAATGATCCGCAGGAAGAAGCCATCAACGTATTCAGGATGAATAACCGCACTGCCCTGCCCGTGGTTGACGCAAGCGACGTTTTGCTGGGCATTGTAACGGTAGATGACATCCTTTGGATAGCTAATGAAGAATATACTGAAGACATCCAGCGCATTGGTGGTACCGAAGCCTTAGATGAACCATACCTTGACATCAACCTTTTTAAGCTGGTAAAAAAACGTGTAGGCTGGCTTATCATTTTGTTTTTAGGCGAGATGCTTACCGCTACAGCCATGGGCTATTTTGGTGATGAAATATCAAAAGTGGTAGTACTGGCCTATTTTATCCCCCTTATCATCTCGAGTGGTGGTAATAGTGGATCACAAGCTTCTACACTTATCATCCAGGCCATGGCCCTTGGCGAGGTTACCCTTGCCGATTGGTGGCGGGTTATGCGTCGGGAACTCCTTTCGGGATTAATGCTCGGTATTTGTTTAGGCTTGATAGGCTTTATACGCATAGCTGCCTGGAGCATGTTTAGCACCATTTATGGCCCACATTGGTTGCTGGTAGGCCTTACCGTTGGTACTTCGCTTATTGGTATTGTTTTATGGGGATCACTATCTGGTTCGATGTTGCCTTTGCTGCTTAAAAAGCTTGGTGCCGACCCTGCCACTTCATCAGCACCGTTCGTAGCAACTTTGGTTGACGTCACCGGCCTCATCATTTATTTTACCATTGCCGTTATATTTATGCGCGGGATACTTTTATAAAATCCACGGCACATCCCATAAAAAAGCCCTGCTATCATAACAATAGCAGGGCTTTATATTTTTAGTTTAGTGTTGTTTATTATAAATTTTCGAAAGTGAAATCCTCATCGGCCGAAGCACGGGCAATCTCCGGGTTTTCGCTGTACTCGTAACGTTTTTCAACTACTTCCTGGTTCGATTTGATATAGTCGATAGTGTCTTTCAAACCTTCGGCAAATTTTTCGAAATCCTCTTTATATAAAAAGATCTTGTGCTTTACAAACACCCCATCTTCCAAACGTTTTTTGCTTTCTGTAATCGTAACATAGTAATCGTTTGAACGGGTTGCTTTTACATCAAAAAAATAAGTCCGCTTCCCAGCCCTCACCTTCTTTGAATAAACCTCTTCGCGCTCTCTATTGTCAAAATCTCCCATATATATTTACCTGTAATTAGTTTTGGTTGGCATAAATATAAATAAAATTTCAAAGTGCAAGTATTTTATTCGTTTTTATTGAAGTTTTTGAAACAAAAGTGTCATTTTTTTGTAGAGACGGGCATAGTTATGCCTTACGCGTCCTGCTCCTCTTCCAGCAACTGCTTTTCATAAAGCTCAAAGTAGGTACCTTTAAGCTGCATCAAATATTCGTGATTGCCCTGCTCAACTATCTCGCCGTTATCCATTACCAATATCTTGTCAGCATTTTTTATGGTAGATATGCGGTGCGCTATGATCATACTGGTTTTACCCTGCATCACACGGCCAAGGTTATTCAATATCTCCTCTTCTGTACGGGTATCAACTGCAGATAGACAATCATCAAATATCAATATCTGCGGGTGTTTAAATATGGCCCTTGCAATAGATACACGTTGCTTTTGGCCGCCTGAAAGGGTTACACCACGTTCGCCTATCAAAGTAGTAAAACCTTGCTCCAGTTCAATGATGTTATTATATACCGCGGCATCCTTAGCGGCCTGCTCAACCACGGGCATATCCAACACATCGGCACTAAAGGCAATGTTATTAGCAATGGTATCCGAAAACAAGAAAACCTCCTGAGGTACAAAACCTATCTGCGAACGGTAGTTTTCCAGATGGAGCGAAGTTACCGGGCGGTAGTCTATCATCACCTGCCCATCGGTGGTATCATACATCCGCATTACCAGGTTGGCGATTGTTGATTTCCCTGAACCTGTACGGCCGATAACGGCCAGCATCTGCCCCGGCTCTACCGTAAACGATACATTTTTTAATGCTTCGATCCCGGTATCCGGATAGGTAAACGATACATTCTCGAACCTGATATGCCCGCTTAGCTGATGCTTTTCGCCAGTCGGGGAAGTGATCTCAGGCTCGGTATGTAAAAACTCGTTAATACGTTTTTGCGATGCAGCGGCGCGTTGCACCAGTGAGGTTACCCAGCCCAACGAGATCACCGGGAATGAGAGCATATTGAGGTAAACAATAAACTCGGCAATGTTACCTGCTGTGATGTTACCTTTAATCACTTCTACCCCACCTACATAAACGGTGATAACATTGGCCAACCCTACAAGAAATAACATGGTTGGGAAAAACATGGCCTGCACCTTGGCCAGAGCCATCGAGTGTACTTTATAATCCTCGCTCTCTTTGGCAAAGTTATCCCGCACATAAGCTTCCCGCACGTACGATTTGATCACCCGAATACCAGAAAAATTTTCCTGAACAAAGCTGGATAAGCCCGAAAGCCGCTCCTGGATCTGCTCGCTGCGGTGATTTATTACATTGTTAACATAGTAGATAACCCCTGCAAGGATTGGCAGCGGCAATACCGAAAATATGGCCAGCTGCACATTAACCGTAAGCATGGCATAGATCACCATAATAAAAAGCACCACGGTATTAATGGAGTACATGATACCCGGCCCAAGGTACATGCGCACCCGGCTTACATCCTCTGTTACCCGGTTCATCAAATCGCCGGTGTTGTGGCGGCGGTAAAAGGCAAGGGAAAGTTTTTGGTAGTGGCTATAGATCTCGTTTTTCAGATCGTACTCGATATGGCGCGACATCAGGATGATGGTTTGCCTCATAAAAAACAAGAACAAGCCCCTAAGCAGTGCCAGCACCAATACTAACGTACCAAACAGCAATAAACTGGAACCGAAAATATCATAAATAAAACTCTGCCTGTTAAAGCCCGCGAATAGCTGGTAGGCCCCGATATTTTCTGTAACCAGATCAAAAGCTACTCGGATAACCTGCGCCGGCAGTACGCCAAACACGTTCGAGATAATTACAAACAGCACACCAGGTATTAAGCGCCAGCGGTATTTGGAAAAGAATTTATTGAGGTACGCGAGGTCTTTCATTTATTGTAAGTCCGAAGTCGCAAGTATAAAGTCGCAAGTCGTCCGGTAATCAAAAGTATTAAAATTTGGGCAGAGTGATTAAGGGGAAAAGTCGGGAGGATGTAAGAATGTTACAATGACGGTGGGTGTGAAATTAGTGAAAAAGATGGGTGTTCAACTTTTGAAGGTGTAAACACTTACACTTTTTCACAACATTGAACACCATTAACAATCAACAAGTTACAATTTTATAAAAATCATTTTCTATCAACTTGAACATACCAATATTGATAATCAATATCTTACGATTTTTAATTATAAAACATTGAACACCCGTTTTTCAAAAATTGAACACTGACAAGGTGATGTCAGTAAAAGGCCTAAAAAACGATCAATAGTAAGTTTCGGTTGAGGCCACTAATGAGAGCAATTCCAGTTCTGGCTCCACTTCCAATCCACTTGCATGGAGTTCATCGGCAAATTTCTTGAACGATTCGAGGCTGGTTAGCACTTCGTGTGCTTCCTCACTTTCGCATTGATCAAAGTGCATAAAAGTTTTACCATCGGGTAGCAGCCAGGCACCGTATTTAATGCCGGGATGATTTAGCGTTTTTAGTTCGGCTACTACAGCAGCTATGTTTTGTTGGTTTATAGGGGCGTATTGGGCCGTGGTGGTGTATTGTACGCGGATCACTTTCATAATGCAGGTTTTTATTTTAAAGATAGAAATTCAAGGAGTATTATTTGTAATGAGACTATCGTATGCGATAAGTAAACCAAAATGAAACGTTACCCATCAAGCAAACAAATGCACCCCACGTCAAAAAACATGTACATTTTGACAACGCCCCAAAGCAATGAATTTATTTATTTGCGGTAGCACCAAATAACCAATTCATTTACCCAATCTACTTCTCCGGCCAACATAGCCGCTTATAAATCACACCCCAAACATGATGTTTTTTAAAAAATTAACCGCATGCGCATTCCTGTCGCTGGCGATGTCACAACAGCTATCAGCCCAGGCAAAACCAATCGAACTGGTTTCGCCAAATGGCGGGTTAAAAGTATCTATCAGCTTAACCGATAAAATATATTACTCTATAACCGGTAATAACCAGGCACTATTAACCAACAACCATTTAGCCCTCACCCTGCCCGATGGCACACTTGGCCAAAACCCCAAACTAATAACTGCCAAAACAACCAAAGTTAGCGGAACAATTAAACCATACGTTTCGCTCAAATTCGCTACCGTAGCCAATAACTACAACGATCTGTTGCTAAGTTTTAAAGGAAATTACAAGGTTGAGTTCCGCGCTTTTGACGATGGTATTGCCTATCGTTTTATAACCAATAAAAAGGGAGATGTAGAAGTGTTGAATGAAGATTTCACAGTCAATTTCCCAGCCGACTACCTGCTTCACATCCAGGCCAGCGACGGCTTTAAAACCGCCTACGAAGAGCCTTACAAGCACCAGGAAGCATCTACATGGAAACCAACGGATAAAATGGCCAACCTGCCTGCTTTAATTGATACCAAAAAGCAATACAAAATACTGATCAGCGAATCAGACCTGTCTGATTATCCCGGCCTCTTCCTTAAAAGCACGGGTAATAATGGTATGGAAGGCGCTTTTCCCAAAGTCCCGCTGGAGGCTGAACCGGATGGCGACCGAGACCAAAAGATCTTAAAATCGGCCGATTATATTGCTAAAACCAGCGGAACCCGCAATTTCCCCTGGAGGTATTTCGTGATCGCTAAAGATGATAAGCAACTGATAGAAAACACAATGACCTTGAAGCTGGCAGCTCCAAGCCAAATCGCCAACCCAACCTGGATAAAACCGGGCCAGGCAAGTTGGGAATGGTGGAACGACGCCAGCCCTTACGGCCCGGATGTAAATTTTGTGGCAGGTTACAACCTGGATACCTACAAGTATTACATCGACTTCGCCTCGAAATACGGCATCAAATACATTGTGATGGATGAAGGCTGGGCTAAAACCACCACCGACCCTTACACACCAAACCCAAAGGTTGATGTGCAGGAATTGATAAGGTATGGCAAAACAAAAAACGTAAGCATTATTCTTTGGCTTACCTGGTTAACGGTTCACAACAATATGGGGCTTTTCAAAACTTTTCATGATTGGGGCATAAAAGGTGTTAAAATCGATTTCATGAACCGCAGCGACCAATGGATGGTAAACTATTATGAAAATGTAATTAAGGAGGCAGCTAAGAACGAGATCTTTGTAGATTTTCATGGCGCGTTCAAACCTTCGGGACTGGAATATAAGTACCCTAACCTACTTTCGTACGAGGGTGTACGGGGATTGGAACAAATGGGCGGCTGTACGCCCGATAACAGCGTTTACCTGCCATTTATCCGCAACGCGGTTGGTCCGATGGATTTTACACCCGGTGCCATGATCAATATGCAGCCCGAAGTAAACAGGGCTGCACGGCCAAACGCTTCGGGCGTGGGCACAAGGGCGTACCAGCTTGCACTATATGTTGTTTTTGAAAGCGGCGTACAAATGCTGGCCGATAACCCAACCCTTTACTACCGCAGCCCGGATTGTACAGAATTTATCACCAGCGTACCCACTACCTGGGACGAAACCAAAGCCCTGGCGGCCGAAGCCGGTGAGCTGGCCGTAGTTGCCAAGCGCAAAGGCACACGATGGTTTGTTGGCGCAATTACCAACGGTAAAGAAACTACAAGGAGCGTTGAGCTCAACTTCGACTTTTTAGAAAAAGGAAAAACCTACACCATGACTTATTTTGAAGATGGTATCAACGCAGGAAGGCAAGCTATGGATTATCGCCAAAAAAGCATGCAGGTTAAAGCGGGAGATAAAATCACCATTAAAATGGTGCGGAATGGCGGCTGGGCGGCTGTGTTAAAATAACAAACTTCTATCAAATAATACCGATCCCAGGATGTGACATACATCCGGGATCGGTATTTTACATCAAATCAGACGCTTTTTTCGTCAAACCTTATTTCACAACGGTAGCCTCCAACTCCACCTTCAAAGTTTCAAAAAGGCTTTTCACTTCCAATAACGTAAGCGCCTGCTTTACGCCGTGCTTAGCCACCCAATCCTGAAAAATATTAAAATGCGGCCATAGTTCGGCGGTCGATGTGGTGTAGATATTTAACCTAACAATCCCTTTGGGTTCATAACCTGCTTTGCTGATCACTTTCTCCAGGTTTTCGAGGGCTTTAATTAATTGTGTTTTCATATCGGCATCGCTTGATATGCCATCATCGCTTATGGCCGTTTGGCCGGATATGTATAATGTGCTTTCTACATTTTTTGCTTCAACAGCTTGTGCATAGCTGCGTTGATCCTGCCATTGCCAGGGGTTAATGATCCGTTTTTCCATTTTACCTTTCTTTTGATTTTGCGCCAACGCTGGCACAGTTATTATTAATAGTACTGTTAAAACTTTTGCTGCTTTTTTCATGGTCGCGACGTAAAAAATTGACACAGCAAAGTTTGCAATAGCACCTGGAATGCACTGTTGACCTACCTCACGATTATAAAGTGAGGTACATCACAATTCATCAATATAACCGGCTGAGGGTTTCGCGGGATACGCCAAGGTAAGCGGCTACTAAACTTTTGGGGATCCGCTGAATAAGAGAGGGGTATTGTTTAATTAACTGTTCGTAACGCTCGCGCGCGTTTGATGTTAGGGAGGATATGATACGGCGTTGTGACGCGATGAACCCAAAGTTGGCTTTTTCGAGAAAGAACAGTTCCATTTTTTGCAGCCCGGCGCAAAGTGCCCGATAGTCATGAAGCGAGAAGCATAACACCTCGGTATCTTCAAGACACTCTAACGACATGGTGGCTTTTGATCCGGTATAAAAAGCATAAAAATCGCTTTCCCACCAATCCTCCATCGCAAAGGAAACAATGTGTTCTTTCCCGGTATCATCGGTGTAAACCAGTTTCAAAAGGCCAGAGAGCACAAAGTAATGATACTTTACCGGTTCGCCTACCTGGATCAGAAATTGGTGTTTTTTATACTTCTTAAAGGTAAAATGGTTGCAGACAAAGGCAAACTCATCGTCGCTAAGCGGCACTATTTTTTCTATATGTTCGCGTAGCAGGTGCATTGAAATCGTGACGCTTGATTGTGCAAAGTTAAGGTATCAACCATAAATTTATTTGATTAGTTTTATGGTTATAATAAGAAACCTTATCATGAGGTCAGGAATAAAAACCATTCTTAAAAAAAAGATTATTGGCATCCTACTGCCTTCAATCATTTCAATAACTGCCTGTAGTCACAAAAAGACAGAAGTGCAAACAACAAACACACAAAAACAACTTGCAGAAGGGCCCACTCCGTACGCAAGGTTAGTTAATAACGAAAAGGAACGAACCCGCCTTTGGAGAGCAGCCATAGATAGCGGCGACTGTAACGCTTATAACAAAATTGCCATTGCATACCTGATGACTTATAAAGAAGTAGATCTTTATTATTATTCATTAATTATGGCCAACAAGTATCATTGCCCCGAAGCCTATCGCAATATGAATGCAATTTTAACCCATGAGGCGTCTGCCGGGGATATAGTAATGCTGAGTAATGACGCCGACACCAAAAACCTGGCTAACTATTATCTTTTCAAAGCCATGGAATTAGGTTCAGAACAAGCCAGGAACGATATCGAGTTAGAGTTTGGGAAAGGAAAACATCTACCCAATTCATCATTCTTTTTAAAGAAAATAATGGCTCATTAAGAAGTCGTTATTTATTGATCAAAGCTTAAGCATTAACCGGATATGCACCATCACTTAACTTTGCATTAAATGAAATACTTAAGATATATAATACTATTAGCGCTGTTTATCGGGATGGTTTTATGGCTTAACAAACATAACGATGAAGACATCGCTAAATCAGAAAAACTATTACATAACGGCATAAAGTTTAGCGGTGAAGTGATAAATACAAAAGTTTCCAACAACCACGCTTTCGGTATTATTTACCTGAAACTAAAAAGCACAAACACTACTAAGTTTATCAAATCTGCACCCAAAGCCGAGTTCCCTTACAGGATCAACGGCGATAAGGCCGAACTTTACACTACTATTGGTGATGGCCTTGCTCCGGGAGATAGCATATCCGTTATTTCGGACAGTGTAAGAGCTATTTTTTATCAGCTAAAAAGCAGACAGAAATATGAGAGTTTTATTGAAGTGATTAAAGATCCATTCAACATTGAATTTATAAATGACAACAACTTTATAAAGGTGCCGAACAGATAAACTTTATCTACCTCGTTAACTCCCCATCACCATACTCAACCACAATCCCTTCCGCAAACACTTCGTCATAATTACCCTCTGCGTATTTTTCAGCTACTTTAAGCAATACCTCGTCGGTAACATCTACCCCACCCCTATTTTTCCGGTTAATTTTGATCATATCAATAGTATAAATAGGTCCCCAGGGAAAGCCCCACCAACCAAATAGTAGCGAAAGTGTGTTGTAATGTTTTTTAAATTTAGCTTGAGATTCGCCCACTCTTATTAAATGGGGTGGTGATATTAAGCGGTAGGTAAATGCTATTACAGATATGCAGTAGCCATATATCACTATTTTACCGCCGTTATCAATACATTGGTAAAATTCATTGATAGTAATTCCGTTTGTGTTTTTTATGGTATAGGTTTTCATTGTTGTATTACATATCTAATATACTGATATAATGCAATTCAGCATAGAATTATTAACATGGCCTCAATCAGACAATGAAATGGGTGGCAAAAACTCAGCAATTAAAAAGTAATTGTACATCTCATCTGATAACTGAAAAAGATCTTTAACCATCGATACATGCTCTAAATTAAACTGTTCACTATCATACTCATGAAAATAATTATAATCACAGTAATCGAAGCTTCCGTCTTCTTTATAATTAAATCGACAGTAATCTCCCTCATTACTACCCAGGTACTCTCCTAAATATTTAATTGTTTCCTTATAGTCCGGAGTTCCGGTTTCAATATCTATTCCTTGCACGCAAACAGTATGATCGTGGCTATCCTTCAAAATCTTCGATTTGTTATTAAGTAAATTATCCACGTAACCTTTTCGCATTGATATCATATAATTACCGTACTGCTCGTTTCGCAGTATCCCATATCCCACCCCATATCCGGATAAAATAGCCTTGGCTTCTTCTTCCGTTTCATTGAGCTCAAGATAATATTCAATTTTGGCAAGCTCATAATCAACGTACAGTTCTTTCTTTTTTACAACTCCATTTAAGCTGTAAACTTTTTCATACCAATCATTAACCATAGCTTGCTGCTCGGTTATCTCCTGCCCTAAACTGGTATATGTTATATCCATGGTAAATTCTACTGAAGTAATTTTGCACCTATTATTTATAGCAAAATAATAAATTAATATCCTAACATAAATCACAGATTGCTTATTTACTATTCACCCGTATCTTTACTTTGCCGTAACTAAAAAAACCCCTACTTTTGTGCGGCCTTAAAAACAATATTATTTTGCCGAAACAAATGCCAGAGCAACATCTACCGGAATCTATATTTAATCAGCTTGATGCCTTTGGGCACAAAAAGGTTGTTTTTTGCTCCGACCCGGATACCAACCTGAAAGCTATCATCGCTATTCATGATACTACCCTTGGCCCTGCCTTTGGCGGTGTGCGTATGTGGGCTTACCGTACCGAAGGTGAAGCGTTAGGCGATGTTTTGCGTTTGGCTAAAAGCATGACTTATAAAGCAGCCATCGCCGGTTTAAATTTAGGCGGCGGCTACTCGGTGATCATCGGCGATTCGCGCCAGGATAAAACAGAGGCTTTGTTGCGCAAGTTCGGCAGGTTTGTAAAAAACCTTAACGGCGAATTTATAGCGGCCGAAGACGTGGGTACCAACCCGCGCGACATGGAGTACATTAAAATGGAAACCAACCATGTTACCGGCGCTCCAGAAAATATTGGCGGCAGCGGCGATCCATCGCCAATCACAGCTCTCGGCGTATTGATGGGCATCAAAGCCTGCACCCGCGAAATGTATGGCAGCGATAGCCTTACCGGCAAATCGGTAATTGTACAGGGCATTGGCCACGTAGGCGAAAACCTGGTGCGTTTGCTGCGAGACGAAAACGTAAAAGTTTACGCCAGCGATATCAACGAAGAGCGCGTTATCCAGATCTCGAAAAAATATGGCGCGCAACCGGTATCAAACAACAGCATTTTTGATATTGATGCCGATATTTATGCCCCTTGCGCTATGGGTGGCACAGTTAACAGCCAAACCATTGATAAATTAAAATGTGGCATTATAGCAGGCTCGGCAAATAACCAGTTGTTAGATGAAACCCTGCACGGACAAATGTTGGTTGATAAAGGCATCCTGTTTGCACCCGATTACGTAATTAACGCGGGCGGCATCATTACCGGTTATTCGGAGTTGATGAATTTTAACAAAAAACGTACTTTACAGCTTACCGAAAACATTTACGAGGCCACGCGCAACGTATTAAAACTTTCGAAAGCCGAAAACATTTCAACTATTAACGCGGCCAACAAAATTGCCGAAAAACGTATTGAAGACATTAGAAAAGTAAAATCATCGTATTAATACAATTAATTAGTTTATATCACCGTTTGCTATGAGGCAAACCAAATCGTTCTTACAAAAATGTTAAACAGAAGGCACCTAAGGGTAAAAGTATTACAGGCACTGTACGCGTATCATCAATCGGATACGAAAGATGTTAAACTTTTCGAAAAAAACATGCTCCACAGCATCGACCAGGTTTATGAAATGTATATCTGGATGCTATCGCTTATTGGCGAGGTAGTGAGTTTTTCGGAAAACGACGCACAGGAACGCGCCAACAAACACTTGCCCACCGCCGATGACCTGAACCCTAATCTTAAAATTATCACCAACAGGTTTATTGTTAGCCTTAATGATAATAAAGAGTACATCCAGGCAAAGAAAAAGTACAAAGTAGATTGGAATTTTGAGCCGGAACTGGCTAAAACCCTTTTCATCAGCCTTCGCAACTCGACCGAGTATGCCGAATACCTGGCAAAAACAGACGATACCCTGCAAACCGATAAGGATATCATCAAATTCATTTTCAAAAAAGTGATCCTGAAATCATCATTAGCCGAACAGGTTTTTGAGGATATGTTCATTTTTTGGCCGGTTGATAAAGATGTGCTACAAGCATTGATCGCCAAAACTTTCAAAAACTTTTCGCACGATGATTACAAGCTTAACAACCTGGCCGAAATTACCGGTAACTGGGTTGAAGACCGTGATTTTGTAGTAAACCTGTTTCAGCAAGGCGTAAGGTACGATGCCGCCTACCAGGAACTGATTGCCGCCAAAACCCAAAACTGGGAGCCTGAGCGTATTGCTATGATGGATACCTTGTTAATGAAAATGGCTATTACCGAGTTCATTAACTTCAACTCGATACCGGTTAAGGTTACTATTAATGAGTACCTGGAAATCTCGAAAGAGTTCAGCACACCTAAAAGTAATTCATTTATAAACGGTATCTTGGACAAGATTTTGATTGAGCTTAAAGCCGAAAATAAGATCAAAAAAATTGGCCGTGGCCTTATAGAATAATATCAGAAAATGAAAAAACTGTTTTTAAGTTTAGTAGCAGCAGGCTTATTATTATCAGCTTGCAACGGAGCAGGAAGTGGCAGCAAAGCCGATAGTGCAGCAACAGCCCAGGCCGATAGCAGCGCCAAAGCAGCAAACGCCCCGGTAGTAAAATTTGAAAAAGAAAGCCATGATTTTGGCAAAATTACCGAAGGCGATACCACGCATTACGATTTCAAATTTACCAACACCGGTAAATCTCCATTGATCATTACCAACGCCCGTGCTACCTGCGGTTGTACTACACCTGTGTGGCCTAAGGCCCCGGTTAAACCCGGCGAAACCGCTGTTATAGGTGTTACCTTTAACAGTGCCGGCAAAAGCGGCTTACAGGATAAACAAATTACAGTTACAGCCAATACTATCCCTGCCGAAACTATGGTACACCTGATAGGCGAGGTTTTAAAGAAGAAATAATTAATTTAAAAATGATAGCTACTATTTTATTACAAGCCAGCGGCGGCGGCTTATTTGGCAACAGCAGCCTGGGATCGTTATTACCGATGGTGTTGATCATCATCGTGTTTTACTTTTTCATGATCCGTCCGCAGGTTAAAAAACAAAAAGACCAGAAAAAATACGTTGAAGAGCTTAAAAAAGGCGATCGCGTAATTACTACAGCAGGTATCCATGGCCGTATCATCGACCTTAACGATACTACTTTTTTGGTTGAAGTTGAAAACGGAAAAATTCGCTTTGATAAATCGGCTATTTCACTTGAGGCTTCAAAAGCGTTGAACACCCCGGCGGTTGAGAAAAAAGCTTAATTAAGGCGAAAGGGAAAAGGTTAAAGGCGAAAGGTAGAAACCTAAGCTTAAACCTCACCTCTCAAAACGAATAAAAAAGGACGAAAGGTTAAAGGAAAAGGAATACACGCAAGTGCCAAACCTTTCACCTTTAACCTTTCGCCTTTAACTTAAAAAATATGGCAATAATAAAATTATCGGCAACAGAACGCAGGCGATTATCCGTGTTTTTCACCTGCTTGTCGCTGGCTGTTATTGCCTGGATCTTTACAACCCTGTCAGATCCTATCCCCTACACCGTACGCGAGGTTTTAACGTTTAAAAACGCCCCGCAAAAACGCGCGTTTCATTCATTGCAGCCCGATACTGTTGATGTTACCATTAAAGGTACAGGCTGGCAAATGCTGTTTTCAAAAATGAACGGCGATGGCAAACCTATCACCGTTGATCTGCATACCCTCGAGAACCGCAATTACGTGGTTCTGAGCACCCAGCTAAAACAAATTAACGCGGGTAAGGAAGGTGTCAGTCAGATTCTGGCTATCGATCCGGATACCCTGTATTTTGATTTTAGTAACCGGCTGGTGAAAAAAGTACCGGTACAATTGGTAAGCGGTGTTAGCTATCAAAAACAGTTTGCCATATCGGGGAATATTACCGTAAGGCCTGCCTATGTTACCGTAAGTGGCCCGGCAGAACGCCTGAAAGAGATCACCTCGTGGAAAACAGATTCGCTTAAATTATCAGGTATAAACGAAACGGTTAATACCCGGGTAAACCTGTCGCCAAGTAATGAGGGCAACCTGAGTGTTTACCCCAAATCGGTACAGGCCATTATCCCGGTTGATGAGTTTACCGAAAAAACGCTCGATATCCCGGTAAAGCTGATCAATAATAACTACGCGGATGTAAAAGTGTTCCCTCAAAAAATAAAGGTAACTTTTACTACATCCTTAAACCGCTACCCGGATATGGACGAAGACCTTTTTGAGGCCGTTGCCGATCTGGACCTTTGGCGCGATAAAGGGTACACGATGTTGCCGGTAAAACTGATCCGCGTTCCCCCGTTTTGTAAAATAGTAAAGGTTGAACCCGCCAATATCGATTTCATCATCAAAAAATAATAATGCTTAAAGTAGGTTTAACAGGCAACATAGGCAGCGGCAAAACTACCATAGCCAAAGTATTTGAATTGCTGGGCATCCCCGTTTTTTATGCTGATGACGAAGCAAAAAAGGTTATGGTTGCCGATGAAGTGCTGATTGCAGGCATTAAACAAACCTTTGGTAACGAGGCGTATTTTGATGATGGCAGCCTGAACCGTAAATACATCTCCAACATTGTTTTCAACAATAAAACCGAGCTGGAAAAGCTGAACGCATTGGTACACCCTGCCGTATTCAGGGCTTTTGAACGCTTTGATGAGCAGCATCATGATGCCCCTTATGTGATCCGCGAGGCGGCAATCCTTTTTGAAAGCGGATCGTACAAGATGTGCGACAGGGCAATCATGATCACCGCCCCCATCGAAACCCGCATTAACCGGGTAATGCTGCGCGATCATTTAACCCGCGCCGATGTTGAAAGCCGCGAGGCCCGCCAGATGCCCCAGGATAAAAAAGTAAAACTGGCTAACGACTTAATTATAAATGATGGTAAACAGCTGGTAATACCGCAAATATTGCGCTTACATGAGCTTTACCTATCACTCGCCCAGCACTAATGATACTCGACGATTTTGTTTCCTTTGATGAAAAGGGCCTGTACTGCAAGTACGGCAATTTTCACCTCGACCCACAACAACCCGCTCAAACGGCCATCATATCCCACGCCCATGCCGATCATGCCGTAAGCGGCAATAACAACGTTTACTGTACCCGCGCCACGGCCAGCATTATGCAACTGAGGTATGACCGTACAGCGGCCAAAGTTTTTAATATAGTCGAGTTTAACAAACCATTTGTAGTAGGCGGCGTAACCATAACTTTGGTACCAGCCGGCCACATGCTTGGCTCTGCACAAATACTGATGGAATACCAGGGTACCCGCTACCTGTACACCGGCGATTACAAGCTACAACCCGATGCCACCTGCGAGCCTATTGAATGGGTTACCGCCGATGTGCTGATCACCGAAAGTACCTTTGCCGATCCTAATGTGATCCATCCTGATCCCGTTGCCGAGATCAAAAAGATAAACGATATAAAAACCAATATTTTGTTGGGGGCTTATGCGCTGGGCAAAAGTCAGCGGTTAATTAACCTCATAACCGAACATGCCCCGCAGAAAAAAATCCTGGTGCATCATAAAATAATGCCTATCAACGCTATTTATGAAAAGATGGGTTTCTCGCCGGGCAAGTACCAGATTTACGGCCGTAAACTGATGAAAGTGCAGGACGAGTTTGTGTACATTGTTCCGCCGTTTACTTTTGATAGCTATATCAGGGCCACAGGCGTAAAGCGGCTATTTGCCTCGGGCTGGAAAAACTTACAGGTTAATAACCAGGATACCTTGTTTATATCCGATCATGTGGATTGGAACGATATCCTGCAAACCATTACCAATACCAAACCCAAACAGGTTTGGACACTTCACGGTAAGGGCGAACGTTTAAAAGCTCATCTAAAAGATGATATCTTTGTAAAAATACTGAACTGATGTTGCAGGAAGGTACCGATTACTATATTAACGAGGATGGCAATTTTGTTTTCACCAAAGAATATCACCTAAAGCGGGGCTATTGCTGTAAAAACAAATGCCTGCACTGCCCCTGGAATTATGGTAAGGCTAAATTAACCGGAAATGCCACAGATACAGACGACAGCGATAAATAAATCGATGTTAAATTAAAAATAATTAAACATATTTGTATCCCACTCATTACTACTATTATGCGGATAGAAGACGAAATACAAAGTACCAATTTTGAAGACAACTACCACAAAGTAGCCATTAACGTGGCCTACACGCAAGGTTGGCTGGCTAATTATTTTCGTTGCCACTTTGAAAAACATAATATCACCCAACAGCAATTCAATATCCTGAGGATACTGCGCGGCCAATACCCAAAACCGGCCACCATCAATTTGCTCAAAGAAAGAATGATCGATAAAATGTCTGACGCGTCGCGCATTGTTGATCGCCTGGTTCAGAAAGGCCTGGTATCCCGCTGCACCAACAATAAAGACCGCCGCGCGGTAGATATCCGCATTAGCGATGAAGGTTTGGCTACACTTTCAAAAATGGATAGCGAGTTTAAAACTAAAGAGATATTAAGCCAAAACCTCAGCGAAGATGAAGCCGCTACACTGAGTGATCTATTGGACAAAATGCGGGGATAGGTTTTTGTTTTGAGGCGAAAGGGAAAAGGTTAAAGGCGAAAGGGAAACAAACATTTATAAATCACGTCATTGCGAGGTACGAAGCAATCGCGAACTTTGCAGGGCGGATTTGCTTCCGGGCGATTGCTTCGTTCCTCGCAATGACGTGGTGATAATCAGGTGGAAAAATACTATCCCTTAAACACCGCCACTTCATCCTTCAATATCGCCAACACCTCAGGCCTTACATTACCAAAGAAAGATACCCCCATAGCGCCATTTTTCAATGCCACCTGGATCCCCGTACGGATCTCCTCGTCATTCTTAAAATCGGATAAGTACAAACCCGCATACAGCGGGAATTTACCGGCAAGGAAGTGTACACCCTCGGCTACGGCATCGCCTATCCAGCTTACGCCTTCTTTGTAAAAACCGTGATAGATCATGGGGCAAATGCCATCCATTTTCCAGTTAGTCCAGTCCTGGCGTACGTTACGGCGGGCAACTTCGGGAGTCGGGAATACGGCCGCGGTTATTTGTTTTTTATGCTGATGGGCTACGGCCGAGATTCCATTAACCACACGGGTAATATTATTGTACCTGAATAAGCGCCATGAAAGGCTTGCTTCTGGGTACTGGATCTGGTCGAGATCTAAGTTGTATTGCTCTTTAAATTTGGCTTTGCAAACTTCGCAATAGCAATAATCATATTCGGGCAGTTCCTTGGTTTGCTCAATTTTGTATTTATCCCAAAGGTTTACGGGCAGCACCACATCGCAATAACGCACATAATCCAGGTGGATACCATCTATATAATCTTTAGCTAAAATATCCTCAACGGTTTTGGTGAGATACTCCTGCACCTCGGGGCGCGACGGGCAAAGCCAGCGGTAATATTGCACATAAGGCGGTTTATCGGCACATGATTCGCCTTTGCGGTTTTTGCTATACCATTCCGGTTTTTCGCTCACCAATTCGGCACGGTTAAAGGTCCACATCCAGCGGTGGGCTTCCAGTCCTTTGGCTTTCGCGGCGCGGAAGTGGCGCTCGCTGTCGGCCTCAAAAAACACACCCGTTATCCCCGATTCTTTGAAAGCCGTGTACCGGGTTGATAGTTCATCGTCGGTATCTTTTGGGTTAGGGTTTATCCATACCCAGTTTTTCATGGCCTTTTTCTTGTTGCCTTTAGCAATTTCAACAGCGGCGTTGCTTATCAGTGGCAACTGCGCTGCCACACCGGCCAACAAACCGGCTTTCAAAAATTCGCGTTTATTCATTTTAGTTTAGGGATTAGCTGTTGCTGTACCAGGCCGTCCTGGTTAATGGTGTAGGTTGCCTTGGTTTTGCTATCGGTAACAAAAGCCGTAAACTGGTGCGGGGTAGCTTCCAGCTTTAGCTCGTTGTTGTTACCGGTAACCATCACCTTTTTATCGATACCTAATTTACTTAGCGAGGTGGCATATTCATGATGCTCCCTTTGCCACTCTTTTTGTTTGTAGTAAATGAGCCAGAGGGATTTCTTTTGCTCTTCGGCATAAGGCATCTCAAAGGTTACGTCATCAGCCTCGTGATCGCTAAAGAGCAGGTAGCCCCAACGCTCGGGAAAGTGCATGGCAATAAGCCCCTGGTTACTCCATACCCAGTTATGCTCGGGCAGGTCACGACTTGTTGAATCCTTTAACTTTACATACTTACCGTTAACAACTTTGGTATCATATTCCACGCGCGAAAAGTTGATGCGCCATAAGGTACCATGCTTAATTCGCACTTTGCTAAAACCATCGTGCAGGGCTTTAAAGGGGATAGCCATTTCAACCGTCCAGCCCTTATCAGTATCTGAAGTATTATTAAGCGTTCCCAACACTTTCACTGCCGACCGCAATCCGTGGGTATCCCAACCGGGAACAGCAGCGCCACCATTACGATAGGCACGGGTTAAAAACAGATCGAAAATAGTGTTGAGGGCATTTACCTCTATCTCGTAATAATTATGAGTATTGTTTGCAGGGTCGATAAAGATCTCGAAATCATTATCCCCATAAACTACATCATCACGATGGGTAAGATATGCCCACACGTGAGGATCGTACAAACGTGCAGCTACGTACAGGCAGCTATCGTCCCAAAGCATTTTCACGTTGGTTTGCAACGGAGGTTTGGGTTTCAGCTCTCCCTCAATATCCTGAAAATCGGCACTCCATTTGGCTTGCTGCCACACGGTATCCTCAACATCGCCATCAATTACAGGCGGATGTTTTACATGCCTTACCACATAATTATTGGGTACTGTGAAAAAATTGGGAAAGGCGCTAAATGCATCCTGGGCCTTTACCAACCCCGGCGACACCAATAAAAAAACTGTTAAAGCTAATTGAATAGAACGGCGGAGGTTGGTAAAGCCTAACCTCATTTGCTGCCCAGCTCTAAAATGTAATCAAACTCTTCGCGTTTCATCCCCATTACTGATAAACGTCCCTGTCTTACCAGGCCGATATCCTGCAATTTCGGGTCAGCTTTAATTTGTTCGAGGGTTACCGGGGTTTTCAATGTTTCAACCGGCGACAGGTCCACAACTACCCAGTTGGTATCATCGGTAGTGGGGTCCTGGTAGGCTTCTTTAACTACTTTGGCCACGCCTACTATCTCCTTGCCCTCGTTACTGTGGTAAAACAACACTAAGTCGCCTTCCTGCATAGCGCGCAGGTTGTTGCGGGCCTGGTAGTTGCGCACACCATCCCAAAAAGTACGACCATCCTTATTAAATTTTTCCCAGCTATATTTAAAGGGCTCACTCTTAACTAACCAATGCTGCATGTAAACGTTGTAATTTTAATGTAGCGTAAAAATGTAAAAAAGCAGCCACAAACAGAAATAGCCACAACCTATACGAGTGATTGTTACATTAAAATTATGGCTTGCAGTGGTAATGTAGGGGGAGAGTAAAACATATGCGGGCAACAACATGGCAAAAAAATAAGGCCTCCCCACAATCGCTGCTCGGAGGCCTCTCCTAAAACCTATTATTTATTTTTGTTTGACTACCTCTAAAATAACGGTTTAGCTAATGGTTTTAAACCAATTACTAAAACTGTGAAGCAAATTGTATAATGATTGATTAATGTTTACACATATTACGCTCAAATTAATTAAATATTATTAACCGATTATCAAAGCTATACCGGCAGTTTGCAACCCCATAACTGCATTACCAACAGTGTATTATTTTGAAATGCAACAACTATTATTGTATTTTCGCGTAAAAAGCCTAATCCGTTTATCATAAACTTAAACCGTGAACAAAAAAATCATTTATTACCTGCCGATATTATTACTCTTATCCGGCACTGTGTGTTACGCTCAAAAAATTAAATCAGAAGACATTTCTTACTTTGTTAATAGGTTGCCAGCTGCTTCGTTAGATAGATCAGTAAAAAATTACCAGGTTACCGTTGAAGCCGCCTACGAGGCCCGGAACCAGGAAGCACTTAAAGCTTACGAAAAAGAAAAACGCGATGCACTGCAAAAATACAATGCCGAAATGGCTGCCTACCCTGCTTTGGTAAAAACAGCCGAAGATAATTACGCAAAAGAACTTGCCGAGTACAACAAAAAATCATTAGGGAAAAAAATCCTCGAAAAATCGTTAGACGGAGGCCAGAAACCGGTTAAACAACTTCCCGTTCATCCATACCTGGCAATGGTTGATAGGCCTGCGCTGCAAAGCTCATACGATTATAGCGCGCTCGCCAATACCTATATCAACCTGGAAGGATATCAAAACGATCCGCAGCATGCCTTAAAAATAGCCGTGGTACTGTATGGCTTTGATCATACAGCGCCACGCACTATGGACGAGCAATCGAGCACGGTGAGCCTTGGCGGCAGCAATAACGGTGTAGGTAAATCAACCTATTACCATACCGAGTTTTCATACCGCCACCCCATGACGGTGAAGGTTGCCACTCCTGATGGCAAGGAAATTATGAACGTTACCCCGCCCGAGCTTAACAGCTATAAAATTTATAAAAGCGCGGCAACAGACAGGGCTACCAGGATAAACAGCGAACTGCTTATTAAAACATCCGAAGAAAAGGTACTGCAGGAAAACCTCAAGTTCATTAACAATATGCTTAATGACCAATTTGGCTACTCGAAAGTAAAAAGGATGGCGACGCTGTACTATATAAAAAATGGTGACGAAGCTTATGCCGATCTTACCACGGCATTTAACGAAGCATCATCCGGGCTATTGATGATGCAGCAAGACCCAACAGGAGGTAAAACACATCTTGATAAAGCCTGCAGCTTATGGAAAACAGCACTCGATCAGGCAGATATCAGCAATAAAAAAGCCCGCATTAATAAAGATATTGCTATAGCTGTTTCGTTTGATTTACTTGAGAGTTACTATGCATCGGGCAACGCAACGGCCGGGCAATCGGTTTTAGATAAATTGAATACCTATAGCCTTTCATCATCCGAACGCAAAACCAAGTACGATTACGATGTACTTTTTGCCGAACTAAAAACACGTTCCACAAACTAATTAATTATAAATGAAGAATTTTATTACAGCGTGCTGCCTTTTGGCAGTTGCGAGTATGAGTGCCCACGCGCAGGTAACGGTAACCACCGGGGCTAATACCCAACCTTTTAAGCTCGAAAAAAAACAGCCATCCTTTAACGCTTTCAGTAATGCCAGCGCCGATTACTTTTTTATAAAAAGGGTGCAAAACTTCGAAAACATCAATACCATGATAGTTGCCGATAAAAGCGGCAGCATAAAAACGCTAAAAGACATCAGGATTGAACGTGGCACTTTTACTGATAATGCAGATGTAAAAACCATTATAGTAACGGCCAGCAAAACAGGTGCATTTATTGAACGCCGCACCAAAAGCGCAAATAAAAGTTCATTAACCGTACGCACGGTAGATGATAACGGAAACGTAGGAACTGACGAACCCGTGGGAGATATCGATTTTACCAAATTCAGTAACCCCGGCGATTGGTATGTTGCCCTTACACCCGATAAAAAGCACGTGGCTATATTAGCGCAGCTTCCGCACGAAAAGAACACACCCGATCAGTTCAAATACTTTTTCCTGGATGAGAATTTCAAAGAGATCAGCAAAGGTCAGCTTAGTTTTTCGGGCGACACCAAAAAGATCCCGGTTTTTAATTTCCTGGCATCTGATAAAGGCGACCTGTATCTTATAGCCGAAGAGTTTGATAACTCATACAAATACCCGGTTGTTTATAAAGTGGCAGCCGGTGCCACCGGTACAAGTATCTACCAGGTTACAGCACCTGATCCCAGCCTCAGAAACTACAGCTACACAGCCAGTGTTAACAGCGCGGGCGATCTGATCCTTGCTGGTTACACCCAACAAAAAAGAACCTTTTCGGCAGGGGATGTTGCCACCATGGGTACCTGGCTTTTCAACTCATCAAAACCTACCCAGGTTAAAACTTTTCCGTTCGATAAGCCGATCATCACACTTACTGCCCGTAATATTGTTTATAATGGCGATACCTTTTTCCTGGTAGGCGAACAGTATAAGGAGGATAAAGAAGCAAGTAGCATGGCAGCCATGCAAAGAGCGCCGTTTGACGAAAATTTCACCTATACACATGGTGATATCCAGGTTACTGCCTTTAGTAATGACGGTGCAAAAAAGTTTGATATTACAGTGAGTCGTAATAAGTGGACCGCAAGCAATTTCGACGAAAGCCTGATGGTGGCGTCGGGCACTATCAACAATAAACTTGCTTTAGTATTTAACGATCAGTATGGCAAATATTTTAACGATTACCGTGAAATTAAAAATTATAAATTACCGGTAGCTGTATTAATCAATAATGACGGCCTTATGGATGCCCCGGCTAATTTTGTTAAAGAGTTAAACTCAAGAAGTTCATATTACACCTTATACCCGCAATTTTTTAACGCCAATAATGGCCGCGTTACAGTATTAATGGGGACTAACGAGGGGATAAAAACCGAGATCTTTAAATAATATTTAAATGCACACATCGGGCATGGTTATTCTATTTGAAATGATCATGCCCGATTTTTTTAACACCAACCGCTTACTGACTGGCAGTTAACAGCATTGGCAAAGGTTTCACTTTCCGCGCCTCTACTTCATTCATTAAATCAACACACGTGTACACAGCCATACCCTGGTCGGTATCGAGGTGGTACCTGAGCGATACTTTCACCTTGTTCGAATCCCAATCGTAAATATCCAGGTAATCATTAGGCTTAGCGGTGAAGGTGCCGTACCACTGCAAAAATCTGCGTAAAACAAGGTAGCCCTCTTTGCGATTAAAGAAAACATAAATGTTTACGAGCTTATTTTTATAGGTACGTAAGCAAACGTGGTTAATATTTAAACCACCTTCAACTTTCAACCCGTTTTCGATATGATATTCATAAGTTACACAGCTATCTGCATCTGGTTTTCCATTTTCGCCATCTATGTATGATAGGTCCTGCGATTGGCTTAGCGTAAGATACGAACCCAAGCGAAACCCACCGATACCGTTGGCTTGTTTAAGATAAGCTAACGAACCAGGCTTTAGTGTTTGTGAAAAACTCACCAATGGAAAGCATAGCACCATAACCGTTATCACTAACGTGTTATAGCTTAACAGCGATGTAAATTTAGGTTTCATCTGGAACTAATTAGGTTTACAATCACGAAAAGAAAAACGGTGTTCCGTGTACTTCTTTTCAGATATTAAATTCTAATTGACCAAATAATCACCTGATTATCAATATCAAACCTTTAACTGTATAATAAATTGACCGTAACCCGAGAAATAAATCACATTTATTCACAGTTATTGAACACATTTCACACTACCTTAACAGGTAACTTTTCAGCTTGCTTTGTAGCTGATTAGCCTGCTCGATCATTTCCTTATCTTCAATATATTGTTCGATGTTTACATCAGGCCCAATCAAGTGTGCTTTAAAAACATCTTTAAAGCATGAATAACTGAGGGCAAAGTTCCATTTGTTTTTAAGCTGATCGAACACAGGCTTATCGTGCTCCTTCAACATCGAGTAATTGATCACCACGAAGTTTTCGGCCGGAAGCTTTTCAATGCAGGCTAAAATATCATGATTGTAGGTTATCCAAATCTTTAAATACTCGGCAGCGTTGGCTTTGTAAAATTTGCTGATCCGTTTGGGTTTGCGCAGATAGGTCCACACCAAGCGGTGCGCCAGTTTGCGCCCCATATATTTATTGTCGATACGTTTAAACTCACGCCTCAAAAGCGAACTCACTACCGATTGATAATCGCGCAGGATAACAAGGTAGCAGGCACCGGGCAGCAGTTCTTTATAAACGTTTAGGAACAGGCAGGTACGAGGGTCTTTCCAGGCCCATTGGTCATACAGCCGCTCTTTAACCCTGATAATGCTTTGTAGTTTGGCCTTCTCGTAGGGGGTAAAATTATCAATATGCTCAATGGTGAGGCCTGATGTGGGCAGGTTATGATCGGCCAGGATCTCCTCGTGCATTTTTAAAAACTCAATATCTTCAAAATCCCCTTCCGCATGGCCATGATTTCCGGTGGCCAGTTGTTCGCCCGTTTGCAGGCCGCATTTAGTTAACCAATGGGTAATAAGCGAAGTGCCGGAACTGTGCATCCCGGCAATAATAAGTACTCTTTTTTGCATAAACTTACGTTAAGCCAGTCCCAAAAACTTAGGAATAGCTTGGTACTTTGCTTGCCTGCTTTTTAACAGGTTGCAGGTTGTTGATGATATGATATAGCAATGAAGATGTACACTGCTGGATGGTATTATTACAGGTATCGATATATAGGTCTGGGTTAACAGGCACATCAAACCTGTCATTAACCCCTGTTAAATTATTCAGCTTATCCGGGTGGCCATCGGGCAGTAAGGCACGTTTGTACAGGCCTTTGGTATCACGATCAATCAGTTTATTTACAGGGCAATCAACGTGCACAATATTTACATCATCGTACTTCTCGGCCAGTTCCTGGCGGATCTCATCGTAAGGGTTTATAGCGCTCACGATAGTAACAATACCCTGCGCGCTGAAACGACTGGCCACAAAACCTAACCTACGGATATTCTCGTTCCTGTCTTCCTTGCTAAAACCCAGGTCACGGCAGAGGGCCGCGCGGTATTCATCACCATCAACAATTTCGGCTTTGATGTTGAGGTCTTTTAGTTCGGATGCAACACTTTTGGCTAAGGTTGATTTTCCGGCTCCCGATAATCCACAAAATAAAAGTATCATGACAATGTTTTTAGGTGGTTTAAACAATTTGTTGATTAGCGTTGTAATTGCTTACAATGGTGAACTTAGGGAATTAAAGGCCGAACATTTTTGTTACATTGTAAATAATCAATTACAAGTGAGGCAGTTAAAAACAGGTCAGGAAATAAAACAGCCGTAAGGGTATTGCAAAAGGCTTTTTGGGCAAGAGCGAGGCTATACGGTCAAACCCTAAGCAACGCTACAGTTAACGAAATTGTTACGGTAAAAATCATCCTAACGCGGCGCTTGCGGACTATTATCTTTTATAATTAACTTCACCCCATAAACTAAACCAGTTTTCACAAATGAGCGAACTTAAAATTACCGGCGGGGGATATATAGGCAATGCTAACGCAACGTGGCCCTTAGCAACGTTAAAAGTTACTGCTGATATACTATCAATAAACCTGGGATTTGCCGGGCAGGTATTTTTTAATGCCGAAGATATCACCTCCATCCAACCGTCATCAGGGCTTTCCCGCGGTGGTATCAGGATAATACACACCGTAAATGCTTATCCTCAAAAAGTTGTTTTTACAACCAGTACATCATACCAAAGCATTATTGAGGATATAAAAGCGACAGGTTTTTTCAGTAAGGAGGTTGTCCATGATCAAACAACCTGGCACCGGGTAAAAAAATTACAACAGCAGGGGCGCTTTCCTTTTAAAACAGCCGCCATTATCGTATTCCTGCTCGGCTGGAATGTGCCTATTTTGTTGGGAGTTTTTAATAGCAATATTGAAGGCTTTCTTACCAACGCACCGATATCACTATCCTTTGCTATAGCGTTCATCCTGTTAACCTTATTTGTTGAACCCTTTAGGATATTGGTATTAAAGGAAGACCGGGATATAAAAGACCTTCGAAAAACGCTTTATTTTATATTGCTTATCGTTTCGGTGATATTTGTATTTTCATTTGGATTTAGAAACCTTCCGCCTGTTCATCATTGATCTGCAACAACCGGCAGGTCATCTTCTTCAGGTTCAGGGTCATTTTTAGCCGGAATAAAAAGTAGCACCAAGGCAGTTATCTGCACCACATCGATCAAAATAGCCATTAACCCTGCAGATAAATTATATTTAATAGTAGATGGTAAACTGATAACATCCGGGATTATCGTAGCTATCAATAAAACCAACAACACCCACTTAGGCCATTTGTGCCCCGCCCTTATAAACATGGCCAAAAACATCAAAATGCCTAAAATGACACACATGGCTATCACCGTTGGGGCCTCCCCCTGCGTACTGCCAATTAAATAATAATAAGCTAGCGACAGCACCGCCGATGCCCTGATCAGATTAGAAGCCCAGGTGTTTTTTGTGTGAGTTGTTAGGGTCATAATGATTAGGCGATATTAAGGATATTTTCGCGAATGCTTGTTATTTGTTATCTTAGATGCTGCAAACTTAAACTTGTCATGAAAAAACTGGCATTATTTTTTTCATTATTTTTAATTGCCGCGTGCAAAAAAAATGACACGCCGGTTGTTACACCAGATGCCCCGCCAGTAGTTGTTAATGCTAAAAAACACAAAGTAACTTTTACCGTATCGGGCTTTACAAAAGCTGGCACCCCTGTTAATTCGGCCATTCGTGCCAATGCACTAAAACCAAACGTAATAGTATTGCCAGCCGACGATAAATATTACCCCAAGATAATGTACGCGGTTTACGATAGCACGGGCACCCAGGTAAGCCGTTTGGAAGAAAACCTATCACCCGATGATATGGACAAGTTATTCAGGATAGAGAAAAATTCGAGAACAGAAATAAGTAACGTTGTACCGTTCGGCACTGTAACCGATTCATTAAAAGCAGGTAACTACACCGTTGTAATTATGGCCGGTACACAAAGGGGAGGATTAAATAACCCGATGGAGTTTTGGAAAATCCCTTTGGCCAACAATTTGTATCCCGAACTTCCCCTTTCAGAAGCAAAGTTCTACCCGTCAAATGATCACAATCCTTTTTTTACATTGATGGACGATGCCTTTATCTATAAAGCAGCCTTAAAGGTGTCAGCAACCAATATAGAACAAACTGTAGCACCAGAACAGACAGTTGGAAAGGTATCAATAACTATACAGGATGTTATTCCTGGTCTGGCTTCCTATTTGAGAATTTCTATCGACAATGAATTATATACTTACAATATAAGTAAAGCTGAAGCGGAGGTAACAAGAACCGATTTGGCATCAAATAATTACGGTGTATATGATCATAGGGGTGAAACCAATCATACGTTTTCTTTCAACGTTTTGAATACCCAAACTCCATTTACACTAAAAATAGAGAGTTATCAGAATTATGATAAGATATTTACCAGAACAATTCCCAACGTGCGCGTAAATAAAGGGCAAACCACCCAAATCTCCACCAAATTATTTAGCACTAATTAAATTATCATGAAAAAGCTGACTTTACTTTTTTCCCTGTTAATAGCTATTTGCTCGTGCAAAAACAATGCTCCGGTTACACCAGCCCCTGCGGTTGTTAAAGATGAGCAAGCTAAAAAATATAAAGTAACTTTTACTGTTGATGGTTTTACTAAAAGCAGTACTCCGGTTAATTCATCCTTGCATACTAATGCACTAAAACCAAATGTGCAAATATTTGCTGGCGACGATAAATATTATCCCAAAATCATGTATGCGGTTTATGACAGTACAGGTGCTCAGGTAAGCCGGCTGGAAGAAAACCTGTCGCCGGATGATATGGATAAGTTATTTAGAATTGATAAAAATTCGAGAAAGGAAATAAATAATTCCGCATCCTTTGGCACCATTACCGATTCGTTAAAAGCAGGTAACTACACTATCGTAATTATGGCAGGCACACAAAGAGGTGGTTTAAATAACCCAATGGAATTTTGGAAAACTCCTCTCAACTACCTTTACCCCGATCTACCTCTTTCAGAAGCAAAATACTATCCTTCAAATGATCACAATCCTTACTTTACATTAATGGACGATGCATTTATCTATAAAGCAGCCTTAAAGGTATCGTCAACAAATATAGAAAAAACCATAGTACCCGAACAGATAGTTGGAAATGTATCAATAATTATTGAAGATGCTATTCCAGCTTCGGCTACCTACCTGCGAATTTATATTGACAATGAATTGTATGCTTACAATATAAATAAAGCTCAGGCAGAAGAAACCAGAACTGACCTGGCATCAAATAAATTTGTTTATGATCATATCGGCGAAACCAATCATGCCGTTTCATTTAAGGTATTAAATACCCAAACTCCATTTACAATAAAAATAGAAAGTTATGATCGTTTAGATAAGTTTTTTACCAGAACAATCCCCAACGTGCGTGTAAATAAGGGGCAAACCGTGCAAATAGCCACTAAACTATATAGCAACTAGGAATAGCTTAATGTAATATCTTAAACATCAACTCCTTCATCAACTCGCCATGCGGCGCGTTCGATTCAACGCCTTTGCTTTTCAGATCGTACTCGCGCAGGTAGCTGATAACCTGGAATATTTTGCCAAGCGGATAATTACGAGCCGCCTGTTCATAATCTTTGATAA
Organism: Mucilaginibacter sp. CAU 1740; assembly: GCF_039839285.1. Taxonomy (NCBI): domain Bacteria; kingdom Pseudomonadati; phylum Bacteroidota; class Sphingobacteriia; order Sphingobacteriales; family Sphingobacteriaceae; genus Mucilaginibacter; species Mucilaginibacter sp. CAU 1740. The sequence goes on along the minus strand of NZ_JBDOQS010000004.1, from coordinate 350,988 downwards.
AGTACGGGTTCACTCCCATCTCTTTAGCGAGGTTTTGCGGGGTTTTATCTTTTACGTAATGATACACCAGCACCTTGCTGAAAAAGTTGTTCAGGTTGCCTAATACCAGCACTATGGGGTTTGATTTGGGATTGGCTTCAAAGTAATTAACAATCTGGTTAACCTTATAAGCATCCTTTTTGGTGAGGGCTGTTTGCAGCTCAAACACGTTATATTCTTTACTGATGCCAATGTTATCCTGGATATGCTTCAAGGTAATTTCCTGCCCGGCACTCACATTCAGCATCAGTTTTTCAAGCTCATTGGCAACTTTAGATAAATCGTTACCTAAATATTCGGCTATCATGGCCGATGCCTGCTGGTTCATTTTGTAACCCTTTTCGCTCACATAACCTTCAACCCAGCCCGGAATTTTATTATCATACAAAGTAGCCGACTCAAAAATAAGTCCCTTCTTTTCTATCGCCTTATATGTTTTTTTACGCTTATCAAACTTGCCGTATTTATAGCAAAAAACAAGGATGGTGCTGGGCAGCGGATTTTCGAGATAGCTTAATACCGGGTCGATGCTTTTTTTGTTATCATCTTCCTTGCCCCACTTCATATCCTGGGCCTCTTTTACCAGTACTACCTGGTAATCGGCCATCATGGGGTAGCGCTTGGCGGCGTTAAGCACCGTCATGATATCGGTATCCTTGCCGTAAACCACCGTTTGGTTAAAACCACGCTCGTGCTCGGGCAGCAGTTTATGCTCCACGTAGTTGCTAATCAGGTCGATAAAATAAGGTTCATCACCATGCAGCAAGTACAGGGGTTTAAATTTACGGTTCTTAAGGTCTTTGAGTATCTCGGGCGCGGTCATATCTTCTGAAGTCAAAAGTACTAAGTCGAAAGTCAAAAGTGGAATGTATTTTTATTTAGGGGGATGCTAACGCGGATATTCTTTATTTTTGCCACTCAACTAAAATTTCCGAATCAAGACTTCGGACTTTAAACTTCATACTTACAAAAATGCTCCAGCCCCTTAATCTCCCGCCCTACCCTTTTAAAATAAGCGATGATCAAGGTACGCTGACCCTGTTTGATGAGATCCGCAAAAAAACCATCATCATTACCCCCGAAGAGTGGGTACGCCAGCATTTTGTACAATACCTCATCAGGCAAAAAAACTATCCCCGTTCGCTTATTAAACTGGAAGGTGGATTAAAACTCAATACCCTGCAAAAACGCACAGATATCGTAGTTTTTAACCCTGAGGGGCAACGGATATTAATGGTGGAATGCAAGGCGCCATCGGTTACTATCGATCAAAAAACGTTTGATCAGATTGCCAGGTATAATATGGTGCATAAGGTATCACTACTGGCTGTGAGTAATGGATTGCAGCATTATTACTGCGCTATTGATCATGAAAATTGTACTTATAGATTTATTGAGGAGTTGCCGGGGTATGTGAAGGGGTAATAAAAGTGAGCGGGATTGTGCGATTCCCTCCCCTGGGAGGGTGTAGGGAGGGGTTTCTCCGCCATACATATTCATTAGAATAGCGTATAAACCCCTCCCTGCCATTACTCAATCCAGCCGCCCCCCTCCCGAGGGAGGGAATTAAAAAATCCCATTCATATTAGTTCCCCCCCCAATAAAATGTTATGATAACAGTTATCAAATCCTTACTTTAGGCATTCATAACCTCATCAATTATAACATTTACGCATGAACACCTATCTTAAGGCAAAAACCCTGCTTTTGGCTGCAACTTTATACGGATGCGCCGCTTTTGCACAAGAAGCCAAACTTCCCACCCGCTGGACAAACGATGCCATAAAAGCAGAAACCCCGCTATCCGAATATCCACGCCCGCAATTGGAACGTGCCGATTGGCTTTGCCTTAATGGCAAATGGGATTACATAGGTGGAAAGAATGTTCTGAATGCCCTCAACCCGGAAAAACCTGCAACTTTTGAGGGCAAGGCAGATAAGATCCAGGTGCCTTACTGCCCCGAATCGATATTATCGGGCATACAGCGTAAACAGGAGATCAATATGTGGTATCGCCGCAATATTGAGATCCCGTCTAAGTGGCAAGGCAAACAGGTTATTATCCATTTTGGCGCGGTTGATCATGATGCTACCGTTTTTGTTAATGGCAAAAAAGCGGGTACGCACTCGGGGGGGTATGATTCTTTTAGCTTTAATATTACGCCTTATCTTAAAAAAGGCAGCAATACCATCATCGTGGCCGCTAAAGATCCTAATGATGGCAAAACACCATCGGGCAAAAACGCACCACGGGGCGATTATACTTTTTCATCGGGCATTTGGCAAACCGTTTGGTTGGAGCCGGTGAGCAAATCGTATATCAAAAATATTCGTCTGTTGCCCGATGTTGAGGGCAAACGTTTAAAAGTTTGGGTGAATGCCGAAGGCAAAGGTAAGATCAAAGCTGTTGCGCTTAACAATGGGAAAGAAGTTTCGCAGGTTGACGCTGTTGGTGGTACGTATTTTTATATGCCGATAAATGATCCAAAACTTTGGACACCAGATTCGCCGTTTTTGTACGATCTGAAACTTACCCTTTACAATGCCGATGGCAGCGAGGCTGATGAAGTAAAAAGCTATTTCGGCATGAGGGATATAAAGCTGGGTAAGCTGGATGGCGTGATCCGCCCGCTGATTAATGGCAAATTCATTATGCAATTAGGCCTGCTTGACCAGGGCTACTGGCCCGATGGCGTTTTAACAGCCCCTACCGAAGAAGCCCTGAAATTTGATATTGAATACACCAAAAAGGCGGGTTATAACCTGATCCGCAAGCACATGAAAACCGAGCCTCAACGTTTTTATTATTGGGCCGATAAAATGGGCTTGCTGGTTTGGCAGGATATGCCGGCCATCTGGTACCAAAATGAGGATACCACCCAAAATCGTAAAGTGTACCGCCAGGAACTGAAAGCTATAATGGATGATCATTACAATTCGCCATCAATCATTACCTGGGTGCCATTTAACGAAAACTGGGGTGCTTTTGATGTTAAAAACATCACCAATTGGGTTAAACAATACGATCCATCGCGCCTGGTTAACGGCAACTCGGGCTTTAACAATAACCCCGGTTATCAAAAAGCCTACGGTGATCCGGGCAATGGCGATTATGTGGATACCCATATTTACGTTGGCCCCTATGGCGCATCCGTACCCGATAAAACCAGGGCAGCCTCGTTAGGCGAGTTTGGTGGCGTAGGCCTTTTTGTACGCAACCACATGTGGCCGATTGAAAACAATGCCTACGATTATGAACCAACCCGTGCCCGCCTCACCGATCGCTACGTTTTCCTGCTTGATGAAGTAGAGCAACTCATGAAATACAAAGGCCTAAGCGTGGCTATCTACACACAAACTACCGATGTGGAGCATGAGGTAAATGGAGTATTAACTTATGATAGGGCTGTTGAGAAGATGGAGCTGGATAGAGTTAAAGAAGTTAATGAAGCGGTGATTAAGGCTGGGAACAAGTTGAATAAGTAAGGGGGAATTAGATTCAGGAGGTCAAGAATCAAGAGACAAGAAAAAAGTAACAAACCATGTCATTGCGAGTGAGTAGAAGCCGAGGCCTCTGAAGGAGATATGACATTTGCGGGCGGGCCGGTCACTCTGAGCTTGTCGAAGAGTAGCGCGCAGAGGCCCTACCCACCATGCTTCGACAGGCTCAGCATGACACCCATTTTAAACTTGTCATGGGTAGCGTAGCGTGGCAACCGCACGGAAGCCGAGGGGCTATGCAAATCCGCCCTGTGTAGTTCGCGATTGCTTCGTACCTCGCAATGACATTTTTTATAATTCCTACCTTAAAAATAAAATTAACCTGCCATAATATTTACAATTACAAACATCGAAACGGCCAATACCAACAGCCCAATAAAAAAGCCATTAATCAACCTCCTGTGAAGAGGTTTTTTATTCTCATTCGGCAAAAAAACTATCAATAGAAATATCGATACCGCTATTACAGCACTTATAATCAAAGCACGATCTATCAACGCACCAACCTGATCCATAATTTATAGCTATAATTTTAATGTAAACAACTGGTGCGGTAAAGCTATAACTTTCTTTAAATTATACTGAATTTAATGCAACCTGACTTACGCCAACCGCCCCGGCGCATGAGCATTCAATTTCTCCAGCAGTTCATCTGGCTTAAACGGCTTCGATACATAATCATTCATACCTGCCTCATAAACCTGGTCTTTAATATCAAACAGCGCGGAAGCCGTAAGGGCGATGATAGGGATCTGTGATTTGCGTGGATCGGCCATTTTACGGATCTCTTTCGAGGCGTCGAAACCGTTCATTACCGGCATTTGCAAATCCATCAGGATAATATCAAAATTACCGTATTGCATAAACTCAACCGCGCGTTCGCCGTTTTCGGCAATGGTTGGGGTGATGTTCCACTTGCCCAGCAGCTTTTTCATCAGCATCACGTTCACCATATTATCTTCGGCAATAAGGATCCTTAAGTTTGAAAGCGTGTTTTCAGGCGACTGTTTGGTCTGCGGAGCAACAACTACTTCAGGCAGGGCCTCGGTAGATACCGGGAACTCCATGCTAAACAAAAATTCCGAACCATAACCACGGGTGCTGTTCACCGTCATCTGTAAGCCTTGCAGTTCAAGCAGGCGTTTAACTATCGCCAGGCCTAAACCTGTGCCGCCATATTTACGGGTGGTAGCTAAAGATTCCTGTGTAAAAGGCTCGAAAATATTGTGCAGGTTATCGCTTTCGATACCTATACCGGTATCCCTTACAGAAAAATTTACCGTAACTGTATTGTGCCTGTCCTCTACGCAGGTCACTCTTACCCAGATATTGCCCGTTTCAGTAAATTTAATCGCGTTGCTTACCAGGTTAAAAATGATCTGGGTAATGCGGGTAGGGTCGCCAAAAAGCACTTTACTTCTTAACGAACTATCGATATCAAGCTTAAACAGCAGGCCTTTTTCTTCGGCTTTGATGATTTGTCCGCCGCAAATATTGTTCATCAGTTCAACCAGGTTAAAGCGGATGTTTTCAAACACTACTTTGCCCGATTCTATCTTGCTAAAATCCAGCACATCGTTCACAATAGCCAACAGGTTATTGGCCGAAAATTTCAGGATCTCAAGATTTTCCTTCTGATCGGTCCGCGGACTACCCATCATCAAAAGGTTGCTCATCCCGATCACCGCGTTAAGCGGCGTACGGATCTCGTGCGACATGGTGGATAAAAACTCCGATTTGGCCAGCGCCGACTTTTCGGCCTTTTCAATAGCCGCTTCCATTTTAATATTGAGCTTTACTTGTTCCTCGCCGCTATCCTTAAGGTGTTTGATATTTTTGAGGAAGGCCGTGTAAAAATGGCTATGGATAAATATCAGCAAGATAAAATTGGCAAACAGGCTGATAATGATGGTCGACTGATCAATACGGTTAGGTTTAATACCGATTACATATCCGCTATTAAATTCAATGATCATGAAAATAAGCACGGGCACCGTATTGAGCAGCGAATAAATAAGTCCCCACGATTGCCCCAGCATATAAAAGCTGAACACGATAACAATAATAATAACCTGTACCGTAATAATATTAACCGACTGGATGGAGATGTAAACCAAACTTGCGTTAACCAGCGTACCTACGGTGAGCAAAGCATGTGATACTGCCCGCCAATTAGGTATCCAGGTTAAATATTTAAACAATACCACTACCGAGGCCATCAGTACCAAAGTGGTAGTGGCCAGCATGCTTTGGTTTTGAAAATAAACACTAAGGTAAAGCGCGCCTAAGGCAACAAATATCAGGAAGAACCCATAATACAGTAAACGTATGCGGGCCTGGTCAAGAAACGGCTGTTCCTTGCGAAGGATCTTATAAATCGATAAGTTAAAAAAACTTACTTTATCACTCATATTCAGGACTTATCATGAACCTTGCAGTTTACAGGTAACCGTACTTACAACACGATTACCTGTAACGCAAAGCCATTAAATCCTGCAATTAGCAAGCCAAAGCTTTCAGATTTTCTTCAATGATAGCCAGTTTTGCCTCGGCGTCAGCCCTTTTCTTTTGCTCGGCAGCTATAACTTCGGGCTTGGCGTTGGCCATAAAGCGTTCGTTGTTTAACTTACCGTTAACCGCTTTCAGGAAGCCTAATAAATAGTCTTTCTCTTTTGCCAGGCGGGCACATTCCGCAACCGGGTCAATTTCTTCCTCAAATGGTACATAAAATTCATCAGTTGAGGCCAGGAAATTTATCGCGCCCTCAACTTTATCATTAACGGTATCAAACTTGCTTATGTTACCAAGTCGGCTGATAATAGCCTGGTAGCTACCATAGTTGATACCCGAGTTTGAGCGTACAAACAGCTCCAGCGGCTCTTTATCAGATATTTGTTTTGTTTTACGTGTATTCCTGATGGTTGTGATAACATCTTTTATCACTTCAACATCAGCAAGCAGGCGTGAATTTATTTCCCCAATAACGGGCAATTGCGCTACAATACAGCAATCATTTTCAGTGCGTTCGCCAAACAGTTCATCATGCCATAACTCTTCGGTTAAGAAAGGCATAAATGGATGCAACACCTTCAAAATATTCTCAAAAAATTGAATAGTAGCTGCATAAGTAACCTTATCAATAGGATGTTGATAAGCAGGCTTGATCATTTCCAGATACCAGGCGCAGAAATCGTCCCATACTAATTTGTAAGTATCCATCAGCGCTTCCGACAGGCGGTATTGCGCAAAGTTGGCTTCGATCTCCGTTAGGGCCTGGTTAAAGCGGTTACCAAACCATTCAATAGCTACAGCATTTGGGTTAGGCAAAGTTTCATCAACCTCCCAGCCTTTTACCAGTTTAAAGGCGTTCCATATTTTGTTGGCAAAACCGGCACCTTGTTTACAGTAGCTTTCATCAAACATCAAATCGTTACCGGCAGGCGAGCATAGCAGCATACCTACACGCACACCATCGGCACCATAAGTCTCGATCAGGTCCAACGGATCGGGCGAGTTACCTAACGATTTCGACATTTTGCGACCTTGTTTATCCCTAACTATACCGGTAAGGTAAACGTTTTTAAATGGAGCTTCGCCCCTAAACTCGTGGCCGGCCATGATCATCCTCGCTACCCAGAAAAACAAAATTTCGGGCGCGGTAACCAGATCGTTAGTTGGGTAATAATAGTTGATATCGGCATTGTTGGGGTCTTTAAAACCATCAAATACCGAGATTGGCCACAACCATGATGAAAACCAGGTATCAACTACGTCTTCATCCTGGGTAAGATCAGCAGCAGTAAATTCAGGGTTTTTAAGTTGTGCTTCCTTCAATGCTTCTTCAGCATTTTTGGCAATCACAAACTCGCCGGTAGGTAAATACCAGGCCGGGATCTGTTGTCCCCACCATAACTGGCGGCTGATATTCCAATCCCTAACGTTCTCCATCCAATGGCGGTAGGTATTGATAAACTTGTCCGGGATCAGTTTGATCTCGCCGTTCAATACATAATCCAAAGCAGGTTTAGCCATCTCGCCCATCTTGCAAAACCATTGCATTGATAGTTTTGGCTCGATAACCGCGTTGGTACGTTCAGAGAAACCTACTTGCGATTTATATTCTTCTACTTTTTCCAGTACGCCAGCTTCTTCTAACAGTACAGCTATTTTTTTACGGGCTGCAAAACGGTCTTCGCCAACCAGTATCTGGGCTTTTTCGTTCAGCGTACCATCGTCATTTAAAATATCAATAACTGGTAGGTTGTGGCGCTGGCCCAGCTCGTAGTCATTTAAATCGTGAGCAGGGGTAACTTTCAAACAGCCTGTACCAAAATCCATGGTAACATAGTTATCCAGTATCACCGGGATCTCGCGGTTAATTAGTGGGATATTTACAGTTCGACCATGTAGATGTTTATAACGCTCATCGTTGGGGTTGATACAAATTGCCGCATCAGCCATGATAGTCTCCGGACGGGTTGTAGCGATGATTACAGGAGGTTCACCCTCATGGTATGTAGATTTAGTAACGTCAGTTCCTACTAAATGATACTTAATATAGTAAAGCTTTTGATTAACTTCTTTACGGATAACCTCCTCATCTGATACCGCGGTTTTACCCTGCGGATCCCAGTTGATCATGCGGATACCGCGGTAGATCCAACCTTTTTTATACAGGTGGATAAAAGTATCTATTACGGCTTCGGATAGGTTCTCGTCCATGGTAAACTTAGTACGGTCCCAATCGCATGATGCGCCTAATTTTTTAAGCTGCTCCAGGATGATGCCGCCGTATTTTTCTTTCCACTCCCAGGCGTAGGTTAAAAACTCCTCGCGGGTAAGGTCTTTTTTGCTGATGCCGCGCTCTTTAAGCATGGCAACAACTTTGGCCTCGGTGGCAATACTGGCGTGGTCGGTACCGGGAACCCAGCAGGCGTTTTTGCCTTTCATACGGGCGCGACGAACCAGCACATCCTGTATGGTATTGTTAAGCATGTGGCCCATGTGCAAAACCCCGGTAACATTTGGCGGCGGAATGACTATTGTATAAGGCTCACGCTCATCAGGCACCGACTTAAAAAAGCCGTGCTGCAACCAGTAACTGTACCATTTTTCTTCGGTTTCTTTAGGGATATATGTTTTAGCAATACTCATAACGCGCAAAAGTACGATACTTAGCGGTTTGTCCGAATCAGAATTTACAGAATTTTAGAATTTACAGAATAAATATTCGCCCGTATCATTTAAAACCCAGGAAATTAAAAGCAAAGTTTGAAATAACAGTTACCAGAAATCCTGCTCATTCTTAAATTCTGTAAATTCTGATTCAGATAATCCCACAATATTTTTACAATCCAACAGTTATTAATAGTACTAACAACGCGATTATTATGAAAACAGCGCCATTACACCGTTTCTGGCTTGATATTTTGAAAAAATCAAAGCTGGAAGCGCTCATCAATTGGTTTAATCATTAGGGCTTCTTTGCCTTGGTACTTGTTCCTGTTACACATTATTCATTAACTTTAATTTTTAATTATTAACATGAAATTAAAGTTCGACTGCTTTATACTGGCTGCCGCCCTCGGTATGTCGGTAAATGTTTTTGCTATGGATGGCCCCAAGCCTGTAAAGCCGAAACATAAAATCGCCACTCCGCCTAAAAAATTTATTGATCCCGCCAATATGGACCTGAGCGTTAAGCCGGGCGACGATTTTTTTGAATATGCCAATGGCGGCTGGTTAAAACAGAACGCCATCCCCGCTAAAGAAACCCGTTGGGGCAGCTTCAACATTCTGCGTCAGGAAAACACCAATAAACTGATTGGTTTGTTGAACGAGGTAAGCAAAACTTCGGCATCGCAACCAAAAGGCAGCCTTAAACAACGCGTAGGCGACTTTTACGCCAGCGGCATGGACAGCCTTACTATTGAAAAACGCGGCTACGATCCTATCAAACCCGACTTGCAACGCATAAGCCAGATCAAAAACTTTGATGATTTTATTAACGAAGTGATTTACGAACGTGTAAATGGAAGCGGCTCGGCTATCTTCAGGTTTACGGTTGATCAGGACGATAAAAACGTAAACAAATACGTTATAAACATTGGCCAGGGAGGCATTAACCTGCCCGACAGGGATTATTACCTGAAAAATGATGCCCGATCAAAAAAAGCGCAGGATGCCTTGAAAAAACTGGCTGTTACCCTGTTTACCCTCAGCGGCAGCAGTGCAGACGAAGCAGCTAAAAACGCGGAGATTGTTTACAACCTCGAATACACCTGGGCCAAAGCGCAGCTTAGCCGTGTGGCCATGCGCGATCCGCATGTTACCTACAACAAGTTCCTGGTGAGCGATTTTGAAAAACAAACCCCTCACTTAAAGTGGACCCAAATATTACCGGCCCTTAACGCCGGCGGACAGGACAGCATAATTGTTAACCAGCCAACATTTTTCAAAACCACCGATTCGCTGCTTGCAGCAACGCCGGTTGAAAACCTTAAAACTTACCTGCGATGGAATATTTTAAGAGGGGCATCAAGTTCCCTGAGTTCGGATTTTGTGAACGCGAACTTTGCTTTTAGCAGCGCCTTAAGCGGCCAAAAAGTACAAACACCGCGCAACGAGCGCATGAGCTCCCTTGTTGATGGTGGTCTTGGCGAATTGTTAGGTCAGCTATTTGTGGAGAAGTACTTTACCCCAGCTGCTAAGCAGTACATGGTTGGCTTGGTGAACAATCTTAAGATCACCCTCGGCGACCGTATTAAACGCCTTGAATGGATGAGCCCGGCTACCAAAGAGCGCGCGCTGAAAAAGCTGAACGCCTTCACCGTAAAAATTGGCTACCCGGATAATTGGGAAAAATATGATGGCATTGTAATTAACCGCGACGATTATTTTGGCAATATCCGCGCCCTCAGCAAATGGCGTTACAACTTTAACGTAAGCCGTTTAGGCAAACCTGTTGATAAAGCCCGCTGGGGTATGACACCGCCAACAGTTAACGCTTACTACAACCCAACCAATAACGAGATCGTTTTCCCGGCAGGTATATTGCAGTTTCCGTTTTTTGATTTTAATGCCGATGATGCCGTTAACTACGGTGGCATAGGTGCCGTGATCGGCCACGAAATGACCCACGGTTTTGACGACCAGGGTCGCCAGTACGATGCCGATGGTACCCTGCGCGATTGGTGGACAAAAGACGATGCCGATAAATTTAAATCGCGCGCCGACGAGGTAGTTAACCAATACAACGCCTTTACTGTTATTGATACCCTGCACGTAAACGGCAAACTAACCCTTGGCGAAAACCTTGCCGACCTTGGCGGTTTAAACATTGCCTACGAGGCTTTCAGCAAAACCAAGCAAGGCCAATCAAATACTAAAACAGATGGCTTTACGCCAGCGCAGCGTTTCTTTTTATCATGGGCGCAAGTATGGCGTTCAGCTCAAACACCAGAAGCAGCAGCGCAACGCATCCTGACAGATCCGCACTCGCCGGAGCGTTTCCGTACCGATGCACCAATAAGTAATATGGATGCCTGGTATAAGGCCTTTGATATTAAACCGGGCGATAAAATGTATAAAAAACCGGAGGATAGAACTAAGATCTGGTAGTATCGACCTTTTCATTAAATGGCACAGGCCCGGCAAATGCCGGGCCTGTGCCATTTAATATACCTTTTTAAATATTGGCTTGGGAGTTAACTTAGTTTTAATAACCTATCAGCTAACCAATTTCTTATTTCATCAAACCGGATCTCGCCTTTGCTTGCTGCTATAACCATTTCATATTTTTCAGTTTGAGTTGCGGTAATATCAAAACCACTATCAAGCAGTGTAAGGCGCATTAAAACGTATGAAATTCTTTTATTACCATCCATAAACGGATGATTTATCACAAGGCTTTCAAAAATAGCAGCTGCTTTGTCAACCGGTTCTGCATACAATTCCTGGCCGTCGAATGTGGCATGTGGCCGGGCTAAAGCAGCTTCCAGTCCCGGTTTATCGCGTATGCCGGTTAAACCACCAAATTTTCTGATAAGCACATTATGTACTTGTTCAGCCTGTTCAACAGTAATCATTGGGCAAGCTTTTCCAGCAATTCAGCATCCTCGGTAAGGATCTGCCTTAAATGTGCGGTCAATTTAATATCCGTTGGCGCTTTTGCCTGCAAATGTTGGAGGTACGAAAGCACATCGGTCAAGGCCTCTTCCGGAACATTTTCGAGCGCTTTATTGATCTCTGTCTTCAATTCTGTTGTGGTCATAACCAAATTTAACCATTTATACCTAAAAACAGGTTGCCAATTTAGGCACTGTTGCATAATCTTTACCGCCTGCTAACATTCCCCTCTCCCAACATCCCGCCCAAACAATTATCTTTGCGGCAAATGATCATTCAGCAATTTTACGATAAAGGCCTGGCGCATGGTTCATATGCCGTGATACGTACAGGTAAAATGATAGTTATTGATCCGGCACGTAACCCGCAGCCTTATTATGATTTCGCCGCCCAACACGATGCCGATATTGTTGGCGTTATTGAAACGCACCCCCATGCCGATTTTGTAAGCTCGCACCTCGAGATCCATCAAACCACCGGCGCGGTTATTTATTGCAGCGAACTTACCGGCGCTACCTACCCGCACGAAACTTTTGATGACGGCGACGTTATCCAGTTAAATGATATCAAACTAAAAGCCATCAATACCCCCGGCCACTCACCCGATTCTATCTGTATTTTACTGGTTGATGAAGAAGGCCGTGAAACTGCCATTTTTACCGGCGATACCTTATTTGTAGGCGATGTGGGTCGCCCTGATCTGCGCGAGAACGTAGGTAATATCACCGCCAAAAAAGAAGAACTTGCCCGTCAGATGTACCAGAGCACCCGCCAAAAGCTGATGACACTGCCTAAAAGCGTGGTAGTTTACCCGGCGCATGGCCCAGGCTCATTATGCGGCAAAAACATGAGTCCTGATCTGGAAAGTACTATCGGCAGGGAATTGCGCGAAAACTATGCACTGCAACTGATGGATGAACTGGAGTTTGTAAAAACCCTCACTACCGATCAGCCTTTTATGCCCAAATACTTTGGTCGCGATGTGGAACTGAACAAGGCCGGTGTTGTAAATTTTGAAGAAAGCATTGCAGCCGTGCCTCAGCTTGATGCTGATGCAGTTTTGGATAAAGATATTTTGGTGATCGATAGCCGCCCTAAAGCCCAATTCAGAGATGGTCACCTACACGGCGCCATCAACTTAATGGATGGCGAAAAATTTGAAACCTGGCTGGGATCGATCATCGGCCCTGAAGAAAAATTTTACCTGATTGCCGAAAGCGAAGAGAAACTGGATATCCTGATCAAAAAAGCAGCTAAAATTGGTTACGAAGGCAATATCAAAGCGACGTTGTTAGTGCCAGCTTCAGCTAATGAAGTATCAGCGGTACTTGACCTGGATAACTTTAAAGCTAACGAAGAAGCTTATACCATACTTGATATCCGCAACACCGGCGAGGTTGCCGCGGGTAAAGTATTCAATTCTGCTATCAATATCCCCCTACCCGAATTACGCGAACGCGTTGGCGAGATTGCCACTGATAAGCCTATTGTGGTGCATTGCGCGGCGGGTTATCGTTCGGCGGCTGGTGTGAGTATTATAGCCGCATCGATTGACAACGTACCGGTTTATGATCTGGGCGAGGTGGTTACAGAGATGATGAAAGCGGTTCATTAATTAAAAAAACAACATTACTTAGGCCCATCACCCTAAGTAATGTCATTAGGTTAAGGAATTTGTCCGGCTGCACCAGAGGTGCAAAAGCTTTGTAGAAATGGAAAGGCTCAAGTTTTGAGTGTGCCAGAGGTACACAACGCCGACGTTCCGTACCTCTGGCACGGCTAATCAGGCTTAATGCTTTACTACAAAGCTGTTCCCCCTCTGAGGGATATCACTAACTTACTAACATTGCACCCTGAGCTTGTCGAAGGCGCGCGTAAAGGCCCGGCCCACCATGCTTCGACAAGCTCAGCATGACACCCATTTTTAAATATGTCAAATCTAACCATAGTTACCACTGCCGATGGTTCAAAAACCATTTACAATGCCGAGGTTGGCGAGCACTATCACTCGCGCCATGGGGCTTTGCAGGAGAGCCTGCATGTATTTGTGAGATCGGGCATGGAGTATTTTTTGGATAGAAATGAGGTTGATAGCATCAATATTTTAGAGGTTGGTTTCGGCACCGGTCTCAATTTTTTGCTTACTGCCGATGCCTGTTCCAATAAACAAATACAACTTAACTATACAGGTATCGAAGCCTATCCGCTTAGCGGCGAAATGATGGCGCAAACCGGGTATGAGCAATATGTTCCGGCTTTGCTTTGGGACCAGTTTAATAACAACTATCCGCAGGCATTAAAAACCACGGTTGATATCAACAACTCGGCGCATTTGCAAATTGCCAATACCCAACTTTTAAGTTTTGAAACAGAGCAACAATTTGATGTTGTTTATTTTGATGCCTTCGCCGCCATCCATCAACCCGAAATGTGGAACGAGGAAGCCATTGGCCATACCGTTAGCTTTTTAAAACCGGGCGGGGTATTTGTTACCTACGCCATTACCGGCAACCTGAAACGTATGCTTAAAGCATTAAACTTTAAGGTAGAGAAGGCACCTGGCGCACCCGGTAAGCGCGAAATGCTGCGGGCGGTTAAGCAGTCTTAAACTATCACTGCAATAATTTAAATCAATCTACCATTAGGGGACACCTACCGAGCCTCAAAACTCTTTTCATACCAACGGTTAGGAGGCACCTACGGAGCCAAAAACCTCACTCATATTTGCTACAAACATGGTACTCCTACGGAGTTTGAAATATTCGTCATATAACTCCGTAGGAGTACCATGTTTATAAGTTACGATTTTTTCAGCGTTTCCGGCTCCGTAGGTGCCCTCTTTTGTAAAAGCACTTCCCCAGCATCAAAAGCCAATAATTACCTCTCTAACAAAATATTAGCTTTCGGCCTTGCGCCCTCTGCTTTAAGCTTTTATATAATGCTTATTTTTGCGGCATAAACAAAACATCTATGCCGTTAAAAGCTCCAGAAACCGCCCCTACCGCTACCATAGCGTTTAACAGGTTACTTATTATTATGGACGACCTAAGGGCTAACTGCCCCTGGGATAAAAAACAAACCCTCGAAAGCCTGCGCCACCTCACCATCGAAGAAACCTATGAGTTAAGCGATGCCATCCTCGCTGGCGATATGCCCGAGATACGGAAAGAACTGGGCGATATTATGCTGCACCTGGTTTTCTACGCCAAAATTGGCTCAGAAACCAACGATTTCAATATTACCGATGTACTGAACGGCGTTTGCGATAAACTGATCAACCGCCACCCTCATATTTATGGGGATGTGGAGGTACAAAACGAAGAAGATGTAAAACGTAACTGGGAGCAGATCAAGCTTAAAGAGGGCAACAAATCTGTTTTGGGCGGCGTGCCTGCTTCCTTGCCTGCTTTGGTAAAAGCATCGCGCATACAGGAAAAAGCGCGCGGCGTTGGGTTCGACTGGGAAGAGAAAAACCAGGTGTGGGCCAAGGTTGAAGAAGAAATGCAGGAGTTCAGGAATGAATTTAATGCCGAAGATGAAAGCACCATAGACCATGAACGGGCCGAAGCCGAATTTGGCGACCTGATGTTTTCGCTCATTAACTATGCCCGCTTTATCAATATCAACCCCGAAAACGCCCTCGAAAAAACAAACCAAAAATTCATTAAACGCTTTCAGTACCTTGAACTTAAAGCCAAAGAAAACGACCAACAACTACAGGATATGAGCCTTTCCGAAATGGACGTTTTTTGGAACGAGGCAAAAAAACTTTAAAAAATATTTATCCTGTTGTAGCGTTTGGTAATTAATATGCGTAATGGTTAAAAATCTAATACATAAAAGGATTAAATATGAAACGTAATTTATTCTACCTGCTACCATTATTATTAGCGTTAGGCGCGGCTTGTTCACCAAAGGGCGATTCAACACCAATTCCGCAGCCACAGGGAACATTTAAAGGAAGCTTTGGCGCTTTGGTAAAAAAAGCAAGTGGTGCCGGTTATGATACCATCAGAGACACCGCTTTAATAATTAACCTTGCCGCAAACTCAAGATTTGCTGTAACAGGCGATACCATAAAGCATGCGGCCAGCAAAGGCTCATTTGCTTACAATGGTGTTTACATTCAGTTTAATGATTCGAGCAAAGTGGTAACCGGCACTGGTGCTAAGTTCCATTTAAAAGGCGTGTATCAATATGGTTATAACGGCACTGTATTTCAGTTACAACGCCTTAGCACCGGCGATACCTCCAACATCGTATATAATTTCAAAAAAATTAACTAACTTTTTATTGTTTTAATTACGAGCCGGTGCCTGTAATGGGTACCGGCTTTTTTAGTTATGATACCCCGGTGATCGTAATCAGAAAAAAATATTTTTATTTTGTATCACTTGGCTTGTTTGCCACGTAATGGCTTAAAACAAAACAACATTTAGCGGAACTAAGAACATTTAATGCATCCACCCCCTCGCATTACCGAAGAAGAGATCGTAAGGCAATGCAAAAAAGGCAGCTTAAAACACCAGGAATTGCTGTATAAGCAGTTTTATGGCTATGCTATGGGTATCAGTTTGCGTTACAGTTTAAACCGCGATGATGCCCTGGAGGCTGTAAATGATGCTTTTATAAAAGTTTTTAACGCCATAGGCAGTTACAATACCGATAAGCCTTTTAAAGCCTGGCTCCGCACAATTATGGTTAACACGGCTATTGATCGCCGTCGTAAAGACCTCAAATTCCAGCTAAATGTTGAATTGGATAACGCCGCGCCTGTTAGGAGTAACATGGGGCCGGTTGATAATTTAAATGCACAAGACATTTTAAAAATGATGGTTGAGCTGCCCGCCATACAGCGCACCATTTTTAACATGTACGAAATTGATGGTTACGATCATGAAGAAATTGCTACTATGCTCAACATTCCGGTAAGCTCATCGCGCGTTTACCTGAGCCGGGCTAAGGAACGATTAAGAAATATATTAAGAAAAGAAGCACACCATGGATGATCAGTTGGATAACGACTTAAGAAACCGGATCAGTGAGGTGTTTGACAATTACGAAGACACCACCGCCGATGAAGGCTGGCTGTTGCTCAGGGAACGTTTCCCTATGCAGGAAAAACAGCGCCGCCCGGTTTACCTATGGTGGGCAGGCGCGGCTGCAGCCCTGCTTTTATTTTTGAGTATTGGTCTGTGGGTTGTTTCACACAAAAATGGCGTTAATAACGGGAGTCAATCACTTTCGGTTAAGCCTGTAAAACCTATACAACCACAAAACAACCAGGTTGATACAGCTACAACGCAACCGGCCGTAACAAGTGCGCCTGCAGCCGATTTGGCAAGTACAAAACAACAGACAACTGTTCAGCAAAATGCGCAAGCACCGGTTCAACACACCAACCCGCTTAGCGGCGCGCAGGCTGGCGGGCAAAATACAATCGCCCAAAATGGCAAACAACCGGCTAAAGCCGTGGTAACACAGCCGGGTATTAATGTTAAGCAGTTTACGCCGGTGCAGGTTCCTGCTGTTAATAATGGTTTGCCTGTAGCATCGGCAAAAGTACCCGCTCAGCAACCTGTTCAGGCGGCTGATAACAACAATTTAAACACATCGCCATCTGTAAAAAAACAGGATAGCGTTAAATCAATATTGCCTAAAAACAACCAACCGCAATTTGCCGCTACACAGCAACCACCTGCTGCTAACTCGCAAAACAATGCAACACAGGCACCGGCAAATAAGCCAGAATCGCCTATACGTGTAAAACCGAAGGTAAACAGCATGGAAGCTTTGCTGGCCAGCGAGGATAATAAGCCTAAAAAAACAGACGAGATCACCAACGAAAAAAGGGTAAAATTCAGTGTTTACGCGGCTACGTTTTTCAACTATGCTAAGGGCAGCCAAAACCAGGTTAATGCAGGCGCGGGCTTTACTTCAGATATCAGGCTGAGCAAAAACATCAAGCTTTCTACCGGGTTGGCTATCGCGCAAAACACGCTGAGTTACGATAAAAACCAGCCATCAAATGAACGCTTGTTAGCCTCATTTTCGCCGGCGTTAACTACAGCGTACAATAACGTTGCTGATTTTAGCAAGGTGGCGGCAAGTCCATCAATTAAAAGCTACAATGCCAAACTGGTTGGTTTGGATATCCCGGTTAACATTAAATACGAGTTTAACCCGCAAAAAAACGATACGTATTTTTCGGCAGGTGTAAGCTCGGGCACTTTTGTTAACGAAGCCTATACCGCAAGTTATAGCTATCCCGGCCTGGCACAAGCGGCTGGTGTACAGCAACAAACCACCGACGAAACCACGCGTAAAAGCTTTAACAGCTTTTACTTTGCCAAAACGCTTAACCTTGCTTTTGGTATAGGATACCCGCTGGGTAAAACCAACCGCCTCATTATCGAACCGTTTGTAAAATACCCGCTTGATGGCCTTGGCTCACAGCAGATAAAATTTGGGGCAGGCGGCTTAAACCTGAAACTAAACTTTACAACACATAAAAAATGAAAAAGCGTTTACTGGTAATTGCACTGCTATTGGGTAGCGGGATACATTTGTTTGCTCAAAAATTAGAGGTTTCGGTACAGGCTACATCAGGTTTATTCCATTTTTCGGGAGCCTCGGCAACATCTACCACCATGATATTGCAAGGCTCAACCACCGGCGACCCAATGAACCGTGCTAATAACCCTTATGGCAATAAAAACGGTTTTAGCTATGGCGGCACCATACAAGGGCAGCTGGTAACAAAAGGGGGCTTTATTGTTGGCTTACAGGGCGGTTATGAAATATTGAGAAGTAAAGTTAACGCTGACAGGTATTATCCGATACCTCCGGCTGTACCCACCGAATATCAAACCTTGGTTGCTGTTGATTGGAGCTTTCCTGTAACAGGCCATGTGGCATTGCAAAATCAAACCATTAACCTAAACCCATATATCGGCTATCGTTTTAAGCTAAGCAAGGTTAAACTGGATCTTTTACCGGGGATGGATTGGGGCTTTATATTAGATACCCGCGATAAAGGTGAAGTGAAAGATAAAGATGGCAAAGTTTACAAAGTTGATTTTAAAAGGAGCAAATCGCCAACTGATGTAAGGCTACGTATGGGTGCTGTAGCAAGTTATGGCAGGTATGGTTTAAATGCAAGTTTTGCACATGGCATTACCAACTACAGAAAAAATTTGATTGGCGGCGTGAACGATGCGCATAGTAATTTGATCCGCCTGGGCTTGAGCTATCAATTGTTTTAACAGTAACTCAACTAAGATCACAAAAGGAGTTGCAGAAAATATGTCGATAAAAACTGATCTCTGATCGCCAACCTCTAATCGCTCTATTTAAACTGAATAGCTTTAACCGGCGAGATCCGGCTTACCAGCGATGACGGGATCATGAGTACCAACAAGCAAACTATCATGGTACCGATATTAAGTTGGATAATATCAAGCACATCAAACTCAACAGGTACAAATTTCATATAATACGAAGCCTGATCGAGCGCGAAAAAGTGGGTTTGTTGTTGAAAATAACCAAGGCCAAGGCCAAGCAGGTTGCCCAATAGCAAGCCCACTCCAATAAGATAAGTGGCATTAATAAGAAACACTTTCCTGATCTCCCAGTTACTGGCACCCATCGCTTTAAATATGCCTATCATGGAGGTACGTTCCAGTATCATGATCAGCAATGCCGAGATCATATTGATAACTGCCACGGCCATCATCAGCACCAGCATCACCACAAAATTTACATCGAGCAGGTTAAGCCATTCAAATATCGATGGGTAATCTTCGGCAATGGTATATTCCTTTAGTTTTACAGGTAAAACAGTATCGAGAGCATCGGCGGCTTCGTCGAGATGATCAAAATCTGAAATGCGGATCTCGTATTGGCCTATTTCGCCGGGCTTCCAATCGTTAAGGCGGTTAACCAATGATAGCGAACCGATAACAAAGGTTTTATCTACCTCCTCTACCCCAATATTAAAAATGCCTTTTATTTTAAACTGGCGGCGGCGTAATGGTTCCTGTACAAAATACATCAGCATTTTATCGCCAACTTTTAACCTCAAGCGGTCGGCAATGGTTTGGGAGATCATGATCTCTTTCTGGGCCTCAACCGAATCGGCAAAATTGATCACCTCGCCGGCAACCATCATGTTTTTGAAATAGCCCCAGTCGTAACTTTTGTCTACGCCTTTCAGCACTACACCCTCAATTTCGTTATTGGCTTTGATGATGCCCGGCTTGGTGGCCACCGGCATTACATGGGTAATGTAAGGGCTTTTTAGGGCGCGTTTGATAAAAGAACTATCGATAAGTACGGATGAACTTTCGTAAGAATTATTGAGATCAAACTTAACCGCACGGATATCGCCACCAAAACCGCGAACTTTATTGCGTATTTCGTGTTTAAATCCTTTAACGATAGCAAGCGACAATATCATTACACCAAGGCCCAGCATAATGCCAACAATAGCAATGCGCACTATCAATTTTGAAAATGTGCGCTTTGATTTGAATGTTATACGGGCTGATATAAAGGAGGCGAAACTCAATGCAGACTGATTTTTTGTACCTTCGCAAATATGCGGTTTTTGCTGTTAAACCTGCTATTTTTAAAATTGTTTCAACTCAATATTTTATGATGAAGTTCAAGACATTTTTACAATACACCTTAATAGCCATATTACTTACCCATACGGCTTGCAGCCAGGCTACAGATCATAAAACCGACAGTACAACATCGCCCAAAAAAGATAAAATAAACACCGAAATTATTACCGGAGCCGACCAGATTTCGCTATATATTGACTATATTAAGGGAAAAAATATTGGGATGGTAGTTAATCAAACTTCTGTTATTGGCAATAACCTTACACCCAGTGTTGATAGTTTGTTAAAGTTAGGCGTTACCATAAAAAAGATCTTCGGCCCCGAGCACGGCTTCAGGGGCGATGCCAGCAACGGGGCCAGCGTTAACGATGCTAATGATCCTAAAACCGGCCTTCCGGTGATATCCCTTTACGGCAACAAACATTACAAACCCACAGCTGATGACCTGCAAGGCATCGACCTGATGATATTTGATATTCAGGATGTTGGCACCCGCTTTTATACCTACATATCAACCCTGCACTATGTAATGGAGGCCTGCGCCGAAAACAATGTAGAGCTGATGATATTTGACCGCCCCAATCCTAACGGCTATTTAATTGACGGGCCAATATTGGATACTGCCTTCCGCTCGTTTGTGGGCATGCACCCCATCCCCATTGCCCACGGCATGACCATTGGCGAATATGCCCAAATGATAAACGGTGAGGGTTGGCTGAAAAACGGGGTAAAATGCAAACTGAATATTATTAAAGTGGCCAATTATAAACATAATCTGTATTATAAATTGCCGGTTAATCCTTCGCCTAATTTAAATACAGATCAATCGGTTTTATTGTACCCAAGCACTTGTTTGTTTGAGGGTACTACTTTCAGTTTGGGGCGTGGGACTATGCAGCCTTTTTTACTGATCGGTCACCCGGCACTGAAAGGGAAATACAGTTTTTCGTTTACACCTAAAAGCATACCGGGTATGAGTGAAAACCCACCGCAGAAGGATAAAGAGTGTTTTGGCATCGATCTGGAAAAAATGTCGGCAGATGAGATCAGGGGAATGGGCTCTATTAACCTGAAATGGCTTATAGAGTTATATAAAGCATTTCCGGATAAGGATCATTTTTTCAACGCTTATTTCAACAAGCTTTCCGGCTCGGCCGAGCTACGCAAGCAAATTGAAGCAGGCAAAAGCGAAAAAGAGATCCGCAAAAGCTGGAAACCCGGTCTTGAGAAATTTAAAACAACACGCAAAAAATATTTACTGTACGAATAACAACATCTTACATTTTACCTAAACATACTATGAGAATTATATTTATGGGTACCCCCCAGTTTGCCGTTGCTTCACTTGATGCCCTGATCACCGCCGGTTGCGATATTGTAGCCGTTGTTACAGCCCCAGATAAACCCGCTGGAAGAGGACAGAAAGTTAACGAGTCGGCAGTAAAACAATATGCCGTTGCCAACGGGTTAAAAGTATTACAACCCGAAAAATTAAAAAACGAAGAATTTTTAGCTGATTTGAAGGCTCTTAAAGCCGATCTGCAAGTGGTAGTGGCTTTCAGGATGCTGCCCGAAGTGGTTTGGAATATGCCGGCAAAAGGAACCATCAACCTCCATGCTTCGCTCCTGCCCCAATACCGTGGTGCCGCGCCTATCAATTGGGCTTTAATTAATGGCGAAAAGGAAAGCGGCGTTACCACCTTCTTTTTAAAACATGATATTGATACGGGCAACATCCTGTTCACCGAAAAAATCACCCTCACAGGCAGCGAAGATGCCGGCGAACTGCACGACAGGCTCATGAACAAAGGCGCCGGTATCCTGGTAAAAACAGTAAAAGCCATTGAAAGCGGCAGGTATAACGAGCACCCGCAAGCCGCGCTTACCGAAGGTGCGGAGCTAAAACATGCCCCTAAAATTTTCAAAGAGGATTGTTTGATAGATTGGACACAGTCGGCTATTTCTATTTATAACAAAATTCGTGGTTTGAGTCCGGTGCCTACGGCATATACCGAATTGAACGAAAAAGTATTAAAGGTTTACGCATCAGAATTTCAAATAGCCGAGCCGGGTGTACAACCGGGTGCCGTTTTAACCGATAATAAAACATATTTGAAATTTGCGGCGAAGGACGGGTTTGTTAGTTTAACAGATGTTCAGCTGGAAGGTAAAAAGCGGATGGGTATTGAGGATTTTTTGAGGGGTGTGAGGTTGTAAGGCGATTATAAAGTTGATTGCTTGCGGGGTCTGGCGGCGAAGTTTTGCCCCTCTGGGGCAAAGACACTGCGTTATATATTTGCTACAAAGCTTTTACCCCTCTGGGGTATAAAAATAAATAATTAGATATAACTTCTTGGGGCAAAGAATGGCTTGGCTTGCTTGCCGAAAAGCTTTTACTTCCTCTTAGGGATTTAAAACAAATGATAAAAAATTGAACAGCTTGTTTCATTTATATTATAGAATAATTTAAGATAGATACTTTGCTATTCTGCCCCAGAGGGGCAAAAGCTTTGTAGCATCACAAATCGACCATTTAAAAACCCCAGAGGGGTTTAACCTAAACCATGCAATTGTGGCAACAAACAATACATACACACAACTTTACACTCACATAGTATTCGCTGTAAAATATCGCGCTTCGCTAATTAGCGATGTCTGGGCTGAACGATTACGAAATTATATTATTGCCATAATTCAAAATCACGGGCATAAATTGATTGCTATCAACAATATGCCCGACCACATGCATCTACTCATTGGATTAAACCCCAATCAAGCGCTTTCAGATTTGGTTCGAATTGTAAAAAGCGACTCGTCCGAATGGATCAATAAAGAAAAATTAACCAAAGGCAGGTTTCAATGGCAAGAAGGTTATGGCGGTTTTACCCACAGTCGATCGCAGGTTGATAAAGTGGTAAACTACATATTAAATCAGCAACAGCACCATAGTAAAAAATCATTTTCGCAAGAATTTCAACAGATACTGCGCAGCTTAGATATTGAATTTGATGAACGATATATTTTCAAACAACCAGAATAGCGCAGCATTCTTTTGATTCTTAATATCTGTAGATACTCCTCGACACGCCGGCCCTCACCATCACCGCCCTGTCAAAACAAACATTCATCCGCCTCATTCCCACCCCATTTGTTACCTTTGCGACCTAAAATAATTACCAGGGAACGCATGGCAGATCATAGCAACCGCATTACAGCATTAAAAAACAACATCCAACCTTTACGCGATCAACTTATTAACCACGAGCTTTATAAAAATATCACCTCGCTTGATGAGCTTACTGTTTTTATGGAGCACCACGTATTTGCTGTTTGGGATTTTATGTCGTTGTTAAAAGCATTGCAGCAAAAGCTTACCTGTACCGTTACCCCATGGATGCCTACCGGAAACGCCAATACCCGCTACCTGATCAACGAAATTGTAGCCGGCGAAGAAAGCGATGTTGATGAACAAGGCAACCGCGCAAGCCACTTTGAATTATACTTACGCGCAATGCAACAGGCGGGCAGCGAAGCAACAGCTATCGGCAACCTGTTTCACGAATTACACATCGGCAAACATATCGACGAGGCATTGATCATTGCTGATATCCCTACCGCGGCACGCAACTTTGTTCAGCATACTTTTGAGGTTATTGATACTAATAAAGATTACCTGCAGGCAGCTGTATTTACTTTCGGTCGTGAAGATTTGATCCCGGATATGTTTGTGAGCATTGTAAAAGAGCTTAGTCAGCAATTACCGGGCAAGGTTGATATTTTACTTTACTACCTTGAGCGCCACATTGAAGTTGATGGCGATCATCACTCACAATTAGCCTATCAAATGACCGCCGAACTTTGCGGTGATGATGATAGCAAATGGGCCGAAGCAACCACTGCTGTTAAAGAAGCTTTGCAGGCGCGTATTGCACTTTGGGATGGAATACTTGCGGCAATAAAAGTGGAAGAAGCAAGCGAGATATAAATTCTTAACTCTAAAAATGTTAATTGCTGGTGCACGCGTGTCGCGTGTACCCTTCAGGACAGGTATTGAATATGTCTTTTTAAACCTTGCTATTTTCATAAGGAACACGCGGCACGCGTGCACCAGCTCAAGACAGTGGTTTACGAAATAGTTACCCTTACAACTTATTCAACTCATCCATCAGCACCTTGCTGTATTGGTTAAAATAGCGCCTCACCCCAAAGCCCATTACGGTTTGGATACCACGAGTAGCATTGGTTAAAAATACCTCATCAGCTTCGTACAAAATGTCAGGATTGATCTGAGCTTCAGTTAGCGGGATATTATTTTCTTCAGCCAGTTTGATCACTACCTGGCGCATTACGCCTTCCACGCAACCCTCGCTTAAGGCTGGCGTGTATAAATGATTTTGGTAATTGATAAATATATTCGAACTACTGGCTTCGCATAAATTGCCGCTTTGGTTCAGTAAAAACACATCATCAAGTTTGTTTTGCGTTTTATGCAGGCTCGCCATTACATAAATAAGCGAATTACAGGTTTTGATGTTAGATAGATAATTTGACGGTTTGGGCAGATCAGTAAACACATCCATGATCAGTCCCCGCTCGTTTAAAAAATATCGTGGTTCTTCGCTTGCAGTTAGTTCCAGGCAGTAGCCCATTTTGTTTTGAGTGGGCGTATAAAGTCCCTCGGCATCGCGATAAACGGTTAAACGCAGACGGCCGTGCTTTACCTTATTACGACGGGCCAACTCATTAACAATATTATTTAAAAACCAGCTATCCATTTGCGAGTAGCCATCAATTTTGAGGGCTTTCATTCCCCGTTGCAGGCGGTCGGCATGGAGTTCAGCAAATTTAAGCTTGCCTTTCATCAGCCGCATGCTTTCAAACAAACCATCGCCATATTTAAACCCCCTGTTGCTAATGCTTAGCAAAGGTGTATCTTGGGGAAGATATTCGCCGTTAAAGTTGATGAATACGGGCATCATATGGACGGATAGATGATATGAGGTTGATGGAGCTGGTTAATTAATTGGGGGTATTTTATCTCTCTTTAACGTATTATTCCTGGGTATCGGTATCTGTGTACTTACGCCATTTAGCCAGCACCGCTTCAAAATCTGCAGGCAATGGTGATTCAAAATGCACCTGCTTTTTTAATGTAGGATGCAGAAAGCCCAAAGTTTGGGCATGCAGCGCCTGCCTTGGCATCAGCGCGAAGGCGTTTTCAACAAACTGTTTGTATTTGCTAAAACTGGTACCCTTTAAAATTTTATCGCCCCCATAAGTAGCATCGCTAAATAACGGGTGACCAATATGCCGCATATGCGCCCTGATCTGGTGGGTACGACCGGTTTCCAGCTGGCACTCTATCAGCGTAACATAGCCCATTCGCTCCAAAACTTTATAATGCGTTACCGACCATTTGCCCTTTTCCGGGTCATCATATATCGACATCACCCTTCTATCGGCCACACTACGGCCGATGTAGCCGGTTACCGTGCCATCTTCGGGCAGATCACCCCAAACCAGCGCTATGTATTTACGGGTGATGGTATGATCAAAAAACTGTTTAGCTAACCAGGTCATGGCACGCTCGTTTTTGCTTATTAATAATAACCCAGAGGTATCTTTATCAATACGGTGCACAAGTCCCGGCCTGCCATCGTTACCCGGCAGCGTAGGTAATTGTTGAAAGTGATATACTAACGCGTTCACCAGCGTACCGGTGTAATTATTGTATCCAGGATGCACCACCATTCCCGGCTCTTTATCCACCACCAGCACGTCATCATCTTCATAAATAATATTGATGGGGATATTTTCGGGATAAACTTCGGTATCGCGCGGTGGATGCGGCAATACTACCGAGATCACATCAAGTGGTTTTACTTTATAGCTGGCTTTGATGGTTTTATCGTTAACCAGCACATTGCCCAGCTCAATAGCGTTCTGGATGCGGTTGCGCGATGCGTTCTCCACCCTGTGCATCAAAAACTTATCAATGCGCAAAAGCGACTGCCCCTTATCAACAACTACGCGGAGGTGTTCATAAAGGTCTTGTTCTTCCTGTTCAATAAGTTCGGGTTCGTATGCCATTTGAGGCGCAAAAGTAATCGTTTTTTGTGGTTCGTTAAACGTAATATTGCAATAGCATTAATACCGTATTATTTTATGGACATCGATCTGGAAATTTTTAGCCCTATACAACCCATCAACAACCAATTGTTTGATGCGAAGGGCGTAAAAGTTTTCATCAAACGCGATGACCTTATCCACCCCATGATATCGGGGAATAAATGGCGAAAGCTTAAATACGTACTTAAAAAAGCTCAGGATCAAGGTAAAACACATTTGGTAACCTTTGGCGGGGCCTATTCCAACCACCTGCTGGCTACCGCAGCAGCAGCCGCCAAATTCGGCTTTAAAAGTACGGGCATAGTACGAGGCGAGCAGGTTGATAACGATACTTTATTTTTATGCCGGTTGCATGGTATGCAACTGCAATTTACCGATAGGGATAGCTATCGCGATAAATCAGCCCTTTTTAACCAATTTTTTGGCCATGATGAGCAAGCCTTTTTTATTGACGAGGGCGGCGCATCTGCCGAAGGTGCTTCAGGATGCAGCGAACTTGTAGATGAATTAACAGAAACCTACGATCATATCTTTTGCGCCTGCGGAACCGGCACCACTGCTGCGGGCATTATAAACGGACTAAGCAGCCATCAGCTTAAAACAAAATTTAACGCCGTACCGGTATTTAAAAACGGTGGTTTTATTAGGGATGAGATAAACCGGTTTTTAACGGCTCCGGCAGATTACAATGTACTTACTGATTATCATTTTGGAGGATATGGGAAAGCCAATGATGAACTGATTAATTTCATCAAAAAATTTGTTGCAGAAACAGGCATATTGATAGAGCCTGTTTACACGGGTAAAATGCTGTATGCTTTATATGATCAGATTGAAAAAGGTGCGTTTGATCCGGGCAGCAAGATCTTAGCTATTCATAGCGGAGGGATTTGGGGATTGTTGGGGATGAAGGAAAAATTCAATTGACACTAATTACACGAATTTGGTCGAATTTACACGAATTATTTGATCGTATAGTTCGTTTAAATTCTATGCGACTCGCAAAACATTCGTGTAATTCGTATAAATAACTAACCACAATGCTAAGCATTCGTGTTTATCGGCAATTCAAAATAAAAGGTCGATCCCTCACCATATTCACTTTCTACCCACAACCTACCGTTATGCCTGGTTACAATTTCATTGCTGATATATAACCCTATCCCCAACCCCGACATGTGCGAGGCCAGATTCTCAACCCGATAAAACCTCGAAAAAACACGTTCTAATTGATCGGGCTGAATACCTATGCCAAAATCCTGTACCGATACCCTGAACTTATCGCCCCGTACATCGGCAGTGATAATAACCTGATCGGCCTTGGGCGAGTATTTAACAGCGTTGGTTACCAGGTTAATGATCACCTGCTCAATTCGCTGGCTGTCGCCGTTAATGAACAATCCATCAAATGGCAAATGAAAAATAAGCTTGTGCGACGGGTTGGTCTGTTGTAGTATTTCGCTCGATTCGGTAAGTAGTTTGATAATATCAAAATCGGTATAGGTGAACGGAAGCTTACCGGTTTGGATCTTGGTAACATCCAACAGATCGGATATCAGGGTGGTTAGTTTGCCAACCTGGTCGAGGGCTTTATTGGCCAGGGTTTTATTCCGCTCATCGGCAGCGAGGTTGCGTGCTATAATTTGCAGGTAACCTTTCAGGCTGGTAACCGGAGTGCGTAATTCATGACTGGCAAGGCCTATAAACTCATCCTTTTTTTCGTTAAGCAGCTTAATATCTTCATATAGTTTGGCGTTATCCAAAGCCACGGCCGCCTGCGCGGCAACGGCTTCAACAAGTTGCTCGTGCTCCGCGCTAAACATGGCAGGTTCCGGGTGCCCGAAAAATAAACCGCCTATCACATTACCGGCTTTTGCCCTTACAGGCACAGCGAGATAGCTTACTACTGGCAAATGCCCTTTCGGCTTGCCATAATGCGGATCGTTTTTGCCATAGCGAGGGTCTTTGGTTATATCATCTACCCTTACGGTTCCCTCGCCGCTAAAGGTTGGATGAAAAACCGCGGTGTTACGGGGCATCCCAAATTTCTCAAACGCCTCACGCGGTGCGCCGGATAACGTGAACAGCATGTACGATTCGCCTTGTTCATTAATAAGGTTATGAAAAAAAGCACCAAACTGAGCGCCGCAAAGCTGCGTGGTGGCATCGGTAACTTTTTGCAGGATGCTTTGAATATCCAGCTCGGCCGAGATCACCTGCCCTATCGAATTCAGGATCTCCAACCGTTCAGCATATTGTTGTAGCCGCTTTTCGGCCTGCTTTTGCCTGCCTATATCGCGTATTATTTTTGAAGCGCCTATCACTTTATTATTACTATCGCGCATGGGCGATACCGTGAGCGAGATCCTGATCTGCTCACCGCTTTTAGTTTTGCGGATGGTTTCAAAATGCTCAATGCGCTCGTTGGCCTTTATTTTCGAGATGATAAGCAACTCTTCGTCATAACGGTCTTCGGGTATTAATATGGTAATATGTTTACCTATTATCTCATTTTCGGCATAACCAAACAGGCGTTGCGCCGCGCCGTTCCAGCTGGTTATGATCCCATCAAGATTTTTGCTTACAATAGCATCTTCTGACGAATCGATGATCGACGCCAGCATAGCCTGTTTTGATTCGTCGGTTTTTTGAGCGGTAATATCTATCAGCATGCTCACCGCGCCTATCATCTCCTGTTGTTCATTAAAACGGGGCTTGGGGTTTGCCTGAATATACCTTATACCGCCATCGCCACGTTGAATTAACAACTCCTCCCCTCAACTACTTTTCCGGCTTGTAAGGTACGCCCCATAGGCGATTCCTCGTAAGGCAATACAGTGCCATCCGTCCGGAACAATTTCCAATCCATAAACCATTTATCCCGGCCAATATCCGGTTGCCTTCCCCAAAGTTCAACAGCGGCTTTATTAAAAGAAACTATATAACCTTCCTTATCGCAGGTGTAAACGCCAATGGGCAGGGCTTCGAGCAGGTCCCAGGCTTCGGTACCGGCAAGTGTGGCTTTTAAAGCTGTGTTGGTTGCGTTGGCTGGCGATGGTTTTGGCTGCATCATTACCGGGTTTCCTTTTTTAATACGTTACTAATTAATAA
The DNA here is from genome assembly GCF_039839285.1 of Mucilaginibacter sp. CAU 1740. Lineage (NCBI taxonomy): Bacteria > Pseudomonadati > Bacteroidota > Sphingobacteriia > Sphingobacteriales > Sphingobacteriaceae > Mucilaginibacter > Mucilaginibacter sp. CAU 1740. The sequence continues at coordinate 321,454 of NZ_JBDOQS010000004.1, read as the reverse complement.
TAAGGTGATCAGCTGATAAAATTCAATCGAAAGGAAACCCTTTGAAGGCTATCAAATTGCTGTAAGCTAAATACAATTAAAACATGCGGATGTTTCAAGCTTTTTCAATTAATAATTCGGGCAAATAAAAGTGATTCCGGATCATTTATTTATTAAAAAAATTGGCGCAGATGTAGTGACCAATTTGGAGTTCGGTACAAAAAGTAACTTTAAACAATTTAAAGTTACTTTTTAACCAATCGGTTCAAAAACCGCTTAAATTTTGATTTTAGGCGGTTTTTGCTAAATTTGTAATAAACCGATTTGATATGTATAAGCTACTTGTTTCTCCGCAAAATGTTCAGGCTTCATTACAGAAGCATGTATTAGCCGATGGTTTCGACCTTACTTTTGATATGGAAAAAAGCAAGGGTGTTTATATTTATGATGCCAAATATAACCGCACGTTACTTGATTTTTTTACCTGCTTTGCCTCGGTGCCCCTGGGCTACAATCACCCCAAAATGGTGAACGACGAAGAGTTTAAAAAAAATTTGATGCTGGCGGCTTTAACCAACCCATCAAACTCGGATATATATACCACACAATACGCCCAGTTTGTTGAAACCTTTGCACGCGTAGGCATCCCCGAATACCTACCTCATGCCTTTTTTATAGCCGGCGGCTCGTTAGCTATTGAAAATGCTTTGAAAGTAGCAATGGACTGGAAGGTGCAAAAAAACTTTGCCAAAGGCTACACCAAAGAGCGCGGCTTTAAAGTGATCCACTTTGAGCATGCTTTTCATGGCCGGTCGGGCTATACCTTGAGTTTAACTAATACCTTGCCTAATAAAACCAAATGGTTTGCCAAGTTTGATTGGCCAAGGGTATCGGTACCGTATATCAATTTTCCGTACAGCGATGCTAACCATGAAGATCTGTTGCAGCGGGAACAACTATCTGTAGCCCAGATCAGGAAAGCATTTGAGGATAATAAGGATGATGTTTGCGCCATTATTATTGAGCCCGTACAATCTGAAGGGGGCGATAACCATGTACGCAAAGAGTTTTTAGAAAAACTGCGTGAACTGGCCGATGAATACGAAGCGCTGTTAATATATGATGAGGTACAAACAGGAGTAGGCTTAACAGGCAAATTTTGGTGTCACGAGCATTTTGGCGAAAAGGCCCGTCCGGATATATTGGCCTTTGGTAAAAAGATGCAAGTATGCGGCATATTGGCCAGCCGACGTGTGGATGAGATCGAAAATAATGTTTTCAAGGTATCATCGCGCATTAACTCAACCTGGGGCGGCAGTTTGGTTGATATGGTACGATCATCAAAAATACTGGAGATAATTGAAGAGGACAACCTTTGCGATAATGCTGCCGCTATGGGCGAATATTTGCAGACAAGCCTGCGCGAAATATCCAACCGCCACCCCATAATAAGTAATGTTAGGGGCCGCGGTTTACTTAGCGCTTTCGATTTTCCTGACAAAAACGTAAGGGATAATTTCATAAAAAAAGGTTTTGATAATAATATTATGTACCTTGGTTGCGGCGACAGGAGTGTACGCTTCCGCCCGGCACTTATTATCGAAAAAAGCCATATTGATACTGGCCTCGATATGATAGACCAACTATCGGCAACCTTGTAGTTATCCTATTTGGTAACCCTGTCACAACCAGGCTGTTTACCGCCCATATGTCGGATAAATTAACTAATATTTAATAAGGTAAAAAACTCATCTATTATTTACAAAAGGGAAAAGATATTAATATACGCTACTTTTTTTCCAAAATACGCTATATTTTTTGTTATTATTCCGATTAGATTTGTTGCACCCCCGTTTAAGTTATTAGTTAGTTCTATCCAATCATCATGAGTAAACAAATAGAGAAATTAAAGAAACAACTTGTTGAAGTGGCCGAAGTTGTAAATTCGTTTCAGTCGGAAGCCGTCCAGGTTAGGATCATCGACCGCTTGCTCGAAGTGATGATCGAATCAGAAAAAACAGATGCAGAAGGTTCTGATCTGTTCAGTAAAAAAGGCCGCAGAGTGCGCCTTGAAGATGAGAATGGCGCTATGCCAGGGCGTAAAAAGCCAGGTGCAACCAAAATTCTTAACCAGCTATTGAATACAGATTTCTTTGATGTTCAACGATCTATATCATCAATAGCTAATTATTGTAAAGATCAATACGATTCGGATTTCAAAACATCCGAGCTTTCGGGCATCTTGTTAAAACTTGCTAACGAAAACAAGTTAAGAAGAGAAAGAAGCAACGAAAACAACCGTTTTGAATATATCAGAGCATAAAAAGTATTATATCTAAATATAAAAAAGCCTCCTAACTGATTGTAAGGGGGCTTTTTTTATGCTTTAACTTTAATTAATATATAATTTAAAGTTAAAAAAATACTATTTAAGGTTAAATAAATTATCTACTCCCAAAATCTTCCTGCTTGTAAAACCTTCGGCATATTTTGCACGGATTGCTTTTCCAAATTCGCGGGCACGGCCGGTAACTATTTCAATAAAATCGGGGGTCGAAATGTAAGTTTGTGGTTCACCTTCCCAATCGGGATTATGAAATTGCGAACCATAAGCATAAATACTTTCTATTTTTTTATCCCAATGCTCGGTAACATCTATTAATATATCCGGAGTAATATAGTTATCCTGTATAAAATGCATTACCATATCCGGGCGCCATTCTTTTTGAAGCTGGCCATTCTCATCATAAGTTTCGATCTTACGTAAACCAGCTAAAAATGCAGAGGTTTCAACCAACTCATTAGCGCGGCCATGATCCGGGTGGCGATCATGATAAGCATTAGTTATTACAATAGAAGGCTGATATTTACGAATAGCTTCTATAACCTTGATCTGGTGTTCGCGGGTGTTTTCAAAAAAAGCATCGGGCAGGCCAAGGTTTTCGCGTACAGCTAAACCTAAAATTTCGGCAGCAGCCTCAGCCTCCCGTTTACGGATCTCGGCCGAACCACGGGTGCCCAATTCGCCGCGGGTAAGATCAACAATACCTACTTTATAACCGAGGGCAATATGTTTCAAAATTGTACCGGCACAACCCAATTCAGCATCGTCGGGATGTACAGATAAAACTAAAATATCTAATTTAAGCATGGCGCAAAGGTAAATTATTGCTTAACAGGGGCTGTCAGCAGGCGGTCAATCTTTTTCCTGATCTTTGACGACATTGGTTTGGTGAAAGGGTAGTAAAAATCAACTACATGGCCTTCTCTATCCACCAAAAACTTATGAAAATTCCAGCGTGGACTTGAGCTTACTTTGCCGTTCGCTTTTCTATCGGTAAAAAACTGGTAAAGCGGATGGGCGTAAGTTCCGCGCACTTTTATCTTATCAAATACCGGGTAATTGGCTCCATAGTTTTCGCAGAATACACCAATAGCCTGCCCGTCTAAAGGTTCTTGTTGGCCGAAATCGTTTGATGGAAATGCCAGGATCTCAAAATTCTGACCGGCAAATTGTGTTTTTAATTCGGCAAGTTCCTTAAGTTGTGGGGTAAAGCCGCATTGCGAAGCGGTATTTACAATTAATAATACTTTGCCTTGATATTCGGAAAGATCGATCTCTTCACCGTTTAGTTTTTTAACGCTAAAGCGGTAAATGCTTTGGTTATCCATTAATTAGTTATTGGTCGAGTCGTAACCGGCCTGGGTTAATATGGCCTCAATGTCACGTTGCTCTTCGCGGTCGTAAGTTTCTTTAAGGTTATGACCAAATATGCTGGCTACCGATTGAAACATGAAGGCTTTAAAACCGCCCTTCAGCTCCTTAACCATTGCAAAGCTGGTTTGGCCGGTTTCGCGGTCAATCAGCTTGATCAAAACCTCACCCTGACTAATTGTCAGATTTTTTATCTCTTTATTAAACAGTGTTTTTATCTCGTCCTCGCACTTGTTCACCAACTGCTTTTGGGTTTTCTTGTCGGATGTTACGGCAAGGTCGCGCTGTAGCTGACGATACCTTTGGCCTGCAAAACGCGCGTACGGCAGCACTTTGAGCACATTGTAGCGTAAACGGCGATAGTTTAACCTATCAGCCTCGCTGGCGAAAATGCGGGTATCCACAATTTTCACCTCTGGCTCAACTATCCAGGGCACAAGCTCGCCGTCTAAAACGGTCATCGCCGTTTTGATGGTATCGTTTTTGCTAAGTTTTACCGGTGCCGGCGTAGTCGCAGGCGCAGTTGTTTGGGCACTTGCAGCACCCATTAAGCAACATAACAGCAACAGAGATCCGATAAATTTCATATTTTTACTTAATACAAAAATAATGTAATTTTTTTTGGTATTTTACTAATACCCGCAATAATATTTATTTGCAGGGTGTTTACAACTTAATACCGTTAATACCCCGTACATGAAAGACTTAGTGATAGACCTGGAAGCCGAGAAGAACGAGATACTAAAAAGATACCGCGCTTTGCTGCGTGCCTGTAAATCAACCCTGCAAAAGGGCGATAAACGCATGATACGCAAGGCTTTTGATATGGCCCTTGAAAGCCACAAAGATATGCGCCGCAAAAGCGGCGAGCCTTATATATACCACCCCATTGCTGTTGCCCAGATAGCCGCCGAAGAAATTGGCCTTGGCACAACATCAATAGTGTGCGCCCTGTTACATGATGTGGTAGAAGATACCAGCGTTACGCTTGATGAAATTGAGATGGAATTTGGTAAAAAAGTCGCCAAAATTATCGACGGGCTTACCAAAATTTCGGGTGTGTTTGATACCAACAGCTCTTTACAGGCCGAAAACTTCCGTAAAATGCTGCTTACCCTGGCTGATGATGTTAGGGTGATACTCATTAAGCTGGCTGATAGGCTGCACAACATGCGTACCATGGAGTTTATGCCGAGGGATAAGCAATTAAAACTCTCGTCAGAAACTGTTTACCTGTACGCGCCCCTCGCCCACCGTTTGGGTTTGTACGCGATAAAATCTGAACTGGAAGACCTATCCATGAAATACATGGAGCGCGAAACTTACCAGTTCATCAAAAATAAACTGAACGAAAAAAAGGCCGAACGCGAGCGCTTTATCCGCGATTTTATTGAGCCTATCAATAAAGTTTTGCATGGTCAGGGTTTGGAGGCCGATGTATTCGGTCGCCCGAAATCAATCCACTCTATCTGGAACAAGATGAAAAAGAAATCGATACCTTTTGAAGAGGTGTACGATTTGTTTGCCATCCGGATCATATTGGATAGTGCACAAGAGAATGAGAAAGCTGATTGCTGGAAAGCCTACTCAATAGTTACCGACCAATACCGCCCTAATCCGGATAGGCTGCGCGATTGGATCTCATCGCCTAAAGCTAACGGTTACGAATCATTACATACTACGGTAATGGGCCCGCGCGGACAATGGGTTGAGGTGCAGATCCGTACCAAGCGCATGAACGAGATTGCTGAAAAAGGTTTTGCTGCACACTGGAAATACAAAGAATCAAGCACCGATAGCGGTCTTGACCAATGGGTAAGCAAGGTGCGCGAAATGCTGAAGAATCCGGATAGCAACGCGCTGGATTTCCTCGACGATTTTAAAATGAACCTTTTTAGCGACGAGATCTTTATCTTCACTCCTAAAGGCGCTCTTATCCAATTGCCGTTAAATGCAACCGCGCTCGACTTCGCCTTCGAGATCCATACCGATGTTGGCGCAAGCTGTATCGGCGCTAAAGTAAACCACAAACTGGTACCACTAAGCTACAAACTGCAAAACGGCGACCAGGTAGAGATCATTACTTCCAGCAAGCAAACCCCTAAAGAGGATTGGCTGAATTTTGTAGTTACCGCCAAAGCCAAAGCCAAAATTAAATCGGCCTTAAAAGAGGAGAAACGCAAAATTGCCGAGGATGGTAAGGAGATACTGGAGCGCAAAATGAAATCGCTCAAGATCACCTATAACTCCGAAAACCTGCAAAAGATCAGCTACTTTTTCAAACTACAGGCTACTCAAGATCTTTTTTACAATGTTGCCAAAGGCATCATCGATATGAAGGACCTGAAAGAGTACCAGGCCTCCGAAAAGGTGGTGGACAACAAGCCGCAACAAGATAAAATGGACCAGGAGCAGGTTCAAACCCTCATTAAAAATATCAAAGCTAAAGACAGCGATATTTTATTGATAGGCGAAGACATGCAAAAGATAGATTACAAGCTGGCCAATTGCTGTAACCCTATCCCCGGCGATGATGTTTTCGGCTTTGTTACCGTAAGCGATGGCATCAAAATACACCGTACCAATTGCCCTAACGCTGCCAAACTGATGGCCAACTACGGCTACCGCATAGTAAAAGCCCGCTGGACAAATCAGCAGGAACTGGCTTTCCTTACCGGCTTGCGCATTACCGGTATTGATGAGGTTGGTTTGATCAACAAACTTACCACCGTAATATCAAACGACTTTAAGATCAATATCCGCTCGATAACCGTAGATAGCGACAACGGTATTTTTGAAGGTCAGTTAATGCTTTACGTAAATGATACCGGCCACCTGGATACCCTGATCAGAAATCTGAAACAGGTAAAAGGCGTAACCGCGGTTAACCGTTTTGATTCGGCGATAGAAAAAGCTTCTTAGGAGATAGAAGCAAGAAGTCAGGAATCAAGACAGAGGCAGGAAGTCAAGAATTAAGAGACAAGACAAAATTCACATTCTTGCTTCCTGATTCTTGACTTCCTGACTCTAACTCTATTCCATAAATTATTAATAACTTTGCCACGTTAATATAACATTATGTCACAGCAGGATACCATACCTATGGTTAAGAAAATTTTTGAGGCTTACCTCGAAAATAAAAATTTGCGTAAAACGCCTGAACGTTTTGCCATACTTGAAGAGATATATTCCCGTACAGATCACTTTGATGTGGAGTCGCTGTACATCCACATGAAAAATAAAAAATATCGCGTAAGCCGCGCTACAGTGTATAACACACTGGAGCTATTGGTATCGTGCGATTTGGTTACCAAGCACCAGTTTGGTAAAAACATGGCCCAGTTCGAAAAATCATACGGCTACAAACAACACGATCACATCATCTGCATCGATTGCGGTAAAGTGGTTGAGTTTTGCGATCCGCGCATCCAGCAGATCCAGAGTATGATGGGCGATATATTGAAATTTGATATCAGACACCACTCATTAAACCTTTATGGTAATTGTACCAAATTAAGGGATGGTAATTGTGATAGAAAAATTTAAGTCATAATGAACAAACCTATTTTAAGCAAGCAGGCATTTTGGGATGTTGATATGGATAATATCGATTATCAGAAAAATGCCGCGCATGTTGTTGAAAAGGTTATTGAACGAGGAAAAGCAGAAGACTTTAACAACCTGTTAAAATTTTATGGTTTTAACAAGGTAAAAGAATTAGCCTTACAAGCCTTATGGCTTTCAGATATCAGCATTAATTTTTGCTGTGTATTATTCAAGGTTAAACCTACCGATTTTAAATGTTACGAAAAGAAACAGTTGAACCTGCAACACTGGAACTTTTAAAAAAAATAGTTTCAATGCCTGAATTTGAACAGTTCAGGTTAGTTGGAGGTACAGCACTTTCACTACTTTACGGACACAGACTATCAATAGACCTTGATTTTTTTACAGATCAACCTTTTGATAAAGAGTTGATCAAAGAAACACTCAATGATAACTTCGGGCAGGTTATAAGCGAGAATGATCGATATAAATCAATTTATCAATGCATCATCGATAATGTAAAAGTTGATTTTGTTTCTGTTAAAGATCCATTTGCCTACCCTGCCCAAATTATTGAAGAAATTCCCCTCGCAGATATCCGCGATTTAGTAGCTTTGAAACTTAATGCTGTGAAAGGCAGAGGTGTAAAAAAAGACTTTTGGGATATTGCGAAACTCCTGCAATTCTATTCATTTGAAAATCTTTTTCAATTTTATCATGATAGATATACTTATGATGATACCTTTGCGGTCATCAGATCAGTAGTTTATTTTGCTGACGCTGAAAACACTATAACTCCTGTATCATTAGATGGTATGACATGGGATAAAGTAAAACAAACCATCACGAACGCATTTGACGATTATTATAGAAATATTAGAAATTAATGGCTGTTGACGTATTATTAGGCCTCCAGTGGGGCGATGAAGGAAAAGGAAAAATTGTTGACGTACTGAGCGCAGGTTACGACCTGATAGCTCGTTTCCAGGGCGGACCGAATGCAGGTCATACTTTGGAGTTCGACGGTAAAAAGTTTGTTTTAAACACTATTCCTTCAGGTATATTTTTTGAAAACACCATCAACCTTATCGGGAATGGCGTGGTGATTGACCCGATCACCCTGAAAAAAGAACTGGATAAATTGAAAGATGCCGGACACGACCTGCTGGCTAAAAAAAATCTTTTAATTGCTAAAAAAGCGCACCTGATATTGCCAACCCACCAATTGCTTGACGCTGCCAACGAGAAAAAAATGGGCGACGGCAAAATTGGTTCAACTTTAAAAGGTATCGGTCCAACTTATATGGATAAAACCGGCCGTAATGGTTTGCGTATTGGCGATATCACTCTGCCCGATTTTAAAGAGCGTTACCAAAAACTGGTTGATAAACATGTATCAATGCTACAACAGCTTTATGGTGAAGTCGCTGATTTTTCAGAGCGTGAAACTTTATTTTTCGAAGCCTTAGAGGTGTTACGTCAGTTCCCTTTAGTTGATTCTGAACATTTGGTTAACAACTATATTAAAGAAGGCAAAAAAGTATTGGCAGAAGGCGCACAAGGCGCTATGCTTGATATCGACTTTGGTTCGTACCCATTTGTAACTTCATCAAACACTACTGCCGCAGGTGCTTGTACCGGTTTAGGTATTGCTCCTCAGCAAATTGGTGATGTGATCGGTATTTTTAAAGCATACTGTACCCGCGTTGGTGGCGGTCCTTTCCCTACTGAGTTAGAGAACGAAACCGGCGAAGAACTACGCAAAGTTGGTCATGAGTTTGGCGCAACAACTGGTAGGCCACGCCGTACCGGCTGGATCGATCTTCCTGCCTTAAAATATGCTATTATGCTTAACGGCGTTACCCAATTGGTAATGACCAAAGCTGATGTATTGAGTGGTTTCGAAAAGATCTATGCTGCTACTCACTACAACTATTTGGGCGAGCAAATTGACTACATGCCTTACGATATTTGCTCAGTAAAACCAGAGCCTGTTTATAAAGAAATTGATGGTTGGAATGAAGATTTGACCGGTATTACCGAACTATCTGAGATCCCTGCCAAATTGCAATCATATATTGATTTCCTGGAAGCTGAACTTGGCGTACCTGTTAAATATTTATCTGTAGGTCCGGACAGGAAACAGACTTTAACACTGCATTAATACTGTTTTTCGTGGAGACACGAAAAACTTGAAGATAACTATCAAAGGCCGGTTTTACCGGCCTTTTTCATTTTCCCCTCCCCGTTTTGTGTCTCCACGAAACGAAACCGCTATGCAAATCGAATAACATTAAACCGACTAATTTCATTTACTTGGTTATTTTTGCAACGTGATTGTACAGGTACAGGATTTGCCGGATTTTAAACAGAAAGCGCTACAATGGGCATCAACATTTAATGCCGCTTGTTATCTTGACTCAAACGGCTTTAGTGACCCATACTCTAAATTCGATACATTAATAGCTGCAGGAGCACAGTCACAACTGATTGCCAACGCAGGTACAGCCTTTGAGCAGCTTGAACAATTCAGGAAAGATAATCCCGGCTGGATGACTGGTTTTTTAGGGTATGATCTAAAAAACGAGGTTGAGCAACTTACATCCGAAAACGTAGATGGATTGCAATTTCCCGATCTGTATTTCTTTGTACCTCAACATCTGATCTTGATTAAAGGTACTGATATCGAAATCATTTCTGATAAGCCGGAAGAAGTATTAAAAGAAATAACCGCTCAAAGCCCTTTACAACCAAAACACCAATCTGCAATAACGTTACAACCCCGTTTCAGCAGGGAGGAATATATTGATACCGTAAACCAGATCAAAGCGCATATCAGCCGCGGAGATATTTACGTAACTAACTTTTGCCAGGAGTTTTTTACTGAGGATGCAGATATCGATCCGCTTAGCTTCTTTATGCAGCTGAATGAGGTATCGCCTAATCCTTTCTCCACCTTTTTTAAGTGGGATGGCAATTACATTCTCGGCGCATCGCCAGAACGCTTTTTGGCAAAGCGGGACAGTAAACTGATCTCACAACCCATCAAAGGCACCGCGAAACGCTTAGACGATATCACCGCCGATGAACGAGCAAAGCAAGCCCTCCGCAATCACCCCAAAGAATTACAGGAAAACGTAATGGTGGTTGATCTGGTGCGTAACGACTTAACCCGATCGGCCAAACCCGGCACCGTAAAAACCGAAGAACTTTTCGGCATCCACAGCTTTAAACAGGTACACCAAATGATCTCGACGGTAGTTTGTGAGGTACAAGACGGTCTATCAAACGTACAGGCCATCAAAAACACCTTCCCCATGGGCAGCATGACCGGCGCGCCTAAAGTTAGCTGTATGCAGTTAATGGAGCATTACGAGCGCAGTAAACGCGGGGTATATTCTGGCGCGATAGGGTATTTTAGTCCGGATGATGATTTTGATTTTAATGTGGTGATCAGGTCTTTGTTATACAACTCTGCCAATAAATATCTTTCATTTCACGCCGGAGGGGCTATTACCTACCATGCTATTGCCGAGAATGAATATGAGGAATGCTTGTTGAAGGCCAAGGCGGTGATGGAAGTTTTAGGAGGTAAGTAAGGCCTTTCCATTCGATATTTAAGGCACGCAAAGTCGCGAAGACGCAAAGAAAAACTTTAAGACTTAGCTTCGGCTACAATATCAAAACATTTCACAAAAAACCTTGCGCCTTAGCCCCCTTTGCGTACTTAAAAATCTACAACACGCATATCCAAACATCCACAAAAAACTTTGCGGCTTAGCGTCTTTGCGAGACCCAACATCTTCAACCTGCATACAAAACCAGCAACTTTTACTTATATTGAGCAGTAAAACTTCAAATACCCGCTCATTTAGCTATCAAGATGTTAAAACCCCTACAAAACATTAAATTGATCATATTTGGCTTACTATCCTTATCTGCCGGAGTAGCTTCAGCCCAAACAAAATACAACCCGGCCGATTTATTTTCAGCCGTTTCATTACTCCCACAAGGCAACACATATCGCACAGCAACCGGCGAACCCGGTCCCGCCTATTGGCAAAACAAAGCCGATTATGCTATTGATGTGGCACTTGATGATAAAACCAATGTAATAAGCGGTACGGCTACCATTACATATACCAACAACAGTCCAAAATCCCTGTCGAGCCTATGGCTACAATTGGAGCAAAATGTGTTTAAGAAAGATTCGCGGGGGATCCAATCAAAGCTGTTCCTGTACAAAGATCCAACAGCTTCAACTCCCGATGGCGGTTACCAGATCGAAAATATTCAACTGACAGGTAAAAACGAAAACATCAAATACCATATTCACGATACCCGAATGCAGCTGGAACTGGCACAACCTTTAGCCAGCGGCCAAGCCATTAGCTTTAGCATCCGTTATAAATACAACTTCCCGGTAAATTATAAAAACGCCGATTTTCTGGTTAACCGTACCGATATCCTGCCTACTAAAAACGGTAACATTTACGCCGTTGCGCAATGGTATCCGCGGATGTGCGTATTGGACGATGTAGAGGGATGGAACACCCTGCCCTACCTTGGCAACGGCGAGTTTTATTTAGAATATGGCAATTTCCAGGTAAACATTACCGCGCCATCCAGCTTTATTGTAGAAGGCTCGGGCGATCTGCTTAATCCAGAAGAAGTGTTAACACCAACACAATTAAAACGCTACCAACAGGCTAAAGAGAGCGACACGCCAGTGCAGATCCGCACAGCTGCCGAAGTAACCGATGCCAAATCGCGCCCGGCAAAACCATTTTGTACCTGGAAGTTTAAACTGGATAACGCCCGTGATTTCGCGTGGACGGCTTCACGTTCATTTATATGGGAAGCCGAAAGTTTTACCATTGCCGGCGGTAAACGGATAATGGGAAGTTCAGTTTTCCCTATCGAATCGGATAAAGCTAAAAGCTGGAAACGTTCATCAGAATACGTCAAATTCACTTTGCAGCATTTCTCTGAGCAATGGTATCCTTACCCATATAACAAAGCCGTTAACGTAGCCTCAAACCTTGATGGTATGGAATACCCAGGCATGGTATTTTGCGCGGCTAAAGATACCGGCAACATGTATTGGGCTGTTGTAAACCACGAGTTAGGCCATACGTGGTTCCCAATGGTAGTTGGCAGCAACGAACGCAAATACGCCTGGATGGATGAGGGCTTCAATATGTTTATTGATATGATCGCCACTAAAAAATTCAACAAAGGCGAGTTTATTGGTTATGCCGAAATTGATAGTCCGCTGGATTCATTATTTACAGAGAAGCTGTTACCTATTGTTACCCGACCAGATGCATTGCCAGGCAACCAGGTTTATCCGTTGCAATATCAAAAGGTGGCTTATTCTTTAGGTTTATTGCGCAACCATATTTTAGGCGTTGAACGTTTTGATGCAGCTTTCAGGAAATACATTCGTGATTGGGCTTACAAACACCCCACTCCATGGGATTTTTTCAGGAGTATGGATAGCTCGGCTGGGGAAGATCTGACCTGGTTTTGGAAATCGATGTTTTTAGAGAATTACCGCTTAGATCAAAAAATAGCTAAAGTTGAAAGCGCAGCCGGCAAACAACCACAGATCACTATTGAAAACATCAATAAAGCCGCTATGCCATTGATGGTTGATATTACATACGCTGATGGTTCTGTTGAGCATCGTGAGTTTCCGGTAGAGATTTGGGAATATGCGGGTAGCTATACTTTTGCCGGGGATAAAAAAGCCGCGGTTAGCAAAGTGGTTATTGATGCGGGGAAGGTGTATCCGGATGTGGATAGGGGTAATAATGTTTATGAGGTGGGGAAATAATTTAGCTCGCCTAACTCCACTCAGATACATTGCCCCCTTCATGTCATTGCGAGGAGCGGTGGAGGATAGCGCGCGAGGTAGGCGACGTGGCAATCGCAAGCTATACAGGGCCGATCTGCTTCCGTGCGATTGCTTCGTATCTCGTAATGACATGCTTTTTATTTCTGCCGCTCTGCTACCGCGGGTTTAGCGATAGCGTAACCCGTGGGAATAACAGGTTAAGTCTCTGACTTAACCCCAACAAACCATCCACTACTAAATTAGCGACAGTTTAACCTACTGCGAATAGCTCATCCACTTTGGCTTTGTTTTTTATCACTTAAGTCAGAGACTTAAGTGATTTTACACCACGGGTTACGCTATCGCTAAACCCGCGGCAGATTATAAGTATTTACTTCACCACAATCTTCTCCCCCATCCTCACCACAATATCCGATCCCAAAGCGTAAAACGCCGAAACCGGCTCTTTTTCTAAATAAGGCTTAAATTCCTCCCCATACAAAGCAGCAACATCCGCATCGAAAACATAATCGCGCACAGCGCCGGTTTGCCAAGTGATATGCTCAACCTGGTATTCCATGGTTTTAACAACACTCAAAGCATTATATCCCCAGTAATGTTCTAAAATAAACTCTTCCGGGCTACCGGGTTCAATCGCTTGTAGCTTATTACTTACCGTTGCGCCCAATTTATTCCAACGGCCATTTAGTTTCCATTCGTACAAAAATTCGGTATGGTTATCAGCGGCGGGCGTGATTGAGCTTCGCATTGGTAATGCCCGGTAATGTTCTTTGTAAAGATTGTTGGCGATAAGTACGATCATGCTTTTAGGCACGATCTCACTTATAAAAACAGCGCCTCGCTTCCATTCGGTACCGTTAAAATATCGCACATAAAATCTCAAATTAACCTCTTCAAAATTCACATGCCATGGCCATTTAATGCCCATTACCGCGGTATCCAGAAACATAAAGCCAACCATGCTCACTAAGGCTTTACCTTCCCACAAATCCAATACAGTTCCAGGTGGAATATGGCGTTTTAATATCTCGGGATCAACCTCGTAATTAAGCATTACCAGGTTTTTCCATTGTGCTTTTAAAAACTCGCGTTTAGCCATAAAACAAAAAATCCCGCCTTTACGGGGCGGGATCAAATTTATATTAAGGTTTGTAATATTTCATAGCCTCAGGTATGAGGTTTTGGATATTGGCAATACGGGTCGCATCAGCCGGGTGGGTGCTCAAAAACTCTGGCGGGGCGCCGCCTTTGTTTTGGGCCGCCATACGTTGCCAAAAGTTGATGGCATTATGCGGATCGTATCCGGCCATCGCCATAAACGTTAAGCCTAAACGGTCGGCTTCTGATTCCTGGTTACGTGAATAGGCCAGTAATTTCAATTGTGAGCCAACTCCGTATAAAGTACTGATAGCGGTTTGCGTAGCTGCAGATTGCTGACTTGTTGCTGCACCAACTAATTGTCCGCCGCCTTGTACCAGCATTTCCTGCGAGATGCGCTCGGCAGAGTGGCGCGCTATGGCGTGACCAATTTCGTGGCCCATAACTACCGCCAGGTAAGCATCCGTGTTGGCAACCGGTAACAAACCACTATAAACAGCTACTTTACCGCCGGGCATACACCAGGCGTTAACCTCGCTGCTCTGAATCAGGTTAAACTCCCACTGAAAATTATATTGATTGCCGTAGCCGTTATCGTTAAGGTACTTTTGGATAGCTGTAGCCAAACGGTTACCAATAACTTTAACGCGTTGCGCATCGCTTCCGGTAGCAACAACTTTGGTTTTAGGATCGGATAATAGTTGTTTGTAACTCGCGGCTGCCGATTGGTTTACTTCGGCATCGCCAACAAGGCTTAATTGTTTACGACCGGTTAATGGCACCGTAGAACATGAAAAAATGGTCATGATAGCTATCACAACCAAAGCAGGTTTAAATCTTTTCATTTGGATCAGGCAGTTGTGGTTTTTTTCTTAAAAAAATTAACTTTCGATTCTTTGCCCCTTATCAATCGCTCAATATTTTTTTGATGTGTTACCAGTACCAGTACGCAAATGCACATGCCATAAATTACTATAGCCCGTATAGGTGTTGGGAATATAAAACTAACGCCTATTGGGTAAGTAAAAGATGCAGCAATTGAACTAAGCGATACATACTTGGATATTAGTAACACAGTTATAAATACAATAACGCATAACAGGGCCGCATGAAAGTGAATAGCCAAAATCATTCCAAAAAGGGTAGCCACGCCTTTGCCTCCTCTAAAACCTGCAAAAATTGGGAACAGGTGCCCCATAACAGCGGCAATGCCCAAAGCAAGTTCGTAGTTAGTATAAGCCACCGAATTGATGGGGCCAGTGGCCGAAGCGCCAATAAAATAAGCGAAGTTGGTAGCAGCCCAGCCTTTAAAAATATCGAGCAGCATTACCGGGATGCCGGCTTGTTTGCCCAACACCCTGAAAGTATTGGTAGCACCGGCATTACCGCTGCCGTACTCGCGTACGTCAACCTTATAAAAAGCCATACCTATCCAAACAGCCGTGGGTATCGAGCCGCATAGATAAGCCATTATGAGTGCTGTAACAGAGTAAACGGTTATCATTCTCTTGCAATATTACAAAATAGAAGCGGTAATAGCGCTTTAATCATAGCGCTTTTACTACTAAACTTTGAATAATTAAATCTTATCTGATTTGTTCTACCAGGTTATTTTACAGCCTTCAAGCTAAGGTCGAGGCTTTTAACCGAGTGGGTTAAAGCGCCAACTGATATGTAATCAACCCCGCACTCGGCATATTCACGAATGTTATCGATAGTGATACCACCTGATGCCTCTGTAATAAAACGACCGTTAATAATTTTAACCGCTTCTCTTAAGGTATCAAAATTGAAGTTATCCAGTAAAATGCGGTTTACATTGCCTGTTTGGATCACCTGCTCCAACTCATCAATGTTACGAACCTCTATCTCAATGGCTAATTGTTTGTTATTGTCTTTAAGATACTGATTAGCGCTTTCAATAGCCTGCCTGATCCCTCCGGCGTAGTCAACATGGTTATCCTTGATCAGGATCATATCATATAAACCAAACCTATGGTTAACACCACCGCCAATGCGCACAGCCCATTTCTCCAAATAACGCAAACCTGGAGTAGTTTTACGGGTATCTAAAACTTTGGTATTGGTGTCTTTTAACAACTCGACGATCTGATGTGTTTTTGTACCAATTCCCGACATGCGTTGCATACAATTCAGTACCAAACGTTCGGCAGTTAATATATTGCGAGAGCTTCCTTCTACTTCAAAAGCTACATCGCCGTATTTAACAGCTGCGCCATCTTGTATAAATACTGTAAGCTTCAGATTGGGGTCTACAATGTGAAATATCTCGGCAGCAAGTTCAACTCCGGCCAGTACGCCTTCGTCTTTAACTAAAAGTTTTGCTTTGCCGGTAGCATTGGCAGGTATGGTTGATAGGGAGGTATGGTCGCCATCGCCTACATCCTCTGCCAAAGTATCCTTTATAAATTGGTGTATAAGTTCCTTATCCAAGTGTGTTGCTATTTTGGGGGTAAAAGTAAGAATTTTGGATGGATGTGCAGATGTGCAAATTTCAGATGTGCAGATGAGGGGAAAAATGTGCGGATTTCAGATGCGCGGATGTGCAAATTAAAAATTAATTGATTGACAAATTCCCATAAACACGAACTGAAAAATAATTAATCATGTCAATCATCCAAAAATCATCTGCACATTCGCACATCTGAAATTTGCACATCGGTTAATCATCTATTTTACCTTCTCATCCTCAATTTTCAGCTCAACCACGTTGTTATCTTTAAGCGTAATAGCCACTCTAAATTCACCGGTATCTGTATTTAACAGATAAACGCCGAAATGGTAATTCCCCCCCGAGTTCACTTTATGCAAGGATTTGATGCTTTTGGGTTTATTTTTCGCCAGGAATTTATCAAGAATAACAGCAGCCTGGGTTTGCGAATAAGTATTTTCGTTATCCATTATGGTAATTTCAATACTGGGCGCAAAAAGTTTGGATAGCTCTTTGGTGTTACCGGCTTTTAGCAAATTGGCCACGTTATCTATTCCATCGGCCATTGAGGCAAGCGGAAGCAGCAATAATAGGATAACCGATGGCAGGTATGATAGTTTCATAATGTGATAACGTACAAATGGGCGATAAAGTTACAAAGAGCCGCAATGTTTAAATTGGTTTTTGAAAGATTTTTCAAAATGTATATTAAACACCAAACGCCAATACTTAGCGCTTATTTTGTAATCATCTATTATTAAAAAAATTACACTTAAAATATTGCCATGCGGTTATATTTGCATTGTGGAAAACAAAAAGAAAGTCGCACTAATTATACTTGATGGCTGGGGTTACGGCCGCAACGATCAATCAAACGCTATCATTGCTGCAAAAACACCGTTTTTCGACAGCCTGATCCAGCAATATCCAAATTCAAAACTTGAAGCCTCTGGCACAGCGGTAGGTTTACCGGCCGGCCAGATGGGCAACTCAGAGGTTGGTCACATGAACCTTGGCGCTGGCAGAGTGGTTTACCAGGAACTGGGCCGCATTCATAAAGCGGTTGATGATAACGAACTGCCAACCATCCCGGTTTTGAAAGATGCTTTTGAATACGCTAAGCAAAACAATAAAAATGTTCACTTTATCGGTTTAGTATCTGATGGCGGCGTTCACTCGCACATCAGGCATGTAAAAGGCCTTTGCGATGCCGCTAAACAGCTGGAAGTACCAAACGTATATATCCATGCTTTTTTAGATGGCCGTGATACCGACCCAAAATCGGGCTTAGGTTTTATTACCGACTTAGAAGAGCATATTGCCGGCACAAACGCTAAAATCGCTTCAGCTATTGGAAGGTACTACGCTATGGACCGCGATAACCGCTGGGAGCGCGTTAAATTAGCTTACGACCTGATGGTAAATGGCATTGGTACACCAGCTGAAAATATTACCGACCTGATCAAGCATTCGTACCTTGAAGAAGTTACCGACGAGTTTGTTAAACCAATCGTAGCTGTTGATGCCGAAGGTAAACCGCTTGCCGTTATTGCCGAAGGCGATGTAGTGATCTGCTTCAACTTCCGTACCGACAGGGGCCGTGAGATCAGCGTTGCATTAACTCAGAAATCCTTCCCTGAATACAACATGCACCCACTTAGCATCCGTTACATCACCATGACCCCATATGATGAAACGTTTAAAAACGTGCAGATCGTTTTCAATAAAGAAGACTTGACCAAAACACTTGGCGAGATCCTGCAAAACGCTGGTAAAAGCCAGATCAGGATTGCTGAGACAGAAAAATACCCACACGTAACCTTCTTCTTCTCGGGTGGCCGTGAAAAAGAGTTTGCTAACGAGAAACGCCTGTTAGTTCCATCACCGAAAGTTGCTACTTATGATTTGCAACCAGAAATGAGCGCTGCCGGCATCCGCGACGCGATCATTCCTGAACTGGAAGCAGGCTGGCCAGATTTTGTATGCCTTAACTTTGCCAATACCGATATGGTTGGCCACACAGGCGTATTCAGCGCGGTAGTTACCGCTGCCGAAACAGCGGATAGCTGCACCAAAGCGGTTGTTGAAGCTGGTTTAGCAAACGGTTACTCGTTCATTATCCTGGCCGACCATGGGAATGCCGATTACATGATCAACGAAGATGGTTCGCCAAATACAGCGCACACTACCAACCTGGTACCGTGCATTGTGATTGATAAAGATGTGAAAGAAGTAAAAGATGGCAAACTGGGCGATGTGGCCCCTACTATACTAAGTATATTAGGCGTTGAGATCCCGGCCGAAATGACTGGAAATGTATTGGTTTAATCCCAAAAATATAATCAAAGCCGCCCTATCGGGCGGCTTTTTGCTGTTAATAACATTTTTGTTTTCGTGCAGGCCCGATAACAGGCAAAGCGGCGCAAAAATGGTTTATTTTGATTTGAAAGCTTTTTTCAGGTCGGATTCTGCACGGCTTGCAGGGCTTAATCCTCCTGTAGTTAAAACTGTTGTACACAATGGAACCGTAGAAACCAAAACTGTTCACATTGGCAACTGGAGCCAGGAACTTAACCTGTTTATTCAATCGGATATTAACCGCCCGGCCTGGAAAAACAGTTATTCGGTAAGCAATAGTGATAGCGCGGTAATTTATAAAGCACTTACACCCGAGTTGAAAACCCGCCGCATCATCATCAAAAAAGCGGGCGAAAAAGTGCAATGGGTATTGATTTATAATCACACCAAAAACCTGCTGTACGAAACCAGCGAAAAGCTAAGCTATTTTCCCGATTCATTGTACCTGATCGAGAAAACGCAACATGTGAGATTGATGGGGAGAAATGATTATAAAGTGCAGGGAACGTTGCCGAAGAGGCAGGTTAATATTCCATTAAAACCATGTCGTTAATAAAGTCGACCAGTTTATCTACATAAACTTTCTTCATCCGTGCTTTTTTGGAACTGCTGTTTTTAATAACCTGATTTTCTAAAACATAAGCCAATAAATGGGCTTTAGCTTTTCCTTCAGGAGCATTATCAGGATTCAAAAACATATCAGGAGTAAGATTAAATGCAAAGCTTTCATTCTGCTCTGAATGAGTTATCATCACACAGATGTAAATGCCTTCATTATTGTAAACGTCATCATTAGAGATGATAACAGCCGGATGTTTTTCAGTTTTATTTTTACCGGGGATAAGGAATGGCAATTCGATAATATCGCCTCGTTGGTATGGCATTAATTAGATGAGCTTAGTTTTACAGCTATATTTTCTTTTGAAAAGTTTGCAAGGCCTTCTTTGATATATTCAGGTGTAGTATCCACTGCATTATCTTTATTCAGGCGCTTAAAACTCAAATTTTCAATTTTGTGAAGCTGCCTTGTTAATACTCTAAAAACATCTTTAAGTTCTTTATCTTCAAAATAATTACTTGAATAATACAGGTCATTCAACTTATCAAAAACATTATTCCATTTTTCTAATCTTTGATAAATCAACGTTAAATCTGATTGGTTTAATTCTTTTAAAAAACTCATATCCCCTACTTCTTCCTTCAATTTCTCATTGAATTCAGTCAAAGACTTTTTAAACCGATCATTTGATATAGAATGCCCAAAAAACAAATCAGAAAAATAGCTTCCAAAGTCAATGTCTTTCACTTTGCTTTCTACATCCTGAATTAATAAAGCTGTGGTCATCTTCTTATATCTATAATTATAAAGATAAGCTAAATAATTGTAATTGATTTGTGCTTTTGGAGAACACAACAACCGACTTCATAGTAGTTTCAACTTTAATGTTTCACCAAAGTATTGCCGGTAGTAGCCTGGATCAATTTATCCTTTGATTGATCTATCAAAGTAGCAATATCCATACGGGAAGGATTATCTGCCAGTACTTTCTCCAAGTCGGCTATAGAGGCTTTTAATGAGTTGATTCCCCTCGCTTTATCATAAAAATGAGAGGTATTTTGGAGTTTGAAGATACCGTAATCGCGGTATGCTATGCCACGGTTTTGGTAGTATTTATTGTCTTTTAAATCGCTATTGATGGATATGGCCTTGGTGAGATCGATGATTGCCCCCAACAAGTACAATTCCTTATCTGCAGGACTCGCCTGGTTATCCCGGCCCAAATAGCCTTTAGCCCTCGCCCGGTAATAATAGGCTGTAGCATCGCCAGGTTTAACGGCTATTACTTTGGTATAGGCCAGTACCGATTTTTTATAGTTATCGCTGTGATAATATGAGTAGCCCAACATCCACATGGCGTTGGCATTGGTAGAGTCGGTGATGCAAGCTTTTTCCAGATGTGATACTGCCGACCGGAAATCACCATCCATCAGCGCCTGTTGCCCCAACCTTACATAAGCGTTTTGCGCTAATGCCGATTCGAACGTAGAGATGATCAGAAAAGGGATAATAACCGACAGTTTCATTAAACGGAATACTGGTAAAACAACAATGGTACTACTTTAACTATCAATATCTCAAATTATTATGCCTTACTATTAATTTGTTTAAAAAACTTTACAAGGCACAAAAATTTTGAGCACAGCGATACTATGACTTTTTTTCATCTTTATCAACAAAATCTCATTTATTTACAATTCGGCCAACTTATTTATAAACTACACGTAATCAATATATTAAAACCGCCAATTGATTGTTATCGTTTATTAGCTTAACTTGGCACAGCTCTTGAAACATAATGTGACGCAACTAATAACTGCAATTTTACCTGTAAATACACCTTCGGGTTGTTTTACAGGCTGACAACATGACGTTTTATTCTAAACATAAAATATAATTAATGAGTTTCGATCCGTTTGATTTTAAGAATGCTTTACCGGTTATAAATGAGGATTCGGAGTTTTTCCCCCTGATGTCATCAGAAGACGAGGAGGAAATGAACAACGAAGAACTACCCGAAATAATGCCGATTTTGCCCCTGCGCAATACTGTGCTGTTTCCGGGTGTGGTAATACCGATCACGGTTGGCAGGGATAAATCAATAAAACTGATCCGTGATGCCAATAAAGGCAGCCGGATGATCGGGGTGGTAGCGCAACAGGATGTGGGTATTGAAGACCCTAATTTTGATCAGCTTCACAACGTTGGCACTATCGCGCTTATCATCAAAATGCTGCAAATGCCCGATGGTAACACCACGGTTATTATACAAGGTAAAAAACGCTTTATTTTAAAAGAAGAAGTACAGAGCGAGCCTTATATCAAAGCCAAAGTTGAGCCCTTTCACGAAATAAAAGGCAAAGAGGATAAAGAGTTTAAAGCCATGGTATCGTCTATTAAAGATATGGCTATGAACATTATCCAGCTTTCGCCAAATATCCCGAGCGAGGCCGGTATCGCTATCCGTAATATCGAGAGCACATCGTTCCTGATCAATTTCATATCATCAAATATGAATGCCGATATGGCGGCCAAGCAAAATCTGCTTGAAATTGCCAATTTGCGTGAACGCGCTAACCTGGTACTGGAACATTTAACGCTCGACCTGCAAATGCTTGAGCTTAAAAACCAGATCCAAACCAAAGTTCGCGTAGATCTTGATAAACAACAGCGCGACTATTTCCTGAACCAACAACTCAAAACCATCCAGGAAGAATTAGGCGGCAACACGCCCGACCTGGAAATTGACAGCCTGCGCCAGCGTGCCCTTAAAAAGAAATGGGCAAAAGAAGTTAAAGATCATTTTAATAAAGAGATCGAAAAACTGGCCCGTACTAATCCTGCGGCGGCTGATTACTCGGTACAGATCAACTACCTCGAGTTGCTGCTCGACCTGCCATGGAATGAGTTTACCAAAGATAACTTCGACCTGAAACGCGCGCAACGCGTTTTAGATAAAGACCACTTTGGTTTAGATAAAGTAAAACAACGCATTATCGAATACCTGGCCGTGCTTAAACTGAAGCACGATATGAAAGCCCCTATCCTTTGTTTGGTTGGCCCTCCGGGTGTTGGTAAAACATCTTTGGGTAAATCGATAGCCAAAGCGTTAGGTCGTAAATATGTGAGGATGGCATTGGGCGGGATTCGTGACGAAGCCGAGATCCGTGGCCACCGTAAAACTTACATCGGCGCGATGCCGGGCCGTATCATCCAATCCATTAAAAAAGCGGGCGCTTCAAACCCTGTTTTTATTTTAGATGAGATTGATAAAGTTGGTAACGATTTTAGGGGCGACCCTTCATCTGCTTTGCTTGAGGTACTTGACCCCGAGCAGAATGGTACGTTTTACGATCATTATGTGGAGATGGATTACGATCTGTCAAACGTAATGTTCATCGCCACGGCTAACTCCTTAAGCACCATTCAGCCTGCTTTGCTGGATAGGATGGAGATCATTGAGGTGAACGGTTATACCATTGAAGAGAAGGTTGAGATAGCCAAGCAGCACCTGTTACCTAAGCAACGTGAAGCTCACGGCCTAAAACTAAAAGATATAAGCCTTAAAGCTGATGTACTGGAAAAAGTGATCGTAGATTATACCCGTGAATCGGGCGTACGTTCGTTAGAGAAAAAAATAGGATCTGTTGTGCGCGGCGTGGCTAAAAACATAGCCATGGAAGAACCTTACAACAGCATCGTAAACAAAAAGGATATCGAAAAAATACTGGGCGCACCAATATTTGACAAAGACCTTTACGAGGGTAATGATGTAGCAGGCGTTGTAACAGGCCTGGCCTGGACATCGGTTGGTGGCGATATCTTGTTCATTGAAGCAAGTTTAAGCCCCGGTAAGGGCCGCTTAACGCTTACAGGCAGCCTTGGTGATGTAATGAAAGAATCGGTGACCATTGCCCTTGCTTATTTGCGTGCACACGCCTCAGCTTTTAATATCAACCCAAAACTGTTTGATCAGTGGGATGTACACGTTCACGTACCGGCAGGCGCTACACCTAAGGATGGCCCATCGGCAGGTGTTACTATGCTTACCGCCCTGGTTTCGGCATTTACCCAACGTAAAGTAAAACCTCATCTGGCTATGACAGGCGAAATTACCCTGCGTGGCCGCGTGTTACCCGTTGGTGGTATCAAAGAAAAAATCCTGGCTGCCAAACGCGCCAATATCAAGGAGATCATCCTTTGCAAATCCAACCAGAAAGATATCCTGGAGATAAAAGAAGATTATATAAAAGATCTGACATTTCATTATGTTACCGATATGCGCGATGTGATAAAACTGGCGCTGCTTAACGAAAAAGTGAAAGATGCCTTGGATTTGACGGTTAAAGAAGACGAGAAAAGCGCGGCTAATTAATTTTAATTAGCTCTTTCCATTATACTTTTAAAAAAGGTTTCACGAGGCAACTTGTGGAGCCTTTTTTATTTAACATTAGTGCAATCACCGCGCAGGCTGAACCCCTCTGGGGTTCTTTGCACTTTTGATATATTGCTACAAAGCTTTAACCCCTCTGGGGTACTCAGCTAAATAAAATGCGCCAGAGGTGCAAAAGCTTTGTAGTAATGTTAAATTCAAGTATCCTTTGCCCCAGAGGGTGCAAAACCCCGCAAATACAGGGGAACATTGCCAAAGCCCAGCGTACAATACTCACACTTGCCCCGGCTATTTCTCTTTACTTTATCTCCTCCTCAACCAATTTCACAACTCCTTTATTTACATTGCCTTTTTTATATATTAGCAAGCTGAATGCTATATAAACCCCAATGCTAAATAAACTATTTTTAACACTTGTATGCCTTGTAGGCACTACCTGTTTATTTGCCCAAACCCGCGGTCACGAATTTGGGATCCAATCTGATAACGACTCTTTCCTGGGCCAGGGTTCGGACAGGTATTATACCAATGGTATCTTCTTTTACTACCGCAAAGCCTTGCAGGTAAACCCCGCTCAAAAAGATCTGCAAAACAAGGTGCTTGGTTTTGAGTTGGGCCAAAAAATGTTTAACCCGCAATCGGGCTATGTACGCGGGCCTTTTGATGTTGACAGGCCTTTTGCTGCTTACACCTATATTGGTTCAACCTTAAACTTTTTGTATAAAAACGAAAGCAACCTGAAGTTAGGCGCACAGTTAGGCTTAGTTGGCCCCGCTGCAGGTGGTGAGCCTGTGCAAAAGCTTATTCATAATACTTTTGGCTTTTACTCGCTTAACGGCTGGCAATATCAAATTAAAAACGATGTAGAGCTGAACCTCTCTGCCGAATACAATAAACTATTGGCACGTGCCTCATGGATCGATCTGAGCTTCGCATCATACGCCAATTTGGGTAATGGCTTTACCGGCGCAGGCGCAGGTGGCTTTGTGCGTATCGGTAACTTTAACCAGTTATTTAATTCGATAAGTACCCAGAGCACCGTATCAACAGGTGGGGAAGACCAGCTATTGCATAAACACGAGATCTTTTTTTACTATAAACCTTTAGCCAACTTAGTTGGTTACGATGCTACCATACAAGGCAGTTTGTTCCGTAAGCATGATGATCCTAACAGCATGGAAATTACTGGGGATAAAAAACCTTTTATATTCAGTCAGCAATTTGGATTAGCTTTTACTACCAGCAGGTTCGCGTTTGATATCGCCGCCATCTTCCACACTAAAGATGCTGAAGAAATGCGCCGGTCGCACCAATGGGGATCAATCACCGGGTTTTATAGGTTTAAGTAGGTGGATGTGCAGATTTCAGATGTGCAGATATGCAGATGATTTTTGATGCCTCCATTATGTGTTAAACATCCTAAATGAGCATTGAAAAATCTTTCATCCGCACATTTAAAATCTGCACATCCGCACATCTAAAATTTGCACATCTAAAAATTAATCCCCAATATCAAACCTCTTACCCCTTCCCTCCTTCTTTACCGATTGTATTTTCTTGCTATCCAGACGCGCTGCCTTCGCAGCTTTGCTTACTTTGGTAGGCTTACGTACTTTGGGTTTATGGAGTGCTTTGGTAAGCAGCATAATTAACCTCTCGGTAGCTTTTTCTTTGTTGAGGTATTGGCTCCGTTCTTCATCACAGATCACCTGCACATAGCCGTCTTTGTTTAAACGGTTTTGTAGTTTTTCGGTAAGCAGTTGCTTTTCTTCATCGGTAAATAAGGCCGATGCGGCTATTGAAAACAATAGTTCAACCTTGCTCGATACCTTGTTTACGTTTTGTCCGCCCGCTCCGCCGCTTCTTGATGTTTTATAGCTTATCTCTTTCTGGAGATCGGCTTTAGTAAAATTCATCATCAAAAATAAAACATGTAAGGGTATAATGGCTAACCCGATTAGGATTAATTTACTAATTTAGCAGTCCTATGAGTAACAATATCGTAGTAGCCATTGATGGCTATTCTTCGTGTGGTAAAAGCACGCTTGCAAAGGCATTAGCAAAAAAACTTAACTTTGTTTATGTAGATAGCGGGGCAATGTATCGCGCTGTAACGCTGTATTTTATTCGCCACGATATCAATTTACAAAACCACGCGCAAATAGCCGAGGCTCTGCATAACATCCACCTCAATTTTCAAACCCATAACCACAAAACATTCATCACTTTAAATGAGGAAGATGTATCTGAAGAGATTCGCCAGATGCACGTTGCAGAAAAGGTAAGCCCGGTATCGGCTGTTAAAGAAGTGCGTGCGGCTATGGTAAAGCAACAACAGCGCTTAGGCCGCTCAAAAAACATTATTATGGATGGCCGCGATATTGGCACTGTGGTATTCCCGGATGCGCAGCTAAAACTGTTTATGACAGCCGACCCAAAGATACGTGCGGAGCGCCGTTATAAAGAGCTGTTACCAACCAACCCTAACATCACCTTAGAAGAAGTTTTTGATAACCTGGCTCACCGCGACTACCAGGATACCACCCGCCAGGAAAGTCCCTTAACTCGCGCCGAAGACGCCATTATATTAGATAATACCGACCTTAGCCAGGACGAGCAGTTAATGTTTGCCCTTAGCCATATCGAGCCGTTTATTGCGGAATAGTCATTAGTGATTAAGAGATTCGTCTGAACTCGAATTTGGGGGAATTAATGAATTTATGGAATGCTAAGCAAATTCGATAAATTCTCGTAATTCCTTAAAATTCCGGTTCAGACAAAATCGGTGTAATCAAAAAACAATCGGTGTAATCCCAGAAAAAAAATCAACGCAATCAGCGTAATCAAAACCATCAACGGTCAAACTTCTCTGCCCTCACCCCAAACCGGTTCAAAAAATCTACCCCCTCATCGCTGGGTAAACCTTTATATTCAGCATACGATTTATCATAATAAACCTGCGTTATGCCTGCCGAGTAAATTAACCTGGCACAAGGCAAACAAGGCGACAGCGTGGTATAAAGTGTAGCACCTTCCAACCTTGCACCGTTTTTTACCGCGTATAGTATCGCGTTCTCTTCGGCATGTAATGCCAATGAGCAACTCCCCTTCGAATCGCGTGCGCAGCCTGTTTCGGGCCATTCTACATCACAATTATGCGTACCTGCAGGCGGACCGTTGTAACCAATGGAGATGATCCGCGTATCGCGCGTTAAAACCGCCCCTACATGCGCCTTAACACAATGCGACCGCTCGGCCAGATCTGTGGCCAGGTTCATAAAAATCTGATCGAAGCTGGGTTTGGTTGTCATAGTTCAAATCATTATGTCATTAAACGTCATTGGGTCATTAAATCATAAAAATGACCTAATGACGTTTAATGATATAATGACTGTTAAATATTAATGTCCGCCACTTTTTGCTACTTGCATGTGGTCTATATTAATGCCTTGTTTTATCAATTCAGCCCTAACTTTCCATGCGAAAAACACGATGTATGCAAAGCCTAAAACCGGTACAATGTAAGAATCATGGATACCAATAGTATCGGCCAATAGGCCTTGTACAGGAGGGATAATTGAACCACCCAATATCATCATAATTAAAAATGCCGAACCTTGTCCGGTATATTTTCCCAAACCAGTTATCGCAAGTGAAAATATAGATGGCCACATGATCGAACAGCATAATCCTCCGCTAATAAATGCAAATACAGCTAACATACCTGTAGTAAACAGGCCTATCAACATAAAAGATACACCTAATAAGCCCAAGGTTACCAGGGTACGTACTGGCTTTTGCTGACCAATAAAAAACGCTACTACCAGTATTGCGATACTTATTCCATAAACAAACAGTGTACTAACATCTGCCACAGTAGAGCGATTTACAATAAGTACTATACCAAATGCTACAAAAGGCACTACAACTGTTAAAATATTTTTTACAGTTTTCGATAAATTAAATGCGCCAATAGCTCCGGTAAATCGGCCTATCATTAAACTCCCCCAATATAAAGAGATGTATGGTGCAATTTCAGAATCTTTAAAATTGCCAAATAAAGGCAATTTAAGTAATGCCCCCATATTACTTTGAATAGTTACTTCAGTGCCTACATAGGTAAAAATAGCTATCATACCCAAAATCAGCTGCGGGTATTGCATAGCCCCCCAGCCTGATTTGTTTTTCTGTGCAGAGAACAACGAAAATATTAAGGTCAATAAAATAATTCCCAGTGCGGCAAAAACCAAAACCGATTTCGATACCCCGGTTAGGCTAACAAGAGGATCTACAGCTAATATAATTAAGAACGCAATAAATAACACAAATATCGGCTTACCAGGTTTACTGGTTGATTCTACGTTCTCATCACTGGTTACAACCGGCAGGTTTGATAATTTAAAAAACAAAGCTACCGCAAGTAAAAGCCCGGCAAATATGTAGTACAGATTATTAATTGATGATATTTTAACGTCTGCCGGCGCAATATGGCTATTAGCCGATCCAAACAAAACGATACTGATAACCGCAGGCCCTAATAACCCACCTATGTTATTCACACTGCCTGCAAAATTCAAGCGGTTTGATCCTGTTTCTGATGGCCCCAATGCAACCACAAATGGGTTGGCAGCTGTTTGCTGTAAAGAAAATCCTATTGTAATAACAAATATTGCTGACAATACTAACACGTATGAACTTGCGGCAACGGCAGGTATCATTAACAACGCACCAACAGCAGATATAATCAAACCAATAATGATACCATTTTTGTACCCCATTTTGTTTAAGATATCTGTTTTAGTTATCTGTGAAGCAAAGTATAGTATTAATGAACCTATGAAATACCCCCCATAAAATGTAAAATCGATCAATTGCGATTCAAACTGAGATAAATTAAAGTGTGATTTACAAAATGGTATGAATATACCGTTTGACGCGGCTAAGAAGCCCCAAAAAAAGAATACGGTTACCAGCGTATACAGTGCTGATCCGTAGTTCTTGGTGTTGTTTTGTTCCATTTTTAAATTAGGTTGTACAGATGATTTTTGAATTTCTAAACATAATTCAATTTTCGTAAATGTCTCTATTCTTTTTTTAATTAATTAAATCACAATTTTTACTTTGGTTGTTTATGTAATAATATTGCATATTCGCAATGTTCAAATAAGGAACAAGCTTAACTTAATGATAAAAGCCATTGTTTCGGGTATCGGTTTTGGATTGGTATTAACCTTTATAACCGGCCCGGTTTTTTTTGCCCTTATTAAAACCAGTATTGAAAAGGGTTTTCATGCAGGTATTTCCCTTGCATTAGGTGTGGTTTGCAGCGACGTTGTTTTTGTGGGTGCCATTCTTTTCGGTTCACAATATATTGATGTATCAGACCATGCAAAGGTTATAGCCGGCGTTGTAGGCGCTGCTATACTGTTTGCACTTGGCTTGTATTACATGTTCAAAAAAAGCGAGATCAATTACGAAAACAAAGTCCCTTCAAGCGCCGACAGGTTTGGTTACGTGTTAAAAGGCTTCCTGATGTGCATCTTTAACCCAACCCTTCTTTTCCATTGGACAGTGGTTATCGGCGCGGCCAGTACTACCTTCATTGTAGGCACACCACATCGCTCTTTGCATATCACAATCATGTTTCTTACTATTTTAATTATTCAGTTTGGTATGGATACTTTGAAAGCTTTTTATGCCAATAAGCTACGGGATAAGATCTCTGTCAAATTCATCCACAGGCTTAATGAGGTTGCAGGGATAGCGCTTATTATCGCTTCGCTGGTATTGATTGACAGGTTGGTTACGCATTTTGTATTTTCGGCACCGGCAGGATCGTAAGCCCCCTTATTCGATACCCTTTACCTTATCCTCACTATGCTCCTGAAAGCTATTTATTTGCTATTTGCAATCAGCGTTGATCTTTTAATGTACATCATTCTCCATAAAAAAACATGGTTAAAAAAGGATATACTTATATGCTGGGGCTCAACGTTGGCCATATTTGTTTTAATGCACCTATTTAACCTGAGTTTTCTTTGGCCATTTAATAGCATCAAAGCATTAATTTTAGTTTCCATAGGACCTTTAATAACTCATTTCTGGTTTAATTACACGGTAATTAAACGAATTGACAAGGTCACAACACCTCAAAATGAAGGCTTTATGGCTACCGGCAAATCAGTAGTTTCATTCGTTTTTTTGAAGATAGTTTACGCTATGACACTCCTTATGCAGTTATTTATTATAGCGGCAGCGCCATTAGCAAGTAACTGATAAATTTAAGTTTAGATTTCATCTGTCCTCAAAGCGAGACGACGTCAATATCAACAAAAAAGGCGATGAAAAAATCATCGCCTTAAATATTATATTCCCCCTTCAGGGGTTAGGGGATTACATGTAAGCCCTTTGGTTTTTACCTTCCATCCAGTTAACAAAGGCGCGGTTAACAACCTTGTTACCACCTGGAGTTGGATAATCGCCGCTAAAGTACCAATCACCTAAGTTTTCAGGACAAGCGATGTGCAGGTTATCTAATGTTTGATAAACTACCTGTACTTCGCAGTTTACACCTTTAGGAGTGATGATCTTGGCTATGCGATCAGAGATCTGCTGATCTGTAAATGGCGCGTATATCGCTTTCACGTAGTTTTCAACTTCCTCCTTAGGTAGTTTCTGGCTGTCTTTACATTTCTGATAAACTTCCAGGATGATATCTTCTTTATCCTGCTCTTTTAATAGGCTGATCGCTGCTTCGAAAGCAACAAACTCGCCCATGCGCGACATATCGATACCATAACAATCCGGGTAACGGATCTGTGGAGCTGAAGAAACTACAACAACTTTTTTAGGGCCAAGCCTATCTAATATTTTCAGGATGCTTTGCTTAAGCGTAGTACCACGCACAATCGAATCATCTAAAACCACCAAAGTATCGGTGCCTTTTTTGATCAATCCGTAAGTAGTATCATACACGTGGGCAACCATCTCGCTACGGTCGGCATCCTGCGTAATAAACGTACGCAGCTTAACATCTTTAATAGCGATCTTTTCAACACGTGGCGCTACCTGCAATATCTCGGCAACTTTCTCTTCGGTGATATCAGCGCCAAGCTTTACTAATTCCTCGTGTTGATATTTTTTCACGTATTTGTGCATACCTTCAACCATGCCGTAGAAAGCAACTTCGGCAGTGTTTGGTATGTACGAGAATACGGTGTTTTTTATATCGTGATTGACAAAATCAAGGATTTGCGGACAAAGCAACCTACCTAATTGTTTACGCTCGCGGTAAATAGCCGCGTCGCTGCCCCTTGAAAAGTAAATCCGCTCGAACGAGCAGGCTTTTCTTTCCGTTGGCTCGCTCACCATATCCTCTGTTATCTTACCGTTCTTTTTAACGATCAAAGCATGGCCCGGGCGAATTTCCCTGATCTCATCCATCGGAATGTTAAAGGCGGTTTGGATAGCAGGGCGCTCTGAAGCTGCAACTACAATCTCATCGTTATAGTAATAATAAGCAGGACGGATACCGGCCGGATCGCGCATTACAAAGGCATCGCCGTGACCGAGGATACCTGCAATGGTATAACCACCATCCCAGTTTTTAGCCGATTTACGAAGGATCTTGGCAACATCCATATCGTTAGCGATAAGTTTGCTGATCTCACGGTTATCATCCAAGCCTTCGCGTTTATACTGATCAAACAGGCCCTGGTTTTCGGTATCGATAAAGTGACCGATTTTTTCGAGCACGGTAACGGTATCGGCTTTTTCTTTTGGATGCTGGCCCAGGGCGTACAGTTGCTCCAATAACTCATCAACATTGGTCATGTTGAAGTTACCGGCAATAACCAGGTTACGGGTCATCCAGTTGTTTTGCCTTAAAAACGGGTGGCAGCTTTCGATGCTGTTTTTACCGTGTGTACCGTAGCGCAGGTGGCCTAACAACACTTCGCCGGTAAAGCTAACGTGTTTCTTCAACCACTCGGCATCTGCCAGTTTTTCGGGGGTTTCTTTTTGAATCTCCGCGAATTTCTTCTGGATGTATTCAAAAATATCAGCAACGGCGTTTGAGGCCATTGAGCGGTGACGACTGATGTACCTTTTGCCCGGTTCAATATCCAGTTTAATGGTAGCAACGCCGGCGCCATCCTGGCCGCGGTTATGCTGTTTCTCCATTAAAAGGTAAAGTTTGTTCAGGCCGTACAGTGCAGTTCCGTACTTTTTCTGATAGTAGGATAGTGGCTTTAGTAAGCGGATAAATGCCACACCGCATTCATGTTTAATCTGATCGCTCATGATTCGGAATGAGGCTGCAAAGGTATCATTTTAAAATGAACTCTTTGTATTATTAATTGTCATTAGTTGGTCGTTTATTGTTTAGGTAGTTGATTAGGTGAATGGTTGATTAAGTGAATGGTTATTTCCTTTGAAAACCACTCAATAATCAACTCAATCCACCACTCACTTAATACTTCTAAAAGTAATATTGATCCTCGGCCCCGGCTTTTTAGCCGTCTTCGGTACCTGGTGCAACCAATTGTGTTGTGTTTTTCCCTGCATTATTAATAGGTCGCCATTGTGCAACTCCACAGAAACTTTGGCATCCTTCTGTCGCTTATGCTTAAATTGAAACATCCGCGATGCGCCGAATGATACTGAAGCGATAACCGGGTTTACCCCTAATTCAGTTTCATCATCACTATGCCAACCCATGCTATCGTTGCCATCGCGATAGTAGTTTAGCAAGGCCGTATTAAACTGATGCCCGCATTGTTGCTCGGCAGCTTGTTTAATATCATTTAATAATGGCGAAAACTTAACCGGCACGTTCACAACGCCTGAGTAAACGTACACTTCATCACTATCACCATACCAGGCCGTAAGCCTCGGAAAATCCACTTCTTTTCCGTAGATGCTCATTTTATCCTGTTTCCATGGAGTTTCTTCAACAAGGCGGGCAAATACATCATCCTTAAAAAAATAGGGGTACAGTAACACCTCACCATCAAAAGGTAACAGGTTTTGTCCCTGCCCAAACAGGTTTACTTCATCGTTATTAAACAGATCCACAGATCAAATATCTGTAATCCCCGCTAAAAACGCACCACTTCATTAAACTCTCAATATGATAAAACCTATCATTTTGATAGTATCACCTCATAATGAGAAAAGCATTCTCATTATGATAAACAATTAAAAATCAACACACTAATACAAACCACAATATCAGCGGCATTATTTTTGGCAACGCGATATCATATTAATTTAAATCAAAAAATGATGATATCATTCAACTTGCCGCCCGCTGCCGTTATTAAACGCCACAGCGAAAAGGCTATAACTCCGGATATCATCTCCTTTCCCCTTAATAATTTATATAATTCATGAGTTCGCACACTAAACACCTCACTTTTGCAGGTATGATCGTTACGCTGGGTATCATTTTTGGCGATATCGGCACCTCTCCCCTCTATGTTTTCCAAACCTTGCTTGTTGAAGGCGGTAAAGTAAACACCGACCTTGTTTTGGGTTCCATCTCTTGTATCTTCTGGACGCTAACCCTGCAAACCACTTTTAAATACATTTTTATTACCCTCCAGGCCGATAATAAAGGCGAAGGCGGTATTTTCTCCCTATACGCTCTTGTTAGGCGTTACGGCAAATGGCTGGCTATACCGGCTATTATAGGCGCAGGCACTTTACTGGCCGATGGTATCATTACCCCTCCTATCTCAGTAACGTCGGCCATTGAAGGCTTGAACCTTGTACCCGCTTTTTCAAACGTGATAGTTCCGGGCAATAATCTTATTTTGGGGATAGTGATCGGTATTATCCTGTTGCTGTTCTTTTTTCAGCAGTTTGGCACCAAGGTAGTTGGTTCGGCTTTCGGTCCGGTTATGTTGCTGTGGTTTTTAATGCTGGGTGTATTAGGTGTTATGCAGGTAGCCCACTATCCATCTATATTTAAAGCGCTTAACCCATATCATGGTATTCACTTGTTAATGACGCATCCCAAAGGTTTTTGGCTGTTAGGCGCGGTATTTTTATGTACTACCGGTGCCGAAGCTTTATACTCAGACCTGGGCCATTGCGGCAGAAAAAACATACAGGTAAGCTGGATCTTTGTAAAAACAACCCTTATCCTTAACTACCTTGGTCAGGGTGCATGGGTTTTATCGCAGGCTCCGGATAAAAACTTTACCGGTGTTAACCCTTTCTTCGAGATAGTGCCCCACACCTTCCTTTTACCGGCTGTGGCATTGGCCACACTGGCAACCATTATTGCCAGCCAGGCTTTGATCAGCGGTTCGTTTACTTTGATCAGCGAGGCGGTGAGCATGAATTTCTGGCCACGTATCACCATCAAATACCCATCAAACATCCGTGGACAGATCTATATCCCCAGCATTAACTGGATGCTTTGCATAGGCTGTATTTTGGTGTCGATGTATTTCCGTACTTCGGCCGCTATGACTGCTGCTTACGGTTTCAGTATCACCATTGCCATGCTTAGCACCACCATTTTGATGTATTACTTTATGCGTTACGTTAAGCATTGGCCGGTTTGGTTGGTTACCATTATTTTGTGTTTGTTTGTAACTGTTGAGTTTTCATTCTTTGTGGCCAACGCGGTTAAAATTGTAAAACGTTTGTTTTTTGTTGGATTTGAAGTTGGGTTGATCTTCACCATGTACACCTGGTTCAGGGCGCGGAAGATCAACAACCGTTTCCTCCATTTTATCGATATAAAAGAAAAATTGCCTTTGCTTAATGCTTTGAGCAATGATGTTACCGTAAATAAATATGCTACCCATTTGATCTATCTAACCAAAGCCAACAACAGCAAACAGATAGAAGAAAAGATCATCTACTCCATCATGAGCCGTCGCCCAAAACGTGCCGATACCTATTGGTTTGTGCACATTGAGCGCACCGACGAGCCTTATACCATGGAGTACAGCGTTGATCAGATAGAACCGGGTAAGGTGATCCGTGTAGAATTCCGCCTTGGCTTTAGGATCCAGCCAAGGGTTAACGTATTGTTCCGCAAAGTGGTGGAAGATATGGTTGAGCGCGGCGAGATTGATATCACCAGTAATTATCCATCATTAAAAGAGCATGGTATGGCTGCCGATTTCAGGTTTGTTATTATGGAGAAATTCCTATCGTACAATAACCTGTTCAGCGTATCCGAAGGTTTTATTTTGAATAGCTATTTCGCTATTAAAAAGCTTGCACAATCTGAGGCTAAAGCTTTTGGTCTGGATACCAGCGAAACGAGGGTTGAAAAAATCCCGTTAGTGGTGAAGCCTGTTAATAATATCCATATTAAACGGGTTGATGATCCGGTGGATAGTTTGGTTGCTGAGTTGGCGGAGTAGGTTACTCACCCCGACTTCGCTTCGCTTGTCACCCCTCTCTGCTGCGCAAAGAGGGGTTTTGTTTTGCGTTTTGTTATTATTTTACTACCGCGGGTTTAGCGATAGCGTAACCCGTGGGAATAACCGGTTAAGTCTCTGACTTAACCCCAACAAACCAGCACCACCTGCCGCCGAGTTAGCGATAACTTAACTATGGCGGATAACTCATCTAACATGGTTTTGCTTTTTGTGGCTTAAGTCTGAGACTTAAGTAATTTTACACCACGGGTTACGCTATCGCTAAACCCGCGGCAGATTAAGTGATGGAGAAATCTTAAAACAAAAAAATCCGGCCTTTCGGCCGGAGATCTTTCAGGTTAAGTTGATTGGTTGGAAAATGTGCTTATAATTTTTCGCCGTGCTGGCTTAAATCAAGTCCTTGATCTTCTTCCTCGGCCGATACACGTAATGGAGAGATCATGTCGGTGATCTTTAACAAAAGTAACGAACCGAAGAAGGCGAATATAGATACGCCCACAAGGGCCACAAATTGAACAATAAACAGGTGAGTTTCTCCAAAAAACAGGCCGTTACCCGTAGTGTTAAGCTTGTTTACCTGCTGGCTTGCAAATACACCTGTTAAAAGCATACCTACCATACCGCCTACGCCATGGCAAGGAAATACATCCAGTGTATCATCAATGCTGGTACGGGTACGCCATTCAACCACCAGGTTACTTATCACCGCGGAGATAATACCGATAGCCAGCGAATGCGGTACAGATACAAAACCCGCAGCCGGGGTGATAGCCACTAAACCAACTACCGCCCCAATACAGGTACCCATAGCCGATGGCTTACGACCAAGCAGCATATCAAAAAAGATCCAGGTAACACCTGCCGCGGCCGATGCTGTAGTACTGGTAGCCAAAGCGGTTACCGCCAAATGATTAGCTCCAAACGCCGAACCTGCATTGAAACCAAACCAGCCAAACCATAATAAACCGGTACCGATCATCACATAAGTAATACGGGCCGGCGCATGGTTAGCCTCGTTACGGCGTTTTAAATATAGGGCAGATGCCAAAGCAGCCCATCCGGCCGACATGTGCACTACCGTACCACCGGCAAAATCCAGCACACCAAATTTGGCCAGGATGCCATCCGGGTGCCAGGTGCAATGCGCCAATGGCGAGAATATGAAAATGGAGAACAATACAAGGAATATGATATACGAATTAAAGCGGATCCGCTCGGCAAAAGCACCGGTGATCAGTGCCGGGGTAATGATAGCGAACTTTAACTGGTACATAGCGAATAGCAGTAGCGGAATGGTTGGCGCTGCCTTCCAGGTAGCATTACCCAGCATGCCCTTCATCATAAAAAAGGTAGATGGATTACCGATGATTCCGTAAAAGCTATCGCCAAACGCTAAACTGAAACCGAAAATACCCCACATTACCGTGATGATCACCATACAAACAATACTTTGCAGCATGGTTGAGATCACGTTCTTTTTATTAACCATGCCGCCGTAAAAGAATGCCAGTCCGGGCGTCATGATCAAAACCAATGCCGTCGACATTAACATCCAGGCTATATCGCCGGTATTGAAGTTTGGATGGCCTTCGTTTTTAAAATCAACAGAAGGAAAAATAAAAGTAAGGGAAAGGATAACTAAGATCAGGAAAAAAGGGAAATACCTCTTCATGTATTATAAGAAAATATAATTTAAATCGTGTCGAAAGTTAACACTTTTCCCAAAAACAAAAGAAAAAAATTGAGTTTTGTTTAAAAAAAGATCAGGATTTTAATTTTACAGGTGTTTTATCAACAAATCCGGAAATATTCCAAGTAAAATCAACAGAAAACTAATTATCACAACCAAAACAAGCAGGTTATATGATTTTTCGCTGGCTACTTCAGCATTTTCTGTTCTTTTTAAAAATAAATACAAAGGTATTTTAAGATAGTAAAAAAGCGATACAACGGTAATTAGGGCACCTGTTATCATCAAAGCAAGCATCCAAACGCTTTGAGTTTGCTGATAAACGCTATAAACTGCCGAAAACACAAATAATTTCCCGGTAAAACCCGCAGTAACCGGGATTCCGGTTAAAGAAACGAGGATAATTACGAAACAAACCGATGCTACAGGGTATTTTAGGCCTAAACCTTTGTAACTTTCCACATCTTCGGCGTTTAGAATGTTGCTAAAGTAGGAGGCTAATGCCAGCGCACCTATATTGGCCAAAGCGTAAACAGCCAAATAGTATATCAATGCCGATAAACCTTGCGCACTAAAGGTTACAATAGCCATTAAAGCGAAGCCTGTATGGCCTATGCTTGAATAAGCCAGCATCCTTTTCACGTTGCTTTGCAATACCGCAGCAAAGTTTCCGGCAATCATAGTGATAATACCCACTGCCGATAAAACCTGACCAACATTTACAC
Organism: Mucilaginibacter sp. CAU 1740; assembly: GCF_039839285.1. Classification (NCBI taxonomy): domain Bacteria; kingdom Pseudomonadati; phylum Bacteroidota; class Sphingobacteriia; order Sphingobacteriales; family Sphingobacteriaceae; genus Mucilaginibacter; species Mucilaginibacter sp. CAU 1740. The sequence continues at coordinate 283,674 of NZ_JBDOQS010000004.1, read as the reverse complement.
CTTTCCAGCTTGTATCTGATAAAAACGGTGGCAAAATATTTACGAGCAAGCCAAACGCGGCTATTTTAGGTACCGTTGAAAGGTAAGCGGTTACCGGTGTAGGCGCGCCCTGGTAAACGTCGGGCACCCAAAAATGTAGCGGTACAAATGATAGTTTAAACCCGATACCTATCAATAACAACAGCAAAGCCACCGAGGCGCTTGCTTCATTTACTTTTGATAACTGGACGATGCTATTATCGGCCAACTGATCGAGCGAACCACTAAAGCCATACAGCAACGAGATACCATAAAGCATAATTGCCGAAGAGGCCGCGCCAAATAGTACATATTTTAATCCGGCTTCTGAACTTAGCGGTGTTTCCGACCGGTAGGCCACCATCAGGTACGATGCCAGCGAAACCATTTCAATAGCCAGGTAAACCGAGAGTAAATTAATGGCCATTGCCATTAAATGTAAACCCAATACAGAAGCGATGGTGATAGTGTACAGATCAGACAGACCTTTTATATGCTCCTTCAGTTTATCATCCCATGTAAAATACAATAGCAAAATAAACGATAGCACATCTATTATCAACTTAATGTGTACCGATGCCTTGCTCAGCAACAGCATATTACTAAACAACGCGTATGAGGCGGTCTGAACCTGCGCCAACTGTGTGATATCTTTTAATATTACTACCAACAAACCACCGCAGGCCAGTACCTTACAAAACTCAACAGAGCGACGGCCTACAAATAAATCGGCAACCAGTACCGCCAAAAAAAGCACGGTTAAATAAATTTCGGGCATAAAGTATGGTATGCTGCCAAAAACATCATTTAACTGTGCTGGTATATGGGGTAACAGATCGTGCATTTAGATATTTTGAATGATCTTTAGAGTTGTTAGTAATATTTTATTTAGTCTGTAAAAACTGGATCAGCGCCAGTACCGAATCGTTGATCTTGCCAAATACCAACGAAGGCATCAGGCCTAAAGCAAGCGCGGCAACAGCCATAGGGATGAGTGCCAGTTTTTCGCGAAGGTTTACGTCGGTCAGTGCTATTTTCCAAACCTCGCCACCTTTCAGGGATACTTTTCCGAAGAACATGCGCTGTAGCGTCCAGAGAAGATAGGCCGCACCCAGCAGGATACCTACCGAGCCGCAAACCGCCATCCAATAAGGCAGCAAACCATTTACCGTTGGCGATTTAAATGTACCTGCCAGCGTAAATGCTTCGGCCACAAATGCCGAGAAACCCGGCAAACCAAGCGAAGCAAAAAAGGCTACCATAACAAAGGCTGTATATTGCGGCATCTGCGTACCCAATCCGCGAAAATGGTAAATATCCCTATCGTGTACACGGTTGTACACTACACCAACCAAGAAGAATAACATCGATGATAAAAAGCCGTGGCTCACCATTTGCATCATTGCACCGCTTACACCTTCCGCAGTTTGCGAAGCTATGCCCAGCAATACGAAACCCATGTGCGATACGGATGAGTAGGCGATCAATCGTTTAAGATCCCGTTGAGCCAGCGCGTTGCAGGCACCATATAATATGGAAACAACGCCTATCAAACCGATCCAGAAAGCTCCTGATGAAGCTATCTCCGGGAAAATCCCTAAACAAATCCGAATGATACCGTAGCCACCAATTTTTAGCAACACACCTGCCAGGATGATAGATACCGGTGTAGGTGCCTCAACGTGGGCATCAGGCAACCAGGTGTGCAATGGCACTACCGGCACTTTAATAGCAAAGGCGATAAACAATACAACAAAACCAACCGTGCGGGCTGGCATCCCCAATATAGTTTGATGTGCGGCGGCAGAAAATACCGAACCATTGGCATAGTTGGCCGGGTTCATCATCTGGATAATATTAAACGTATGGCTGCCTGTTGCAGGATCATTTACAGAAAGGTACAAGCCCACCATCACCAGCAACATAAATACCGAACCGAATAGGGTGTACAGGAAAAACTTGATGGCCGCGTATTCACGGCGCACGCCGCCCCACATGCCTATCAAAAAGTAAAGCGGCAGCAACATCAACTCGTAAAACAGATAAAACAGGAAGAAATCCAGCGCGCAGAATACGCCCATTACCGCCATATCCAGCAACAGGAACAACAGGAAGAAGCCTTTCAAATTACTCTTGATCTCCCACGAAGCCAGCGTAGCCACCGCCATTACCAGTGCCGACATTACCAGCAGCGTTACCGAAATACCATCAATCCCAACAAAATAATCGATCTGCATTTTGCCCATATTACCCAGATCCAGCGCTATCCAGGGCAATTTATGTACAAACTGAAATTGCTCTTCGTGATTAATGCCCGCCGATGCGGCACCGGTTTTAAAGTTGAGATAAATATATATGCTGATGCCTAACTGTATTAAAGTGGCCAGCAGGGTAATATATTTAAAGCTGCCCCGCTGCGATGATGGCAGCAGCACAATAACCAGCGCAAACAGTACGGGTATAAATATGAGCAGTGTTAACAGGTTCATTAAATTCAGATCAATATTTTTAAAACAAACAGTATCAATACTATCAACAGCATGCTATACAGGTAATACTGTACTTTGCCGTTTTGAAATTTACGTGCAAAATTGCCAATACTTTGCACCAATGCAGCCGTCCCGTGCAAAAATCCGTCGACAATATATTTATCCGCCCAGGCGGTTAGCGCAGCTATCTTGCGGATGATGTTATCCAGCAGGTGGATGATCCCATCAACGATATTCCGATCAAACCAAAAGCAAAATTTTCCCAGACCAAGTACGGGTTTTACAACCACACGTTTATAAATTTTATCCAGGTACCACTGATTGTAAGATAAGCGATATAAAAAGCCGGTTTGCGAAAACCTGAAGATCCTTTTTTCGGTGTAGATGGTGTAGGCGAAGTAAATCACAAACACGCTCAGGATATTCACCCCTATTGGGATAATGCTGTGATAGATGTTTTCTCTCGCCAAAGAATTGGCTGGTTTTAAACTCTCAAACAGCCAGGCATCCTCATAAAAAAATGGATTAAGCGAAAACAGCGGGAACAAGCTGCAAATAGCCAGTAATATCAACGGTACACGGTATTGCCAGCCACCATCGCTAATGTGCATTTTAAGTTGAGGACGTTTTTTTAATAACCTGAACTCACCAAAAAACACCTTTGCTATCAATCTGGTAACGTAAAACGCGGTAAGCCAGCTGGTAACCAAAGCGCCAATGGGCACCAGTTTCAACCATGCGCTACGGCCATCGCTCCATTCAAAAGCCTGGATCAGAATGCCATCTTTAGATAGATAACCCGAAGTTAAGGGAATACCAATTAACGCCAGCGAGCCAACAATTGCTACAATAAAAGTAACCGGAAGTTTTTTTCGCAAGCCCCCCATCAGCTGGATATTCTGCGGATCGATATCGAGGTTGTTCTCTTCTTTGATGTGCTGCATTTCGTGGATCACCACCCCGGCTACCAAAAACAGTAAACATTTAAAAAAGGCATGTGTAACCAAATGAAACAACGATGAGCCATAAGCCCCAACTCCCATAGCCAGGGTCATGTAACCCAACTGCGATATGGTTGAATAGGCCAGCACTTTTTTCAGGTCGTTTTGGGTGAGGGCGATAGTTGCCGCCATAAAAGCAGTGAAACAACCAATAATAGCCAACACGGTTAACTCTGTATCGGTAAAAAACGGATAAACCCGGCCTAATAAAAACACGCCAGCTGCAACCATGGTAGCCGCATGAATGAGTGCCGAAACCGAAGTTGGGCCTTCCATGGCATCGGGTAGCCAGGTGTGCAACGGGAATTGAGCCGACTTAGCGGCAACTGCCATAAAAATACCCGCACAAGCTACATACTGCCAGGTTACAGGCATTTGGTTAGTGGCCGAGATCCACATCCCATCTTTTATAAAAGATTTAAACACCAATCCGCCATCGGCGAAAAGCGTAGCAATATCGAAAGTACGGAACTGGGCAAAAATGATAATAATGGCACTCAATAAACCGATATCACCGATGCGGTTCATGATGAAAGCCTTTTTGTTGGCCTGAACCGCTTTATCGCGCGTAAACCAGAAACCAATGAGCAGGTATGATGAAAAGCCAACCAGCTCCCAAAAAGCGTAAAACAGCACCAGGCTATCAATTACCACCAAAGCCAGCATACTGAAACAGAAAAAGCTGAGGTAGGTGAAATAACGGCCGTACCTATCATCATGCTTCATGTATGCTGTTGAGTAGATATGTACCGGCAAAGCGATAAGCGATACCAGCAACAGCATGAGCACCGAAATATTATTTAACAGGATACCCGCGAAAACTTTGGTTTGGCCAATGGTAAACCATAGCGTTTGCGTATGTACCGGCTGCTTGTTCCATACCTTACTGAATACGATTACCGATAGTACGCAACCCGCAACAATAGCCAGCGTTGATATTACCCCGGTAGCTTTATTTTTTGCAGGCAACCAAAAGTTGATCAAGGCGGCAAGCAGCGGCAATGCTACAACCGCGAGTACGTAGTAGATAATGTTTGGATCGGTATATGGAAGCGCGATGTTCAATTTACTATTTAGCGATAATTAAAAGGGTTGGCGAAACTGTAGCAGAACCCTTTTTATGAGTTTCTGTAAAAACTGCTTTTTTGATATCTTCTATTTTAAACTGATATAAAAAATCTATTTCCTGGTGCGATTTTGCATGTAATGACCCATTCTCGTATTTATAAGCAATACCGCTGTCATCATTTTGATGTGCATCAAGATAAGCCTTATATTCTTTTGAAAGCCGACTGAATTTTTGTTTATATGCTTTAACTACATTGGCTTTGGTGATTACCATCACCACGCCTTTATTTACATGGTTTAAAGAAGGATCGGCACTTGCATCTTTGAGTACATTAACGCTAAAAATATCATCCGGGTTTAAGGCCTTAACTTTCTCGCCTGTAGATGGCTCGCCGTCGACAACGTAGCTTACGGTATCATTCACATCCGTTTTTGGCTGAGCGAATGAATGGTTATACGGGCCTTTGTTATCATCTAAAGGCAGGTCGGCAGGTGGCTGCATGGCTGCTGCCATACCTTTTTTTGTTTTTATAAGATAAGCTCCGTTTACGCCTTTATTGCCATATAAGGTTTTAGCATCGGCAGGTTTTATAAAACTAAGCTCCTGTATATCATTGATATTAATACTGCTTAGTTTTCCGGTAAAAACTTCACCGTCTATTTCAATATAAGCTTTACCTTTTTTGGTAGACGCATCGTGAAATGCCATTTTGCCATTGGTAACATACATGGTATCGCGTTGCTGGGCTTTTACAAGCATTGGCACGATAAAGCAAAATGCAATAAATAGAAACTGCTTCATCTTTTAATCCCTCAAATTTTTAATCTCATCCGGATCGATAGTTTTATATCTCCGGTAAACATTCAGAATAATAGCTAATGCCACCGCGGTAGTTGCCGCCGCCAGCACAATAGCAAACAGGGCGAACACCTGCCCGCCGTTTTTCAGCTTATCAAACCTGCCAAATGCAACCAGGTTTAAAATGGCCGCGTTCAGCATTAATTCAATACCTATCAGTACCTGTATCGAGTTACGTTTAGATACGATCATATATATGCCCGTACTAAACAGTATCGCGCCTACCAGTAAAAAATCGGTTAAGGTGATCATGCCCTGCCCTCCTTACGTGATAAATGCGCCGCGCCTACCAAAGCCATCAGCAATAAAATTGATATAGCTTCGAAGGGTAGCAGATAAGTGGTCATGAGATTAACGCCAATGTTATCAATAGTTGAAGAAGTTGGCGTGATCTCGTTTTTTTGCGCGATAGCCTGCTTTATCCATGGCAAGTTATCGGCGTCGGCCTTCAGTATCACGTTTACAAGCACTACCAAAAACAATACCGCCAAAATAACGGCAGGCACTTTAGCCATATTAATGAACTTGCCTTTGCGCTGCTGGATCACATCCAATGTTTCACGGCCCGAAAGCATGAAGGCAAAAAGGATGAGCACTAAAATGCCGCCTACATAAATTACTACCTGGGTCACTGCCACAAAATCGGCCAGGGCTATTACATATAGTCCGGCGAGGGCAAACAGGGTAACAAAAAATATAAAAATGCTTCGTACCAGATTTTTGCTCAGGGCAGCGTAAAGACCCGAAGCAATGGCGATAAAACTCATCACATAAAACAAAACGCGGATCAGGCTCATGCGCCTCCCTCCTTTTGTTTCATGGCGGCCAACTTGGCGGCTTGCTTTTCGGCTTGTTGTTTATCAAACAATGCACGTTTTTCGGCGGCATCTTCCGGACTCATGTCCGAAAACTGGTAAACCAGATCGCTTAATTGAAATACGGTTTTATCGTATTGGTTAGTCATGGTGATGCACTCGGTTGGGCACACAATGGTGCACAGGCCGCAATACATACACTTGGCCATATCAATATCAAACTTGGCGGCATACAAGCGTTTGGTTGTACCATCGGATGTTTGGCCGATAGCCTCGGTAGCTTTGATCGATTCGATATCGATACAATTAACCGGGCAAACCTTGGCGCAGAGATCGCATACAATACAATCGTCCATTTCCACATCCAGCTGGTAACGGCCAACCTCGGGTACGGGTAGTTGTTGCTTAGGATATTGAATGGTATTGGTGCCATGCTCCAGTTGTTTAAAGTAATTATTATCGCTCACGGTAAGCACCTCACGCTTTGTGTTACCCACAAAAAGGTGATGGATGGTAAGGCTTAAACCTTTCCATGCTGTTGTGAATGCGTTAATTACTTTCTGCACCGTTGATTATTTTGATTACGTTGATTTCGCTGATCCTGAACCGTGATTATTATGATTTCAGGATTTGCCTGACCTACGTTATTTTAATTTATGTTTTATTATTTCTTGTCTTGCTTCCCGGTTCTTGCTTCTTACTTGCTTCCTGATTCTTGAGTTCTTGCCTCTCTCTTCCCCAAACTACATCAACCACAAACGCCACACGCCCGATATCAGCATACAGGCAAAAGCCAGCGGGGTTAATACTTTCCAGCAAAGGTTCATCAGCTGATCAACCCGCAAACGGGGTAGTGTCCACCTGATCCACATTTGCACGGCTACCAGGCCCAGTGTTTTTAGCACCACCCAAAATATCCCCCAGGGTATGTTGGTTGTCCATGTTGCCAGTTTTACACTGCCAATGTTTGGCAAAGGTGTGTTCCAGGCTCCTAAAAACAATATCACTGCTATCATAGATACCAGGAACATCATCGAATACTCGGCCAAAAACACCAATGCGAAACGGATCCCGGTAAACTCGGTATGGAAACCTGCTACCAATTCTGATTCGGCTTCGGGAATATCAAATGGCGCGCGGTTACTTTCGGCCAGTGAAGCTATAAAATAGATCACAAAAGCTATCAGCAAATGCGGCGCGCGGAATACATTCCAACTAAACAGGCCACCGATATTCGTAACATCCCAAAAGCCAGCGAATTTTATTTTCTCGGCAGCAAGGATGCCCTGCTGATTACTGATCACCTGCAGATCGAGCGTTTGGGCTATCATCACTACCGATATGATAGCGAAACCCGCAGGGATCTCGTACGAGATGATCTGCGCAGCCGAACGCATTGCACCCAATATGGAGTATTTATTGTTCGATCCCCATCCGGCCATCAGTATCCCCAATGTTTCTATCGAAATAATGGCGAAGATGTAGTATAAACCAATATTAGTTTTTGAAGGGATCAACCCGGGAGCCCAGGGTAAGGCCGCAAAACCTAAGTAAACGGCAATGAATATTACAGCCGGGGCCAGCATGAACAACCACTTATCGGCAGCCGCGGGAACTATCAATTCCTTTTGCAGCATTTTTAAAATATCGGCCAGCGTTTGCAGCGTGCCGTATTTTCCCGTCTCCGTGGGACCAAGCCTATCCTGTATAAAAGCAGATATTTTACGCTCGGCATATACACCGAATAAAGCGAAAAAGGCCGAAAAACTGAACAACCCAATTGCCGCGATAAAATATGTTATATAATAGTTCAACAGGAATATTTACTTAAGGGTGCAAACTTAAGTAAATGTTACGTTATTTAGAATGATTACTTTATATATAAAGTTGGTAGGGTAAGTTGTTTTTAAGAGAATGGTTGATTGGGTTGATTAGGTGAGTGGTTGTCTGTCTGAATCAGAAATAGCTGCCGCGGGTTTAGCGCAGCGTAACCCGTGGTGTAAAACCCTTGGGGTCTCTGACCCGCGTGGGACTTAAACAATAAGCTTAGCTATGACCAGCTACAGGTTGCGCTGCTAAATCTACGGCAGATACTTTTGCGTGAGACTTAAGTTATACTCGGGTCAGAGACCCGAACTATTTTAGGCCACGGGTTACGCTGCGCTAAACCCGCGGCAGATGTTCTTTTTAACCACTCACCTAATCAACCCAATCAACCACTCACTTGCAAACTACCAAATCATTAGCCGATATAAAATTAGATTTCACCGGGGCCGAGAAAAACAGCGAAGCATGATGATCAAAATCGGCAGTATCATCAGTGGTGGTATAAAATTCGGTTGTATTGTTACGGGTTATTTTCTGTTCAATCTCCGGATGACGGTTCAAATAATCAACCAGGCTTTTGGCTACGATATCGCCCTGGCCAACTACATTGATACCTTCGGGTAAGTATGCTTTTATTTTATCCTGGATGATAGGGTAATGTGTGCAGGCCAGTAATATAGTATCGATGTTTGATGACTGCGCCATGATCTGATCAAGGTACAGCTGCACAAAAAAATCGGCACCCGGTTTATCGTACTCGCCGTTTTCAATCAGCGGTACCCAAAGCGGGCAAGCCTGCTGATGCACTTTAATATCAGGGAAAAAGTTATTGATCTCCAAAAGGTATGAGCCTGATGTTACCGTGCCTTTGGTACCTAACACCCCAATCTCGCCGGTTTTAGAGTAATTGCCAATAACCTCGGCAGTGGGACGGATAACGCCCAATACCCGTTTTGACGGATCATCAATATGCTTAAGATCTTGTTGCTGTATTGTACGCAGGGCTTTTGCCGAAGCGGTATTGCAAGCCAATATTACCAGCGGGCAGCCCTGGTTAAACATCCATTGCACACACTCCCAGGTGTACTGGTGTATGGTGCTGAACGAGCGGTTGCCGTATGGCGCACGGGCATTATCGCCCATGTAAATATAATCGTAGCCCGGCAGCTGTTCAATGATAGAACGAAACACGGTAAGCCCGCCAAAGCCCGAATCAAAAATACCAATTGGTTGATTTGACATACACAAACATAAAAAAAGCGCCCCGCAATTACGGGGCGCTTTGGTATAAATTACTTAAAGGTGATCTTATTTTAAACCTAATTTCAATTTAACGGCAGCCATCATATCATCTCCCGGAGGCGATACAATTAAAGTTACCTGTGATGAATCAACAACGTAAGCATAACCTTTTTCTTTAGCTACAGCTTGTACAGCAGTAGTTGCTTTATCAACAAGTGGTTTGCCCAACTCGTTCTTTTTAGCTTCAACTTGTTGCTGTGCGTTGTTTTGGTAATCATTCATACGCTTTTGTATGTCTTGCAGCTCAGCTTCTTTGGCAGTACGTACCGCGTCGGTCATGGTAGCGCGGTTTTTTTGATAGTCCTCACCTTTGGTTTGGAACTCATTGTTCATTGTAGTAAGCTGATCAATAAATGTTTTTTGAAAAGCTTGTAATGATGCAGAAACAGTTTTAGTTTCAGGCATCTGATCAATAACCTGGCTAAAATTGATATAACCAATTTTGGTTTGCGCTTTAGCAAAGCTGGTGGCGAATAACATGCCCGCGGCAACTAAGGCAACTTTAAAAAACTTCTTCATTTGTTTTGTCCTGTGTTTATTTACTATTCTGTTTTATGATTTTATAGGCACCTTACCTGCTGATATTTTAAAATCTACCTAAGCTTTACGATGAACAGGAACATCAAAAACCGGGTAAATTTATTTGAAACAGCTTACTGTGCCCCGCAAACATAAAAAAAGCGTCCCGTATATGCAGGGCGCTTTTTCAAGTTTTTTTTAGCTTTTTATTATTTCAAGCCTAATTTCAATTTAGCTGCAGCCATCAGGTCGTCAGCATCAGGAGATACCAACAAAGTGATCTGTGATGAATCTAACACGTAAGCGTAGCCTTTTTCTTTAGCGATAGCTTGTACAGCAGTGGTAGCTTTATCAATGATAGGTTTACCTAATTCCTGCCTTTTAGCATCAACTTGTTGCTGGGCATTGTTTTGGTAATCGTTCATACGTTTTTGCATGTCTGTCAACTCATTTTCTTTTGCAGTACGAACGGCATCGGTCATGGTTGTTCTTTTGTCGGTGTAATCTTTAACCTTAGCCTGGTATTCGTTGTTCATGGTGGTCATCTGATCAACGAAAGTTTTTTGATATGCCTGTAGTGAAGTAGAAACAGTTTTAGTTTCGGGCATCAGATCAATAAGCTGGTTAAAGTTAATGTGACCAATTTTAGACTGAGCATTTGCAAAGCTGCCCGCAAATAACATACCTACTGCAACTAAGGCAACTTTAAATAGTTTTTTCATTTTTCGTGTTCTGAGAATTAATAATAGTTCGATTTATTAAATAAAATTATTTAGCAAGTACTCCGGGTTTGAGGCCTAATTTTGTTATCACATCCGCGCTTTTATCATATCGCGGGTTGGCATATAACATCATTACCTCACTGTTTTTATCAAATATCATATCCAGGTTATCGCCCTCGGCCACTGCTTGTACAGCTTTAGACACCCTATCCTGAATTGGTTTAATCAAGGCGGTGCTCTTTTGTGAAAGCTCACCATCCGGACCAAACTTTTGGCGTTGAAAATCTTTCGCGGCCTTTTCTTTTTCTACAATTTCGGCCTCGCGGCGTTTTTTCATATCAGGCGTCATCAACGGCTGATCGGCCTGGTAGGCTTTATACAAGCGGTCGATCTCCTGAAAACGGCCATCAACTTCTTTTTGCCATTGATCAGATAATGCAGCCAGTTGCTTTTGTGATGAAGCATACTCCGGCATGTGCTTTAATATGTAATCCGAATCAACATAAGCAAAACGTTGCGCGTATGCACCTGCAAAAGCAGTAAACGTTAAAAAGGCTAATAAAATTATCTTCTTCATATATCGTAACGCAAATTAATTAAATCCGCCGGATAAACTCTGAGAAATTGTAAAATGGAACTGGCCTTTATTTGCATCCGGTTGTCCAGGTATTTTATCAAAGCCATAGCCATAATCCAAACCAAGTAAACCAAATATAGGTAAAAATATCCTTGCACCCACACCTACCGAACGCCTTACGTTAAACGGATTGAACTGGCTAAACTGGTTCCAGGCATTACCACCTTCGGCAAAGGCCAACAGGAATATAGTTGCCGATTGGCTGGCGATAACCGGGTGACGAAGCTCCAATGTATATTTATTGTAAATAGCGCTACCAGTGTTAGTATTCTGATCCTCGCCCGAACCATCAGGTACGATAGAGAAGTTTTGGTAACCACGTAAACCGATGATCTCACTACCCTGTAAAAACTGGTAGCTCTGCATACCGTCGCCACCCAATTTAAAGCGCTCGAACGGTGATGGACCAACCTCATGGTTATACTGACCAAGGAAACCAAACCTAATCTGCGACATCAATACAAACTTACCTACCAGTTTCGAGAACCATTGTGCATCGTACTTGAATTTGTAGTACTCCACAAAATGGTAGCGTTCTTCTGGTGTAGCTATTTTATAGTTGATGTTATTGAACAACGAGTATGGCGGTGTAGCCTGGATAGTTAACTTGATGTTTGAACCCGAAGTTGGGAAAATTGGCGCATCTATCGAGTTACGGCTTAACTCTTGTGTTAACTTGATGTTATACGATGTACCATTGGTGAACAGGTAACCGGTATAGTTATCCAAACTATAGTGATCAAAGTTAAGCGAGTAGTTTAACTGGAAGTAGTTATCAGGCCATTTTAAACGTTTACCCAACGTAACACCCACACCATTAATACGTAAGTTATTATAGTAAGGGCTTGATTTTGGATAGTACTGACCGGTTGAACTTCCCTGTGTATAAGCCGACAATGCAAAGTAGATAGGTTTTTTACCACCTAACCATGGCTCAGAGAAGGTAAACGAGAAGTTTTGGTAAGTACGACCGCTTGATTGGCCACGTAAGCTCAGTTTCTGACCATCACCTTTAGGTAACGGTTTGTAAGCTTTAAGGTGGAACAGGTTTCTTAACGAGAAGTTGTTAAATGTTAAACCTAAGGTACCTACCAACTGGCCACCACCAAAACCACCCGAAAGCTCGATCTGATCTGAAGGTTTTTCAACTACGTTATAAACCAGATCCACGGTACCATCCTGAGGGTTGATGTTGGTTGGTTTCGGCTCGGTTTTTTGCTCGTCGAAGTTACCTAACTGACCAATTTCACGCGCACTGCGGATCAATAACTCTTTGTTGAATTTTTGACCTGGCTTGGTTTGGATCTCGCGCATTACTACTTTATCGTTAGTAACATCGTTACCTTTAAGCATTACACGGTTAATGGTGTATTGCGGACCTTCGTACACACGGATGTCAACATCTACGGTATCATTATATACACGTGTTTGAACCGGATCGGCATTGAAAGTAAGGTAACCATCGTTCAGGTATAATGACGAAACATCATCATTACCCGGTGTTGGGCCGCTAATACGTTTAGTTAATTCGTCTTCGCTAAATACATCACCTTTTTTAATGTGGATGATCCTGTTCAATAGCTCAGTATTGTATTTGGCATTGCCCGACCATTGTACCTTACCGAAGTAATATTTAGGGCCTTCGTAAACTTTAAGTTTTACGTCTACAGTTTCGTCATCATGCTTCCAAACTGAATCGCTCAGGATCTCGGCATCACGATAACCCCTTCCCTGCATTTTTTCAACAAGGTTTTGCTTATCTTCTTCGTATTTATCCTGTTTGAATTTTTTTGAACCGAACAGGTTATACCATTTACGTTTACGGGTTTTACTTAAAAAGCCGCGTAAGGTACTTGTGCTAAATGCCTTGTTACCTTCAAAAATAACATCGTTAATTTTAACCTTGGTCTTTTTATTAATGGCAACATCCAATATCACACTGTTCACATCACCCTGATCTTTACGTTGGGTAATGGTAACTGTGGTATTTAAAAAGCCTTTTTCGTTAAAGTGTTTTTTGATGATGGCGGTGGTAGTGCTAATGAGGTTTTCATTTACAATTTTACCAACACGATCATTCAGTTTTTTCTGTACATCTTCAATTTCGCCTTTGCGGATGCCTGTAAGGTGCATACGCGATAAACGCGGACGCTCGGATACAGCAATTTCAAGATAAACAGTATCCATGTTTATTTTGGTGATGTTTAATTGAACATCATCAAACAAACCCTGCGAATACAGGTTTTTAATTACCTCGGCATTACGCTCGCCCGGAAGGTTGATCCGATCGCCTTTGGTTAACTTGGATAATTGTACTAAGATGTCTTTATCAAGATATTTTGCGCCACTAACGGTAATACCACCAATAATATAATCTTTAGGATTAAGGTAACTTAAACTATCAGCCGGTATCGATTTTGACAGCGTAGGCCTCGGCCCATTGGATATCTGGGCAAATGCCGAAGTAGCCAAAACTGAGAAAAGAATAGCAAAAAGAAATTTATACATTCGAATATTTTAGTGGGCTAAAAATAATTTATACAGTTGTTAATTTTTGTTAAAAGTGAATTTAGTTCACTTGCTCGCTTGTCATCCCAAAACGACGTTCGCGTTTTTGGAAATCAAGCACGGCCTCATACAGGTCTTCCTTCCTGAAATCGGGCCATAATTTGCTTGTAAAATACAATTCGGCGTAAGCAATTTGCCACAATAAATAATTACTGATGCGATATTCGCCGCTGGTTCTGATCAGCAGCTCGGGGTTTGGCATATCTCCTGTAAAAAGGTTTTGCTCAAAAACATCTTCACTAATATCATCTATATTAAGCTCACCGCTTTGTACTTTAATGGCTATGTTTTTAGCGGCCCTTACAATTTCGCGGCGCGAACTGTAACTTAAAGCCAGCGTAAGTACCACCCCGGTGTTACCGGCAGTAGTTTCAATAGCGTTTTGAAGTTCACGATTACATTTTTCTGGGAGCATGTCCAGATCGCCAATAGCGTTTAGCCTGATGTTGTTTTTCATAAAGCCAGGAACTTCCTTATGGATAGTACTTACCATGAGCTCCATGATTGCCATTACCTCCAGCTTGGGGCGGTTCCAGTTTTCGGACGAAAACGTATATAGTGTGATATATTTAACACCTAATTTATCGGCTCCTTCAACAACATCCCTAACTGATGTTACACCGTTGTGATGGCCAAATATCCTTAATTTGCCTTTGCCCTTAGCCCAACGCCCATTGCCATCCATTATAATAGCTACGTGCTGTGGTATTTTCGACAAATTGATCTGATCCAAATAATCCATATTACTCATTATCAAAAGCCACCCGGCACAAACACACTTGTGTAAAATTTTTCATCAATATTATGCCCTGCAATATTCGGTTTTTAGAAAATCAATGTTAAAACCATCAAGTACCCGTCATTTTCAGCATTCAAATTGCCGGATTTTTCAGGGTACAAAGGTAAAACTTACTTTGTATTTTTTTAGTATCCTGCACTAAAAGAAAATGTTATTGCAAATAATGCATTAAAACCTTTCAATTACCTATATAAACTGCCCTTTTTGATAATAATTGTATTAACTATAATAAACAGTAAAAGGCCGGATACCATCATTTATTTAAAAATGACATACCCGGCCTATTAAAAAGCTGCGTGTAAATTACTTACAAAAGCATTACATTATTATATACCTTTTTGCTTAAGCATCTCAACATCATTGGGCATAATATCAACTATGGCATGTTGCTGGATGCCGGTAATGTTCAGCTCGTCGAGCGTATTTACCAAACTGCTGTATTGTGATTTATCGCTCGGTTTTACCAGCACGATCATTGTTTTGCCGCCGCTGGCATCATGAACCTTTTTATTTGTTTCAATGATAGCCGACCTCAGCCCTTTGGTAGAGAAATCAGTTATCGAAGGAGCGATGATCGGATTTTTCAACTCACCCAAATAATACACTGCCTTGCTATCCTTTCCTAAAACAATGGTAAGGGTTCTGCTTGCGGGTACTGGCAAATCGTGGTTACCTTCATCGTCGGGCATGGTCAGATCCATGGCTTTAGGTTTAGTAAGCGTGGTGGTCATGATAAAAAAGGTGATGAGCAAAAATGCCAGGTCAACCATAGCGGTAAGATCTATCCGGGTGCTTGATTTTTTGCGTTTGTGTTTTCCGCCAGCGTTTTGTGGTGATTCATTTAATTCGGCCATGACTTTAAGGATTAAGGTTAAAATTTAATTACAATAGTAAATTACACGATTTAATTCAAATACAGAATTAAATATTGAATTTTAATTTAAAAACGAATTAAATATTGTTTTATTATCCAAAAAGACAAAACAATCTACTCCGAAAATCTATCCCGAAATTTTCGAACAGCAATTAATAGTAGCAATTGGAGGTTACAAAAGTGAAGGCAATAGTAAAGTTGAGGAAAAAGTAAGTATCATGCGATTTAGAATCGCCGCGTTGTGAGCCGATGGTACCTATATATTTACCGGTTAACTCACCCGATCTGTCAGAAAGCAAGCGACCGGAAGTAGTTGTAAATCTACCTTTATCAGCATAAACACCGCTAACATCATCCAAATAATCAGTAAAAGCATAACGGTAGCCCATCTCCGTCATAACGGTAAATTTACCTGAAAGGTTATATTTTATCCCTAAACCATATGGAACTACAACAGTGTTATTGCCATAAGGCCTGGCCTGGCCTTCGGTTTTAAGCTGCCTTAAACCCACTTCCCGTCCCCGGAAATCCTGTGCCCTTGGCGCGTACGATGTAACGCCGATGCCGGTAAATATATAAGGTGTGTACTTATTAGGGCCGGCATCTGGAATGTAGTTCATAAAATTAAACTCGCCTATGATGCTGGCCTCACGCAGTTGGTCTTTAAAATTAAGGTTACGCTGCCTAAAATCCGGATTTTTTGAGCGACTATCATAAGCGGCAATATTACCTACCGCAATATTTAACTTTGCCGAAAAATATCCATCAAAATTCCTTTTGCCAAACACTCCTGCCGAAAAGCCGCTTACTTTAACAGGGTAATTGGGATTAAGGTCGCCAATATAACCTGCACCGCCTATAGATCCACCTATTTCCCAGGTTTGGGCCTGTAAGCTATAAGTAAAGCATAAAAGTGCTATGAAGAGTAAAATTTTAGGCATTAAATAAATTTAGTAATTACGGGCATCAAGGCCCCACAATAGTTTATTTCTTAACGTAGTTAAATAGCTTTCATTATTCAGGCGGATCAAATTAAGTTCGAAACCTGCCTTTTGCACATGAAACTTAACGGTTTGATCCAACACTTCGGTACGCGAATCGCACGATATAATGTAACTGGCGCTTCTACTCTCTACCTCAAAACAAAGCTTACTGGTATCCGGTATTACAATTGGCCTTACATTAAGGTTATGCGGCGATACCGGCGTTACCACTATTGTATTTGATTGCGGGAAAATGATCGGTCCGCCGCAGCTTAACGAATATGCTGTTGAACCGGTAGAGGTTGATATGATAATGCCATCGCCCCAGTATGAGTTTAAAAATTCATCATTTAAAAACACGTGGGTAATGATCATGGCGGCATCATCCCGTTTATGGATAGTTACGTCATTCAACGCGAAGTTATTATCGCCAAAAACATTATTAGGCGAATCGACAGTGAGCAGCTCGCGGCAATCGCAGGTAAACTGACGGTTCACTACCGCGTGAATGGCCGCCGTGATATCGTTTTTATTAACGCTGGCTAAAAAGCCCAACCTGCCAAAATTGATACCGATAACGGGGATGCCCGAATCGCGGATCACGGTTACCATATCAAGCAGAGTACCATCGCCGCCCAGGGTTATAAAAATATCTATGAAGCCTTTCAGCGTTTCGGCCGGCCTTAGTACAGTATATTTTATAGTGGGTAATTTATCCTGCAAATATTCATGAAGCTGCTGGTGTACGTAGATGTCAACACCATGTTGGGCCAGGTTATCAAAAACCTGCTGTATAAAAGGTAAAACAGATGGCTCATTAAAGGGCCTGCCGTAAATTGCTATTCTCATTTTTTAAAAAGGCGAATATCGAACTTTGAAAGTACATTAATGCAGTAATGGCGATAAATTAATACTTGTATCATTTATAATGTATGCTATTACAAAACATGCCTTAAATGGCAAAACCCATCTGCATAAGCACAATTTAGCAATTAATGTTTGCAAATATTCTTAAAAAACAACGCTGTGGTTGTAAAATCAACCAAATAACTTCAAGGTAAAATAATTAATTTCAAGTATTTTTAAGCGGCCTTATCATTTAAACTGGTGGTTTTATTTGCATGGATCAGGATTTAGAACAAAAATTACAGGGCATTCGGCTTATAGCCGATGAGCTCCCTTCGGCAGTGATCATACACGAGGTAGTAACCTTGCAGATAATTTACATGAACCGTACCGGCCTTAATGCTTTAGGTACCACGTTTGATGAAATAAAAACCATAAGTCCGGAAGCTTATCATGCCAAATATTTCAATGCCGAAGATAGTAATGAATATGTACCTAAAATTCTTGAGCTGATAAAAGGCGGAAACCAGGAGCAGGTATCATACTTTCAGCAGGTAAGGATACTCGATAATAAGGAATGGCAATTATTTGTGAGTAACACTAAAATATTTGCCCGCAACCACACCGGCGAGGCTACACACCTGATCACCACAGCCAGCAAGCTCGACCCAACGCACCATATTATTACCAAGGTTAACCGCTTAATGGACGAGGTAAGCTTTTTACGACGCAATAGCCTGCTTTTTGCTACCCTAACACGGCGAGAAAAGGAAATATTGCAATGTATAGCTATTGGTATGAGCTCGACCGAGATAGGCGCTAAACTATTTATAGCCCCCGCCACCGCCGAAACCCATCGCAAAAACATTAAAAATAAATTGGGGCTGAAGAATAATTATGATGCAGTGAGGTTTGCGCAGGCGTATAATTTGGTGTGAGATACACTTAACATTTGTCATCCTGAGTAAGTAAAAGCGTTCGCCTCTGAAGGATATATGACATTTCGCGGGCGGGCCTGTCACTCTGAGCTTGTCGAAGAGTCGCGCACAGAGGCCCTACTCACCATGCTTCGACAGGCTCAGCATGACCCACTTTTTAATTATGTGATGGGTAGGTACGAAGGATCTTCTTCGCCCTGTATAGCAGATGTTCTTGTTGTAGAAGATCCTTCGCTACCGCTCAGGATGACAACTATTTAAGACTACAAATTCAAATAATTCATCAACGAATCATACCTATCGCGGGCGGTATCATTAATATCAGTATGATTAAAAGTGGCCTTAATATCATACTCGTACCGCAAAAAGCTGGCTGTTATTGCCGAAATATCCTGTTTATTTATTTTAAGCGTAACCTCCATTCGGGTTGAATCGGGATAGGTTTGAACATATGAACTCAGGATCTGGGCATTGTCCGACTCTACTATCTGGGCCATATGCGCCAGCGAGTTGTTTTTATTATTGATCTCGAGTACTATTATCCCGCCTGGCTGCGAAACTGAAGTTATCTTTGCGAAATACTCAGTTATTGCATTAATAGAAATGAGTCCGAGATAATTGCTTTTATCATCAAGCACCGGCACAACGGTAAGCTGCTGCTCATAAAACAACCTGATAACATCGTAAATATGCTGACTTTCCAGCACATAAGGGTTTACCAACGATAAGGCAAGCGCGCCTATCTGTGTTTGGTAATCATTCTCGGCTATTAGGTCGTCCTCAGCAACGAGTCCTAAAAACTGTTCTTCATTAACAATAGGCAAATGCCTGAGGCGAAACTCAACCATGCGGTCCAGCACCTTCTGTATGGTATCAGAAGTGTGTACCGGTGGTATCGAGTCAGCTATCAGGTCAAGTGCTATCATTTATGCATTTACTTTAGCCTCTAATTTAGTTAAAAACTGTTTAAGCAAAACGTTAAATTCTTCGGGATGCTCCATCATAGGGGCATGGCCGCATTTATCGATCCAGTGCAGTTCAGAATCTGGCAGTAGTTCGTTAAACTCAACGGCAACCTCGGGCGGGGTAATTTTGTCATTACGGCCCCAGATCAAACAAACCGGTAGGTTCATTTTTCCCAGTTCCTTTTTCATGTTATGCCTGATGGCCGATTTTGCCATGGCCAACAAACGGATAACGCTGTGCCTATCGTTAACAGTTTTATAAACGTCTGCAACCAGATCATCAGTAGCAATGGCCGGATCGTAAAAAGTGTACTGCACTTTCTCGCGCACAAAATCAATACTTTCACGACGCGGGAACGAACCGCCAAAGGCGTTTTCGTACAAGCCAGAACTACCGGTTAACACCAATGCTTTAACATTATCGGCATGCGCGGTTAAATATACCAGTGCCACATGCCCGCCAAGCGAATTGCCCAATAGTGTAATATTACTAAGTTGTTTAAACTTAATAAACTTGTGTACAAATTTAGCCAGGCTTTTTACCCCTGTGCTTATCAGCGGCATATCATAAATAGGTAATATTGGTATAATTACCCTATATTTTGATTTAAACTCATTAATAACCCCATCCCAGTTGCTCAACGCTCCCATTAATCCATGTAGCAGTAACAGCACCTCTCCTTCGCCCTCATCGATGTAACTAAAACCGTGTTCCTCTTTAAGCACGAATTCCATATAATTTACAAAAAAATAAATGTTCCAATTAGCTTATACCAAAATCGCTTTCGGTATAAAATTCTTATCAACAAGCCGCAAAATTAGTTCATTACGGGTGATAAGTAGCAAGTATAGCAATTATTTATCAATGTAGTTATGTTAAGCTTTTATTAAGAGTGATAACATTTACACAACATTAATGTTTAAAAAGCTGCATAATAAACCGGTACTGATAGCTTAACCTAATAACTGTTTTACTACTTCGGATATTGTTTTGCCATCGGCTTTGCCTGCAAGTTCCTTACTGGCCATCCCCATCACACGGCCCATATCTTTAACCGAGGTAGCACCTATGCGACCGATCAATTCTTCAAGATAGCCTTCAATTTCAAACTTGCTCATTTGCTGCGGCAGGTACTCTTCAATTACCAGCATTTCGGCAACTTCAATTTGATACAGATCGTCGCGATTTTGGGTTTTGTAGATATCGGCCGATTCTTTACGTTGCTTCACCAGTTTTTGCAATACTTTAATTTCCGCGTCTTCGGTAAGTTCATCGGCAGCGCCTTTTTCAGTTTTAGCTAAAAGCAATGCAGATTTAATGGCACGTAAGCCCTGTAAACGATCTGCCTGTTTGGCCAACATGGCCAATTTAATATCCTGGTCTATTTGTGTTATTAATGACATATCTTAATTAGTGAATTATTGATTTAGTGAATTAGTGAGTTTTTGATGTACAGATCATTCGCTTATCCCTGTAAACATGCAAATTCATTAAAAATCTGCACATCTGAAATCCGCACATCTGCACATCGGTAGCCTACCCTCTATATATAGTACCGGCGTTAGCCTGCGCGGTAGGCATGATCAACAGATCATTTATATTAACATGTTTTGGTCGCGATGCTACAAACCAAATGGTTTCGGCAATGTCCTCGGCCGCTAAGGGTTCAAAACCTTCGTAAACTTTTTTGGCGCGTTCTTTATCACCTTTAAAACGTACTTCCGAAAATTCGGTTTCAACCGCGCCCGGGTGTATGGCTGTAACTTTAATACCGTGAGGTAACAAATCAATACGCATACCTTTATTTAACGCGTCAACCGCGTGCTTGGTAGCACAATATACGTTTCCGTTGGCATAAACTTCCTTACCGGCTATCGATCCTAAGTTAATAATATGGCCTGTTCCGTTTTCAATCATCCAGTTTGATACCACCCGGCTTACATACAGCAAACCTTTAACATTGGTATCGATCATGGTTTCCCAATCGTCGATATTTCCGTTTTGAATTGGATCGAGGCCCTGGCTCAGGCCGGCGTTGTTTACCAACACATCTACCTTTTTCCAATGGGCGGGTAATGCTTCGAGATTATTGATGGTATCCTCCCGGTTACGAACA
Source organism: Mucilaginibacter sp. CAU 1740 (assembly GCF_039839285.1). Classification (NCBI taxonomy): domain Bacteria; kingdom Pseudomonadati; phylum Bacteroidota; class Sphingobacteriia; order Sphingobacteriales; family Sphingobacteriaceae; genus Mucilaginibacter; species Mucilaginibacter sp. CAU 1740. The sequence goes on along the minus strand of NZ_JBDOQS010000004.1, from coordinate 262,327 downwards.
TCAAACGATGATGTGGCTATTTCTACACCATACTTATCGTTAAGGTGTTTAGCCAGTTTTTCCAAACGTTCCAAACGGCGACCGGTCAGTATTAAATTGTAGCCCTCGCGGGCAAAAACATGGGCACAAGCCTCGCCAATGCCGGCGGTAGCTCCTGTAATTAAAGCAATCTTACTCATAGGATTTATAAAGTAAGTAGCGAAATTATGTTTTTTAGTTTGAAATATTGTCGGTTGGGGGTAAGGAGATGATTTTTACACATACCGTTTGCGTTACAAACGCAAACCCGGGTTAAGCAGTCATTATAAATGAGCACAAGCGGGACGCCTTTGCGTGCTCAATCTTTACGGTGTTCGATCTACAGCTATCTATAAAAAACCTTTGCGTCTTAGCGCCTTTGCGTGCTTAATCTCTGCGGCATTCGATATATAGCCATCTTAAAAAAACCTTTGCGCCTCAGCGCCTTTGCGAGCTCAAACATCTGTCGCACGCTATCTACAAAGAAAAGCTTTACGCCTATTCAAAAATCAAACTAAACATAATAGTATGCAAACCCAACCTGCCGATCGCACTTGAATAAGGGTTATTGTCGCGCTGCAGCACATTCCCCAATGAATTGGAGATCTTAATCTCGGGCGAGAGTTTGAAAAATTCAAAATAGATATCGCAACCAACACCCGCCTCGTAGGAAGCAAAGCCGCCCACATTTTTCACCAGCTTTTCTGATAGATCAAGATTGACATCAGCATTCTTTTTTGAGCCGATGGCCTGGGTATATTTCAGACCACCTACTACATAGGCCCTAAAATCGCCCAGCCTGTCTGATTTTAATTTCAGGAGCAGAGGAATATCTAACGATGTAGTTTGCACCTTTTTATCAACATCTTCGGATGGGTCTACATATGAATAATGTAAAACGCGATCAGCAAATACCAATGATGGGTTGGTACGCGCCTCCAGGTGTTCAGTAAGCCGGTAGCGGGTTAAAAAACCAACTGCGAAACCGGGAGTGCTTTTTGAACTGATAGTATTAAGCGGGCCTTTAACCTGAACGCCGCTCTCATCGAAATAAGCATTGCGGAAGTTGGCTTGCCTGTTAATTTTAAAATCGCTGGCTACATAAGTGAAGCTAAAGCCGAAACTCAGATCTTCCTGATCGGCACCGCCACCCCATGCAGGTACCCGCTGTGCAAACAACGGCTTGCAGCAAAACAGGAATACAAAAACAAGCAGGTAACGGTTTATCATCAATTTATTTTATGCCAGTGTATATGGAACAAATACCAAACGCCAAAGGCCTGCATTTGGTATTTTTGAAGCCTACTTTATCCATCAGCGCAACAAAATCTTTCCCATCAGGAAATGCGGCCACCGACTCGGGCAGGTAACTATAAGCCCGCGAATCTTTACTGAAAAGCTTACCAATACCCGGCGTAATATAGTTAAAGTAAAAATTGTACAATTGTTTTATCGGGAAAGCTTTTGGCTTTGAAAATTCTAAAACTACTGCTTTACCACCCGGTTTTAACACACGGTTAATATCGGCCAGACCCATCTCCAGGTTTTCGAAGTTACGTACACCGTAGGCAACGGTTACCGCGTCAAAACCATCGGCATCAAAAGGTAATTTTTCCGAATCGCCAAGTTTCACTTCAAACTTATCACTCAAACCACGTTTAGCTATTTTTTGCTCCGCAACATCAAGCATACCTCTTGAAATATCAACACCGATAATTTTTTCGGGTTTAAGGATCGACAACGCTTCGAAAGCAAAATCGCCGGTACCGGTAGCTACATCCAATATTAATTTAGGCTGATCTTTTTTAAGCTCGTTGATAGCCTTTTTACGCCAGATGATATCGATTCCCAACGACATAAAATGATTAAGAAAATCGTATGTTTTGGATATATTATTGAACATATCGGCTACCTGCTCTTTTTTGGTAGCCTGCTCGTCGCGGTACGGGGTTATAGTTTTGCTCATTGCGGGGGCAAAGATAGTGATTGTAATTTTTAATGGCTTGTTACACCAATATTAAGTTGACGTGATTATGTTAATTATTAATGCAAATCATTATTTTTAAAAACCAATCACCGCCGGTGTAAACCAGCAAATTATACAAAACCACCCTTAGCTCACCGTATGAAAGAAGAACAAGCATCCTCGCGCCGTAGTTTTATTAAAAAACTCACAACAGCAACAGCGGCAGTTGCCGCCGGTTCAAGCCTTGTAGCTGCCGAAAGCCAGGCCAAATCATTCTCAATTATTAAACGCCTTGTTGGCAACAGCCCTAACGATCAGGTAAACATCGCCCTGATAGGTGCCGGCGGCATGGGCACACAGGATACTATCACCGCCCTGCAAACGCCCGGTGTAAAACTGGTAGCTGCCTGCGATTTGTATGACGGCCGCCTTAAAGATGCCAAAACCCGTTGGGGAGCTGATCTTTATACAACACGTGTTTACAAAGAGATTTTAAACCGTAAGGATATCGACGCGGTGATTGTTGGCACGCCCGATCATTGGCACCAGCAAATTTCGGTTGATGCCATGCATGCCGGAAAGCACGTGTATTGCGAAAAGCCGATGGTACACGCCATTGGCGAAGGCCCGGCTGTAATTAAAGCGCAAAAGGATACCGGTATGGTTTTCCAGGTGGGTAGCCAGGGCGTATCATCATTGGGTAACGAAAAAGCACACGAGTTATTAAAGTCGGGCGCCATTGGCGAGTTAAATTATGCCGAAGGTTTCTGGGCCCGTCGTGCACCGCTTGAGGTTTGGCAATACCCTATTCCCGAAGATGCATCAACACAAACTGTTGATTGGGAAACCTATATCAGCAACACTAAAAAACGTCCGTTTGATGAAAAACGGTTCTTCCGTTGGAGAAACTATACCGATTACGGCACAGGTATGGCTGGCGATCTGTTCGTTCACCTATTTTCAAGCCTCCATTTTATAACAGATTCTGTAGGGCCGAATAAAATTTATGCTTCGGGCGGATTACGTTTCTGGAACGACGGCCGCGAAGTACCGGATGTACTTTTAGGTACTTTCGATTATCCTAAAACACAAGCACACCCTGCCTTTAACCTATCGCTGCGCTGCAACTTTGTTGATGGTACCAGCGGCACCACTTACCTTAAACTGGTAGGCAGCGAAGGATCGATGGATATTACCTGGGATAAGGTAACATTGAAGCGCAATAAAGTAATGTCGTCAGACGATCCTTTCTATCTCGATAAACTTAAAAAAGCCGGAAGCGGTTACGCCGAACGCAAAAAAATGCTCGCGCCCGAAGAGATCACCTTCGATGCAGATAAAGGATATTTAGGTGGCCCATATGATCATATGGTGAACTTTTTCACCGCCATCCGCAATAAAGGTAAAGTAACTGAAGATGCTGTTTTCGGCTATCGCGCGGCAGCCCCTGCCCTGTTATGTAATGATAGCTACTATAACAACAGCCCCATGTTTTGGGATCCTGAAAAAATGCAGCTCATCAAAAAATAACCCATCACAGCAAATACCTTATTATGAAACAACAATTAAAAAAGATAGGAATGGTTATGTTGGCGGCTGGCATGGTCTGTACGCAAACTTTTGCTAACCTAGGCCATAAACCCAAACCAACTAAACAAAATGCACCTCCAAAAGGCAGTTGGGTAAGCCTGTTTGATGGCAAAACCCTAAAAGGTTGGCACAGCTTCAACAAAAAAGGCGAAGTAAAAAACTGGACCATTGTTGATGGCTCGCTCGTTTGCCTCGGAGCGGCGCAGGGTGATACCGGCGGCGATATTGTTACCGATAAAGCCTATACCAACTTTGAGCTAAGTTGGGAATGGAAAATTGATAAAGGCAGCAACAGCGGCGTAATATACCACGTGGTTGAAGATCCGAAGTATCATGCAACTTATGAAACCGGTCCGGAATACCAGATCATCGACGATTTGGGCTGGCCCGATAAACTGGAAGACTGGCAAAAAACCGGCTGCGATTATGCCATGTACCTGCCCAACTCACAAAAGAAAGTGGCCCCCGTTGGCACCTGGAACACCAGCAAAATTGTCTTTAACAACGGCCACGTTGAACACTGGCTAAACGGCAAAAAAATATTAGCCTTTGAAGCCTGGACCGACGATTGGAAAATGAAGAAAACTACCGGTAAATGGAAGGATTATCCGGATTATGGAACTGCTAAAACAGGTTTGATAGCCTTGCAGGATCATGGGCATAAAGCTTATTTCAGGAATATTAAGATCAAGGAGTTGTAGAACCTTGATTTTTAGGATTTGAGGATTACCTTGAGAAGAAACGTTGGCTACTTTATTGGAGCCAACGTTTTTCATTTATCAAGAAATCCTTTAATCAAGCGAATCATGGTTCAGACTTAATAACCCTTCAATATCCAACCTTCTGGTAAACATCGTTAGCTTACCTTCGGCATCTACCGGCCAATCTTCTTTAGGCCTGTCCCAATACAATTCAACTCCGTTGCCATCAGGGTCGTTCAGATAAATGGCTTCAGATACACCATGATCTGAAGCTCCTGTTACGGGATATTTCGCATCGATCAATCTTTTCAATGCCACAGCAAGATCTTTTCTTTCGGGATATAATATAGCAGTATGATATAAGCCCGGTGCATATTCAGGTGCAGGTGAAGCACCTTTGCTATGCCATGTATTTAAGCCGATGTGATGATGATAACCTCCTGCCGAGATAAAAGCGGCCTGATCACCATATGTTACCATTTTTTCGAAGCCGAGCAAACCACAATAAAAACGAGTGATTTTTGCAGGTCGCTCACTTTTAAGTGTACGTGACCGATGCGGGTTTGGGCGGGGATTTTATATTCGTTCATTTTTCTTTTTCCGTTTGATTGTCTGGGGTTAAACGATGCGATTTTTATTTATACCGTAAAGTTAACTATCACAAATTTAGTTGTTTTTGGAGCTGAGCGTGTCGGGGCAAAGTAAATAAATGTTTAAACATTTATTTTAGCTTAACAATCAAACTTGCAACATTTACCAATCAAAAACAAAACCCTACCTTTGCAGCATGATCGTAAAAACGGCCGAATTTCTTTGCAGCAACACGCAGGTAAGCAAGTTACCTCCACCGGTTAAGGCCGAATACGCTTTTATCGGGCGCTCGAACGTGGGCAAATCATCGCTTATTAATACCCTAACGGGAAAAAAGGGGCTTGCCAAAACATCGCAAACACCGGGTAAAACGCAATTGATCAATCACTTTTTGATAAACGAAGGTTGGTACATTGTGGATTTACCGGGCTATGGTTACGCCCGTGCATCAAAAAGCGAAAAAGCTAAATGGGATAAATTTATCCATACTTACCTTGATAAACGCGAAAGCCTGCAATGCGTAATGGTGCTGATTGATAGCCGTCTCGATCCACAAAAAATCGACCTTGAATTTTGCAACTGGCTTGGCGAAAAAGGCCTCTCGTTTGTATTGGTATTTACCAAAGCTGATAAACAATCGAGCATCAAAACAGATCAAAGCGTAGCCAAATTCAGAAAAGCGCTGTTAGCAACTTTTGACGAAATGCCCCAATATTTCATCACCTCTTCCGAAACGCAATTGGGTAGGGAAGAGATTTTGGAATTTATTGATGTGGTTAATCAGAATTTTGAGATACCAGTTTTCCAAAGTTCCCCTCTTGAGAATAACAAACAATGAAAAAATACTTATCCTTAGTAACATTCGCCCATACTATTTTTGCCATGCCATTTGCCTTTATCGGCTTTTTCCTGGCGGTAACTACAACAGAATATCATTTCGACTGGCTTAAACTGGTATTGATGGTGTTGTGTATGGTTTTCGCCCGTAACTCGGCAATGGCTTTTAACCGCTATTTGGATAGGGATATCGATATTCAAAACCCCCGCACCAAACAGCGTGATATACCGGCAGGAAGAATAAGCCCTAAAGCAGCTTTAACTTTTGTTATCATTAATTGTTTGTTGTTCATTACAGCAACATGGTTCATTAATAAACTTTGCTTTTTCCTTTCGCCGATTGCCTTATTTGTAGTGATGGGGTATAGCGCTACCAAACGCTTTACCGCACTTTGTCATTTGGTATTGGGTTTGGGTCTGTCGTTGGCGCCTATCGGTGCTTATTTAGTGGTTACCGGTCAATTTGCTATTACGCCAATATTTTTCTCTTTATCCGTACTATGCTGGGTTAGCGGTTTCGATATCATTTATGCTTTGCAGGATGAGGATTTCGACCGTAGCAACAACTTGCATTCTATTCCAGCGTATCTGGGTAAAGTAAATGCTTTAAGGCTATCAACCTTTTTACACGTACTTTCGGCTATCTTTATCATGATGCCGGCGATTGAAACACACGTAGGCTTTTTATACTATATCGGTATTGCGTTTTTCTGCGCTATGCTGATCTATCAACATTTATTGGTAAAACCAAACGATTTAAGCCGTGTTAACTTCGCGTTCATGACAACCAACGGTATTGCCAGTGTGGTATTTGCTGTGTTGTTTTTGTTAGATAGAATATGGATCCACTAAGCGCGCTCCAAAAATTCAGGGAGTATTTTGAAAGCTACGTACCGCTTACTGATGAGGAGTGGAACGCGCTATCACAATATTTAACTGTCGACACGCTTAAAAAGAAAAAGTTTTATGTAGAGGCCGGAAAAGTTTGCGACCAGATAGGCCTTGTGGTAAAAGGAGCTGTTCGCTACTATCACGTTAAGGATGGTGAAGAAATTACCGGGTACTTCAGCTTTGAAAATGAAATGCTGAGTTCATACAAAAGTTTCCTTAAACGCACCCCGGCAACAAATTATATCCAGACGCTGGAAGATTCGGTGATAGTTAACTTAAACCATAAAAACCTGCAACAAGCCTGCATGAACCCATTGCTTGGCTTTAAGATGGAACGCTTCGGCAGGTTGACAGCCGAGCATTACCTCATGTGCTACGAAGATCGCGTAACCTCTTTCATCACCCAATCGCCCGAGGAACGTTATAGCCAACTATTAGAAACAGGCGGCGAGGCACTATATCGTATCCCCCAGCATTATATTGCCAACTTTTTAGGTATTACCCCGGTTTCGCTATCAAGGATCAGGAGAAGGATCATGAAGATAAGCGCCTGATTTGAGGTGAAAGGGTAAAGGCGAAAGGTAAAAGGTAACATCTTCAACCAACCAAAATCGGTGTAATCAAAATCCGATCGGTATAATCCCCAAAAACAAATCAGCGTAATCAACGAAATCAAAACCATCAACGGTCAAAATCGGTGTAATCAAAAATTAATCGGTGTAATCCCAAAAAACAAATTCCTTATCTTTTGTTAACGTTTTGATTTACAAAGCCACCATACCTTTGTTATACACAAAACGAGAAACAACATGCATACTATATTAGGAGCCGGCGGTCCGGTAGCGAACGCCCTCACCAAAGAATTAATTAGCAATACTCACGATCAGATACGTTTGGTTAGTCGTAGAATAATAAATATTGATGTTGATAATGTTACCTGGCAAAAGGCCGATCTGCTTAATTACGACGAAGTTTTGGCCGCAGCGCAAGGCTCAACCATCATTTACCTCGTTGCGGGATTGGTTTATGATAAAGATATCTGGCGCGAACAATGGCCGGTAATTATGCAAAACGTGATCAATGTTACCAAAGCCACCGGTGCCCGCTTAATATTTTTTGATAACGTTTACATGTATGGCCTTGTAAACGGAGCCATGAAAGAAGATACGCCCTACAACCCAAGCAGCGCTAAAGGCAAAGTACGTGCAGGCATTGCAGATATGCTGATGAATGAAGTTAAAGCCGGAAACATCCGCGCCACGATTGCCCGCGCCCCCGATTTTTATGGTACTGACTCGACCAATAGTTTTATTGATATGATGGTGCTGAGCAACTACTCAAAAAAGCAAAGCGCCAAATGGATAGGCGATCCAAATTGCAAACACAATTTTATCTATGTGCCGGATGCAGGAAGAGCGATGTTCCTGCTTGGCCAAAACCCGAATAGTGATAACCAGATCTGGCACTTGCCTACTCCACCTGCCATCACAGGTAAGGAATTTCTGGATATTGCCGCCGGCGTTTATAACGTTAAGCCTAAATATTCACGCATTAACAAAGTGATGCTGTGGCTGGTTGGTCTGTTCCAGAAAGTAGTAATGGGTACGGTTGAGATGTATTACCAGTACGATCATGATTATATTTTTGATAGCAGTAAGTTTGAAAAAACGTTCGACTTTAAACCTACCAATTATGAGGATGGAATAACTGAGATGTCGAAAACGTTGTATAAGCCACAGGTTTAAAACTTAAGGAAATATTTTAAAAAAACGTCATTGCGAGGTACGAAGCAATCCCCGATTAGCAGAGCCACTCTGTATAGTTCGCGATTGCTTCGTACCTCGCAATGACGTGATGGGTTATCCCTTCTGAATGTCAAATAAGTGTACTTTTAAACGTGTATTATTTGCACATCATCAACCATAATCTGCACATTTGCATATAAGCATATCTGCATATCTGAAAATTATGATCCACAAAAAAACAAGAACATATATCCCAGCTTCACTCGATATTAAATGGGAAAACCTTGAACCATTTTATAAAGAACTGCTTGACCGCCCCATCAATTCGGTTGAAGAACTGGAGAAATGGCTGCGTGATAAAAGTGAGCTGGAAGCCGCTTTAGAAGAGGATTTCGCCTGGCGCTATATCCGCATGACCTGCGATACTACCAGCGAAGAACTACTGCAAAACTTCCAGTACTTCGCTACCGAGATCGAACCTAAAATTGCGCCATTCAGCAACGAGCTGAATAAAAAACTGGTTGCCAGCGAATATGTTGACCAACTGGACAGCGACAAATATTTTGTATTCCTGCGCGCCGTTAAAAAAGCTTTGGAGCTTTTCCGCGAGGAAAATATCCCGGTACAAACCGAGATCCAGGTAGAGCAGCAAAAATACCAATCAACCACCGGTGCCATGTCGGTGCATATTGACGATAAGGAGTTTACTTTAGAGCAGGCTTCAGTATTTTTAAAAGGTACCGACCGCGCCAAACGCCAGGAAGTTTGGGAAAAGATCACCGGTCGCCGCCTACAGGACAGGGAGAAACTGGATGAGCTTTTTGATCACCTGCGCAAGCTTCGCCATACCGTTGCCGTGAACGCTGGCTTCGAAAACTTCCGCGATTATATGTTCCAGGCTTTAGGCCGTTTTGATTATACCCCGCAGGATTGCTATGCTTTCCATGCCGCTATCGAAACTGAAATTGTTCCCATTTTAAGACAACAAGCAGAAAAACGCCGCGAGGCATTAGGCCTACCGGCGCTTAAGCCTTGGGATATGGATGTAGATATTTCGGGCAAACCTGCCTTGAAACCTTTTCAAAATGGCGAAGATCTGATCGAAAAATCTATTCAGTGCTTCAGCAATATCAACCGTTACCTGGGCGAGCGTTTGGAGATCATGAAAGATAACGGCCTGTTTGACGTGGAAAGTCGCAAAGGCAAAGCTCCGGGTGGTTACAACTACCCGCTGGCCGAAACCGGCGCTCCGTTTATTTTCATGAATTCGGCCAATACTTTCCGTGATTTGACTACGATGGTTCACGAAGGTGGCCATGCGGTACACACATTCCTCACTGCCGATCTGGAACTGAATGATTTTAAACATTGCCCATCCGAAGTTGCCGAATTAGCCTCCATGTCGATGGAGTTGATCTCGATGGATAACTGGAATGTTTATTTTGATAACGAGGAGGATCTGAAGCGTGCCAAACGCGATCAGTTGGTTGATGTATTGAAAACCCTGCCATGGGTAGCCGTGGTTGATCAGTTTCAACACTGGATCTACACCAACCCCGATCATACCGATACTGACCGACGCACTGCCTGGGTAGAGATCTTTGAACCGTTCGGCGCTAATTTTGCTGATTGGAGCGAGCATCCTGAAGCTTTGGCTAACTTATGGCAAAAGCAACTGCACATTTTTGAAGTACCATTCTACTACATTGAATATGGTATGGCGCAGTTAGGTGCAATAGCTGTTTGGAAAAACTATAAAGAAAATCCGGAGAAAGGTTTACAGCAATACCTTGATGCACTAAAACTTGGTTACACCAAAACCATCAAAGAAATTTATGAAACTGCCGGTATCAAGTTTGATTTCAGCGCGGGTTACGTAAAGGAACTTGCCGAGTTTGTAAAAGCAGAACTGGACAAACTGAATTAAAATAACCCTTAATAACCTAACAACAAAAGCGCCTATCGGCGCTTTTGTTGTTTATAAAAACCATCTGCCGCGGGTTTAGCGCAGCGTAACCGGTGGTGTACAACAGTTCGGGTCTCTGACCCGAGTGGGATCCGAGCTGTTATTCAAATTTATTCTGCTAATTCTAAAATCCTGTAAATTCTGATTCAGATAGGGGACTTAAGTTTTCAACTTAAGTCATGGCCAACCACGGGTTACGCTGCGCTAAACCCGCGGCAGTTATTTGTTTAATATCTTTTTATAAAGTTCCCAATAGTCATTCACCATTTTCTCGCTCGAAAACTGTGAATTAGCCCAATCAAAACAATCTTCCCTGCTAATCTGATCGAGCCATCCAACAGCATCGACTGCCTCATCAACTGTATCAACCAAAAATCCGGTTTGGGCATCTTTAATCAGCTCAGGCATCGAGCCACGATTAAACGCGATTACCGGCGTTCCGCAAAGCATAGCCTCGGCAACGCTTAAGCCAAAGGGCTCATTAAAGCTTATCGGATGTAATAGAGCATAAGCCTTTCCTAAAAGTTCCCGCCGTTTATCCGGGCCGGCGTGGCCAATGTATTCTACACCATCCCCTAACAACGGCTCTACCTTTTCCTTAAAATAATTAGCATCTTGAACAATCCCTGCAATCAGCAATTTGCGTTTACTTTTTTTGGCAATAGCAATAGCTTCAGCAGTGCCTTTATCAGGATGGATGCGGCCGAAGTATAACAGGTATTCATCCGGCTCAGGATAAAACTGAAAATCGCGGGTATCGAGGCCGTTATACACGGTGGCTAAATAATCAAGCTCCGGGCTGCGGTCGGCATTGCTGATGGATACGTAGTGGCCTAAATGATTATACTTTTTATAAACGGGGATGATCCGGGGCGATGAAAAACCATGTATGGTAGTGATTATTGGCGTTTTGATCAAACCCGAATAAGTAAGCGGCAGAAAATCGAAGTTATTATGGATGAGATCAAACTCTCCGGCCTTTTCCATCAGGTTACTGATGTGCAGGCATTCAAGCACTTTGGCATCTTGAGTTCTGTCTTCCTCGTACCCGGTAGCGCAGATAGCATCAAGCGTACCGGCGGTGACCGAATCGCCGGTGGCAAAGAGGGTTACCTTTCCGCCAAGTTTGATGATGCCTTCGGCTATGTTTGATGCTATTTGCTCCCACGGTCCGTAGTGCCTGGGCGGTGTGCGCCAGGCAACGGGGGATAATACAGCTACCTTCATTTAGCAGATCTGCATTTTCTGTCCGTATTTGTTATATTCGTATTCCAGCTCGAAGGCTTTCAATACCGTAAGATGAGAGATCAGGTAAGCCAGCGTACTTTCTGCTCCCTGGTTACGGTTGATGCCTCCGGGAAGCAAGCCGTCGCAGCAGCCTTTCGTTTCGTGATCGTACAATGGTGCGCGCAGGGTATTCTCCCCTAAAAACCATTTGTAACTCAAAAACATTTTTTCAATATACTGAGGTACCCTGAAAATCTGGTAGGCCTGGAAATGCATCAGCACCATGGCCATTGTTTCGATAGCCTGCTGATCGAACGTTGGGAAAGTACCGCCTCGATAATACCAGCCATCATTACCTACAGGGCTTAGATATCCGTTTGATAAAGTAAGCTTATCAAGGAATGCCATCGTAGCTAAAGCAATTGTTTTAGCTTCCTCATTGCCGGTTATCTCACAAGAGTGCAATAAAGCCAGAGGCAAAATCGCGTTATCGTAAGTCATTTTTTCTTCAAACCACTGCCAATCATCGGATTGGGTATTATTGTAAGCATCAATTAGTGGCTGAGTTAAGTTAACCAGTATTTTCACCATACCCTCATCTGTAGGATAAGCCTGCAGGTACAAACTAATGCCTATGATGGTATTGGCCACTCCCCTCAGATGCTTTAAAGTAGAAAAATGCGGCACCGATTTATGGAAGATCTCCAAAGAAAACTCCCTGTATGAATTACTGGCAGCACAACTTATCAAGTGGCCTAAAGCCCATATGGTACGGCCAAATGAATCTTCCGAACCCACTTCATCCAGGTAACGCCTGTCAAAGCTCAAAAAGTTGCGAAAATTACCATCATCGGTTTGCATATAGTGAATATAGCTGAGGTAGATGGGCAGCAATTCAAAGGCTTCACGGCTTTTATTACGCTGGTAGGCCATCAATGCCATAATCAGCGCACGGGCGTTATCATCAAGGCAATATCCCTCTTTTAAGTTAGGGATGCCGTATTTAGCGTGTTGTACAATGCCGGTATCATCGGTTAAACGTAGTACATGAGTTAAGCTGAATTTGGGTAATATCTCAGGATCAACAATGCTATTGCGTAAAATTTTATCGCTGAAATCGTACCGGCTCAAAGCCTCCTGTGCCACCTTAATAAATTCGGCACCAATAACCGGCCAGCGTAAGTGCAAGCCGTATTGGTAAGCGTTTTCTTTCAATTCGGCCAAAACCCTATCCTGGTCAAGCAGTTCTATAATGGTATCAGCCAATGCCTCCGAGTTTTTAAAATCGAACAGGCGACCGCGTTTATCTGCCAGCAGTTCTGTAGCATGCCAGTATGGAGTTGAAACTACAGCCGCCCCCGCTCCTACCGCGTACGATAGGGTTCCGCTGGTAATTTGAGCCTCGTTTAAATATGGGGTTACATAAATTTCGCAGGCGGTTAAGTAGTTCACCAGTTCCTCTTCCGAAACAAATTTGGCAATGAAAGCCAGATTTTTTGATACACCTAATTGTGCAGCCAATGATTTTAAATGATCGCGATACTCCTCACCCGAGTTTTTGATAACGCCCGGGTGGGTGTTGCCCAACACCACGTACATCACATCTGGATGCTTTTCAACTATCTTGGGTAGCGCTTTTACTACCGTTTCCAAACCTTTATTGCGGCTCAGCAAACCGAAGGTTAGCATCACCCTTTTATTTTTGAAGGCCGATAGGTTTTTCACCGGGTTATCAACAGGCGCTTCCACATCGGGTACACCGTGTTCAATGATTTGGATCTTATCAGCCGGGATCTCATATATAGATGTTAAAAACTCCACAGCCCTTTTGCTCATCACTATGATCTTTGATGATTGCTCGGCTATCTCGCGGATAATGATGCGCTGCACATAGCTTGGATCTTTTAATACAGTGTGCAATATTGAGATCAGCGGTTTTTCCAACCTGTTTATTAACGGCAAAATATAAATACCGCTCTCGCCGCCATAAATGCCGAACTCGTGCTCCATTATACATACATCAGCATTGCTGGTGTTGATGTAGTTGGCAGCTCGGATATAATCTTTTTGATGATTTTGGCGGATAACATATTTCACCTCCTCCGGGTACTCATACTCCTGCAAATTTTCCGAATCGTTAAGCGCGACGACAAAGCCATTTTGAGCCAGGCTTTTTCTGTCGGGAAAATTAGCACCGATGGCATGCATCAGGTTATTATTAAACGTTGCAAGACCGCACTCGCGGGGTGGATAGGTTGATATATATGCTATTTTCATATGTAGATTAAGTAGATGCGTTGTTATTACTCCGGTTTTACAGCATTTTTAATTAATTGTAAAATCCGGATGACCATTAAAAAGAGCATTGGTGACCAGATTTATTGCATTTACAACACCAAAAGCCATTTTTTGCTGGTTATTGTTATAAATGCACAAACCATACCAATTTAATTCAAACTAAAATTTAGAAGATTTATAACAGGGAAGTTACGGGAGGTAGGAAATGTACCCTTTTAAAGATCCGATTAAAACTGCAATATGGATTCGCAAGTTCAATTGTTTTACCCCTCTGGGGCAGTAAACGGTTGGGGTTTGCTATTACTACAAAGCTTTTGCACCTCTGGTGCATTTATATTAGCGTGGATAAGGCCCCCAGAGGGATTAAAGATTTGTAATAGAGGATAAAAATAAGAATGAACCCCAGAGGGGTTAAAGCTTTGTAGCAAAAAGAATAAAATAAAAGAGAACCCCAGAGGGGTTCAACTCAACCAGGACATGTTTTCGATATGATACAAAAACCTCAATCGAAAATTCAATTTGTATAATAATCCACCGCCTCTATAATCACCGCGCAAGCTTGCCTGATCTCATCATCGGTAATAATCAAGGGCGGAGCCAACCGCATCGAATTACTGCAATGCAAAAACCAATCGGTTATGACACCATTTTCAATACAGCGGTCTATAATTTTCTTATTAAGGTCGAAGTCCTCCAGTTCTGCGGCAAGCATCAGGCCTTTGCCCCTAACTTCTTTAATGGCCGGGTGAACCAATAATGAGCGGAACAATGCCTCCTTTTCGGCTACGCCGGATACAAGGTCATTATCCAGCAAAAACTCAAGGGCGGCTAATCCCGCGGCACAGCATACCGGGTGGCCGCCAAAGGTTGTGATATGGCCAAGGATCGGATTTTCCTTCAGCGCATCCATAATTTGGTTTGACGAGATAAACGCCCCTATCGGCATGCCACCACCCAAAGCTTTTGCCAGTAACAGAATATCAGGCACAATACCAAAATGCTCAAAAGCAAATAACTTGCCTGTACGGCCAAATGCCGCCTGGATCTCATCTAATATCAGTAATGTACCTGTTTCGGTACAGCGGGCACGCAGCGCCTGCATATAAGCCACATCCGGTACACGGATGCCTGCTTCGCCCTGTATAGTTTCTATAATAACACAGGCTGTTTCCTCGGTAATGAATTGCAGATCATCAACTTCATTAAAACGGATAAAATTAACACCAGGCAACAGCGGGCGGTAGGCTTGTTTAAACTCTTCATTTCCCATTACACTCAAAGCACCATTGGTACTGCCGTGATATGAATTGTGGCAAGCGATGATCTGGCTTCTACCAGTAAAACGCTTGGCTAATTTCAAAGCACCCTCCACCGCCTCAGCACCCGAATTAGTAAAATACACTGACTGCAAATTATTCGGCAGTACCGAAATCAACTTCTCGGCAAAACGCACCTGCGGGGTTTGCACATACTCGCCATAAACCATTAAATGCATGTATTTATCAACCTGTTGTTTAATGGCGTTGATAACATATTGATTGCTGTGGCCTAAGCTGCTTACACCAATGCCCGATATCAGATCGATAAAGGCTTTACCCTCCGCGTTGTACATATATATGCCTTCAGCGCGCTCAAACTCGAGTAATAAAGGAAAATTAGTTGTTTGAGCGTTGTTAGCTAAGAAGAGTTGGCGAAGGGTAGACATAGCAATTAGCGAATTATTGAGTTAGTGAATTAGTGATTTGCCTAATCGTTGCAAAATTCAGCATTTCGTTTAACAAAGTCACAAATAAAAAAAGCGAACCTAAAAATTCGCTAATTCAATAATTCACTAAATCACTAATTAATTCCCCGCTCTCTCACTCCGCTCACTCAACTGCTTGATGAGTTCATCATTAAACTCCTGCTCGCTTTTGTACAGGATGCTCACCTTTTCGGGTGGTAGGATTTTGGAAAACGAATCGCGGTAGCGTTTGCGGATGCCTACCAACTGACTTTCGTAATAAATTTCTTTATCTATCTGCTCGGTACCGTTGGTGGATGAATTGGAATTGTTTAGCCGTTTCAGAATGCGTACAGCTGTTAATTCCTGTTGGTACTGGCTGTATAATGGCCAAAATTTGTTGGCCTCCTCATCGGTTAAATCAAGCTGCCTGCTGATATACCTGTTACGTGCGGCTTCAAGCTTTTTACCCATTGCGCCTTTTTTGTTGGTACCATTACCATTGGGACGTACGGGATTAAGCTCGGGCCGGGTAGGCGTTTGAGCGGGTACAAAGCGGTTTACCTGCGCCTGCCCCTCATAGCCTATTGCCATAACAAATAACACAATACAAATATGCCTGATCAAAATACTCATTAAATGTTTTTCTCCTGTTTAATTATCTATATAATCCGACAGATCTTCGTCTGCATTGCTTGCATTGCTTTTTTGGTTCGCATCCATCAGTGTACGGGTATCGCTTGCGTCCATGTGCAACTGAAGGTAGCTTTTTATTTCGGCAACCGGTACAGATGATACCTCCTCGTGCAGGTATGAGTGATCATGATCAGGAGCTTTAATATCTCCCCTGAAAATTACACCTACACCCAGTATCAAAGCAAAACAAGCAGCGGTTGCATACCTTATGGTTGGTGAAGCCCAGATCCGCCTAACCATACCTTTTTTCTGAACTGGTTTGGCTTTGTTGATGCTTACAACATTATCCACTTCCTCAAGCTCTTCTTCAACCTCGGCATTAACGGTTTTATCCAGTATGCGTTGGTTAAGCTGCTCAAAATAGTTCATCGGCACAGCAAAACCTTCATCTTCCATGTTCATGGCTTCCTCAACCGCTATGCGGCTTTGGATATTGGCGCTCAGCTCCTCAAAATAATTTTCAGGAACGGTAAACCCCTCATCGCCCATGGCCTCTTCAATGGCTATGCGACTTTGAATATTGCTGCTCAGTTCGTTAAAATAACCTTCCGGAACTGTGAAACCTTCATCACCCATCGCCTCCTCAACCGTTATGCGGCTTTGGATATTGCTGCTCAGCTCGTCGAAATAGTTTTCGGGCACCGTAAAGCCCTCGCCCGCATTCATGGCTTCATCAACCATAATACGGCTTTGAATATTGCTGCTTAGCTCATCAAAATAGTTTTCGGGTACGGTAAACCCCGAATCTCCGGCGCTAAAAGCACTTTCAATATTTATACGGCTCTGGATGTTGCTCTTTAACTCGTCGAAGTAGTTCTGCGGTACGGTGTAACCTGCAGATGGATAGTTTTTTAATCCCTCAAGCCTTATGCGTGTTGTAATGTGCTGCGCTAACTCATGGAAATAGCCTTCAGGCACTGCTAACGGGTTAGTTGTGCTAACCTGTTTCAGCGCGATGAAATCATCCAGCCATTCCCTATTGTCCATATCGCTTTTCATACACAACTATAGATTGGTATCTTGCTAAAAGGTTTAACGTAAATTAAAAAATTAATCGTGACCAAGCAAATGCGCCTCTATCTTCTTGACTGCCAAGTGAAAAGATGCTTTTAAAGCACCCACACTGGTACCCAAAACCTGCGACATTTCTTCATACTTCATGTCTTCATAGTATTTCATATTGAAAACAAGCCGTTGTTTTTCGGGCAGGGTAAGCAGGGCTTCCTGTAGTTTACGCTGCGCCGCGTCGCCGTTAAAATAGGTCGAGTCGGCCAGTGTATCGGCCAGCTCGTAAGCAACATCATCCAACGAAACATTATTTTTCTGTTTTTTCTTATTCAAAAAAGTAATGCATTCGTTGGATGCTATCCTGTACATCCAGGTGTACAGTTGCGCGTCGTTTCTGAAACCGGCAAGGTTTTTCCAAACCTTTACAAAAACATCCTGAACAAGGTCATCCGCGTCGTCATGATCAACAACCATGCGGCGGATGTGCCAGTATATTTTTTGCTGGTACTTTTTCAACAACAGGTTAAACGCCTCATTCCGGGTCTTTTCGTCCTGGAATTTGCTTAATATCTCTGAATCTTCAACCTGTACCGACATTTTTTAGAATTTTATTAATGTTAAAGGTTTATTAAGCCTTTTTGTTTTTTCTTTCGATCGCCTTTTTAGCCGCTGCCACAATATGCTCTGCATCCAAGCCATATTTGGTCATCAGCTCTGCCGGCGTACCGCTTTCGCCAAAGCTATCGTTTACAGCTACGTACTCTTGCGGGGTTGGGTTGTGTACAGCCAATACTTGTGCAACGCTATCACCCAAACCACCAAGGCGGTTATGCTCTTCGGCAGTAACTACGCAACCGGTTTTAGCTACAGATTTTAATATAGCCTCAGCATCAAGCGGTTTAATGGTGTGGATGTTAATGATCTCGGCATCGATACCTTCTTCAGCCAATTTCTCACCAGCAAGGATAGCTTCCCATACCAGGTGACCGGTAGCGAAGATACTTACATCAGCACCTTCATTAACCATCCAGGCTTTACCAATTTCAAATTTCTGATCAGCATCGGTAAAGATCGGAACAACCGGGCGACCGAAACGCAGATAAACCGGGCCTTCGTACTCGGCAATGGCCATAGTAGCAGCTTTGGTTTGGTTGTAATCGCAAGGGTTAATAACGGTCATGCCTGGTAACATTTTCATCAGGCCGATATCTTCCAAAATCTGGTGGGTAGCACCATCCTCGCCCAAAGTTAAACCAGCGTGCGAAGCGCAAATTTTAACGTTTTTGTATGAGTAAGCTACTGACTGACGGATCTGATCGTAAACACGGCCAGTAGAGAAGTTTGCGAATGTACCGGTGAAAGGAATTTTACCACCGATGGTCATACCGGCAGCAATACCGATCATGTTAGCTTCGGCAATACCTGTTTGTACAAAACGCTCAGGAAATTCATTAATAAAATCTTGCATTTTTAACGAGCCTACAAGGTCGGCACAAAGGGCAACAACCTGGTCGTTTTTTCTGCCGGCTTCCAGCAACCCGGCACCAAAGCCCGAGCGGGTATCTTTTTTATCTGTGTAAGTGTATTTTTTCATTGCTCAAATTCCCTCTATAATAGCGAGGGATTGGAATTAAAATCGTGATAATAAATTGATGTTCTCTAACTCTCCTCCGTTAGCTAACGGAGGCGGGGGATTAATAATCGCCCAGTGTTTCCTCTAACTGATCTAAAGCCAGTTTAAGCTGCTCATCATTTGGCGCAATACCGTGCCATTTGTGGCTGCCCACCATAAAGTCAACACCGTAACCCATTTCGGTATGCATCAAAATCATGATCGGTTTGCCTTGTCCGGTACGGCTTTTTGCTTCTTCAAACACCCTAACCACATCGGCCATATCATTACCTTTCATATCCAATACATCCCAGCCAAAAGCTTCCCATTTAGCACGAAGATCGCCTAATGAAAGTACCTTTTTGGTAGGGCCATCAATTTGCTGACCGTTAACATCAATTGTAGAGATCAGATTATCAACATGATTGTGAGGCGCAAACATTGCTGCTTCCCAGATCTGGCCTTCCTGGATCTCGCCGTCACCATGCAGGGTGAACACCAACGATTTATCACCATTTAATTTTTTTGCAAGCGCCGCGCCGATAGCTACAGATAAGCCCTGACCTAACGAACCCGAAGCAATACGGATACCAGGAAGGTGCTCATGTGTAGTTGGGTGACCTTGTAAACGAGAGTTCAGTTTACGGAAGGTTGCCAACTCGGCTTTGTCAAAATAACCGGCGTGTGCCAAAGTGCTATAAAACACCGGCGAAATGTGACCGTTTGAAAGGAAGAAAATATCCTCACCTACTGCGTCCATATTAAATTTAGGGTCGTGGTTCATTACCGAAAAATACAATGCGGTAAAGAAATCAGTACAGCCCAATGAGCCGCCCGGGTGGCCCGACTGGCAGCCGTGTACCATACGTACAATGTCGCGCCTGATCTGCGACGCGGTTTTTTCTAATGTTTGTAAGTCTGCTTTCATTAATTGATAATAGGGAATGCTAAAGTAGCTATTATGATTGTGTTTTTAACACTTAATTTACAAGATCCAGCACCTGTTGTGATGAAGCTTTGGTATCAACCTTACTTATCACGTGCTTAATAATCCCCTCTGCATCAATTATAAATGTGGTACGGGCAGTACCCATATATTTTTTGCCGTACATATTTTTTTCAACCCAAACACCGTAGGCTTCCACAATTTCGTGGCTGCTATCGGCAATGAGGGTAAACGGCAGGCTATATTTAGTTTCAAATTTTTTGTGCGATTTTTCGTCGTCGGTGCTAACACCTATCACCTCATAACCTTTACCTAAAAGCGATTGGTAGTTGTCGCGAAAATCGCATGATTCGGCCGTGCAGCCCGGGGTATCATCTTTAGGATAAAAGTACAGGATCACATTTTTGCCTGTATAATCGGCAAGGGATACGGTTTTACCGTTTTGATCATTAGCGGTAAAGCCGGGAGCTTTATCGCCTTCTTTTAATGTTGTCATGGTATAAAGTACTTATCTGTAAAAATCGGCGGCAAATTCCGAAAAATTATTCTTGTTATCAACTAACACCAACTTAAACACGTGTTTACCGGGCGCAATATCGGCATTAAACGTGTAACTTAATATTTTACTTTTATAATCATGCTCCATCAGCACCCATTTGCCATCAATGGTGCCGGTATAGCTTTTAATTCCTGATAAATTATCGCTCATTCTGAAGTTAATTGAGCGGCCGGCTTTCATATTAGCGCCATCTTTAATATTAAGCGGATGAATCACCGGCGGCACGGTATCTACCTTAATATAATAATCGCCAAAAGCACTCACTTGTGATATTACGTAACCATCTTTATAATAACCGCCCTGGCACCCTCCCCAACTGCTTACAATAACAGCTTTATCGGCATACTTACCCAGGTCAATATCTGGCTTGATCCAGATCTCGTATCCTTCATGTATCGGAGTTAGGCGATTATGGATATGGTGTACCGCCGAATAAGCTCCTGGTAGCTTAGCCGAAGCCGAATATTGAAAATCAAGGTCATCATATAAATTGCCCGGCATCACTATCACTTTAACCTTATCGTTACTAAACTCGCTGCGTTTGTCGTAGTAAAGCATGGTACCTGTTGGTTTAACCGGCTGCGGAACTGTATAAGGCGATGATTTTACTTTTAGTTTGAGCGACGAGGTGTTGCCTGCAACGTCTTTAACTACATATTCAACTTCGTGCAAAGCATCATCATCAAAAGTAATGATACCACGATTTATAGATTGAGGATATAAGGAGATATGACTTCCCGGCAAAATAAAACACTTCTGCATCCAACGGCGAGATGATTCGTAAGCCGGAAAATCGATATAAGCATTGATAGCATGGGTTTGATCGAACGCGAAACGCTCAACCGCGAAAGTATAAACTGTTTTACCATCAAGTTTTAATTCGATAGAATAGATCCCGTTGTGGTTGAACGAAGTACTATTCATATCGGTAGTGTTGATACCAAAACCGATGTTACCGCTTAGCTCAAGCGTTTGAGGTTTTACCAGGTGATAATTTCCCGCGGCTCCCGTTACACCTAAAAACTCTTTTGGCGTTTTCTCGCTGAAAGGTTTATTGTTGAGGTGATAGACGCCGATAGAAGTAATGGTTGGTGGTACTTTATCCGGGATAGTAAGCCCGAATAACTGCGCGTTAATGGTTTCTTCTGTTTTGCTATCGCGGATCTCAAAATGAACATGCGGCCCTGCCGAAGCCCCGGCATTACCCGAAATAGCCACAACCTCATCTTTTTTAACAGGGACTTGTAGGGGCGTAAGGTTAAAATCGGCCTCGTAAGTTTGATGATCGTACTGATACTTTTTAACCAACTCGATAACCGCCGGACTAAAACTTTCCAAATGCCCGTAAACCGTGGTATAGCCGTTAGGATGGGTAATATAAATAGCCCTGCCAAAACCGCCGAACTGCACCCTTACCCTGGAGATATAACCTTCGGCAGCGGCATGTACCGGGTAACCGGTGCGCTGGTTGGTTTTAAAATCCAATCCCGAATGGAAATGTGATGGCCTCAACTCGCCGAATGAACCGGCTGTTGTGGGCGGCGTTAAATCAAGCGGGTAGCGAAAATAATTTTGCGGATACTGCCTGCTTTGTATAATAGTTTGCGCTACCGTGCTTGTATAAATACCCAAACACAGCGCGCCTGTAACCAATAGTTTTTTGATCATGCTTTATTTAACGTAAAAATCGAGCATTTTTTCATCCTGAAGATAACCTTCAAGCCTGTCGCCAATTTTTACTTTTGATACACCTGCAGGGGTGCCGGTAAATATTAAGTCGCCTTTTTTTAGGGTGATGTATTGTGAAACAAATGCGATGATACGCTCGAACGAGAAAAGCAGATCGCGGGTATTGCCCTGCTGGCGGGTTTCTCCGTTGATATCTAATCTTAAATCGAGCTCATATACCGATTCGAATTTTGTTTTAGGTACAAAGCTGCTCACCGGTGCCGAGCCATCAAAAGCTTTAGCCAGTTCCCAAGGCAAGCCCTTTTCTTTATGGCGGCTTTGGATATCACGAGCGGTAAAATCAATACCTAAACCTATCTCTTCATAATAACCCGACGCGAATTTCTCGCTGACGTGCTTGCCCTCTTTGCTGATCTTTAACACCAGTTCGATCTCATGGTGTACATCTTCCGAAAAATTGGGATGATAAAAAGGCTTGTTATCTTTCAGTAAAGCCGTTTCGGGCTTCATGAATATTACCGGCGTAGTTGGTACCGGGTTGTTGAGTTCTTTGGCGTGTTCGGCGTAGTTGCGGCCAATGGCAATAATTTTCATAAATGAACGCTGTAAACGCCAAAGCTAAAAAATTTGGATGGTTCTTTTCATTCAAAAAATGTCATTTCGATAGAGCCGGGGCGGGTAGAGCGCCGGGGCGAAAGAGAAATCTTGTACGCTATACATAGCCATGTTGCTCACGTTATAGCAGGGCGTATAAGATTTCTCGTCACGCAGCCGCACAACTCGCCCGCAGGTTCGTCGAAATGACAATTGTTTTTAGCAAGTAAGAATTACAAGCCGTGCCGTTGTTGGTGTTGTCACCAACAACTTTTTACTCGGTAACATCTTCATTAACGAAATCCTGACAAGCGTGAATGCATGGTGTAGAGTTGTTGGTGACAACACCAACAACGGCGGGTTAACATTCGTTTTAGTTACAAGCTCACAGCACCAACACCCGCTTAATAACCGATTCGGTACCGGCTACCACCCGTATAAAGTAAAAACCACGGGTAAGCTTGTTGTTAATAGGATAGTTCAGATTGTGATCGCCCGATTCAACCCTTTGCGAAAACATGGTTGAAATATCATTACCCAACACATCTTTTATTTTGATGGTTACGTTGGTATTGCGCGATATAGAGTATTTTAAATTGATCTGATCAGTTACCGGGTTAGGGTATAATTGCACGTCGCTCAGCAGTTTATCATCCGGGCGCGAAACATTCACCTTTACGTTTGAAGTAACAGCCGGCTTTAGCGGCGGCAGGGCCAGGTGCAAACCATCTTTAAGGTATGAGTTTTTTCCCGATTTGGTTTTGCTGCGCAGTAATGTGGTATCTATTTTAAGAACGGGCTTAATCGGCTTAAAATCGGCGGCAAAGGCAAAGTTAATGAAGATCGCCATCGCAATCATCACCACCCAGATATAGGTGTAAACATAAGAGTATGTAAAACTTCGCCTCATTATTTAGTATAATTCTACAAAAGTATAAATAAACCGTTCACCAAATTAAATTTTGCCGTTTTTGTAAAACTTTTTAACAATTTTTAACAGTAAAGGCACCTTATTGTATAGTAGACACAATATTTCTTTATACGTTTAATCCGGATAATGGTTTAACCAAAAAATTTAATATTTTTGCCATCTCTAAATCATACAAGTGTCAAATCATAAAGATCTGCATAAACTGTCGGCCGCCGGCTTTCTAATCAGTTTAGGAATAATTTACGGTGATATTGGTACCTCCCCATTATACGTATTCAAGGCCATAGTTGGTCAGCAGCAAATTTCCGAAACATTAATTCTGGGAGGAGTTTCATTAATTTTCTGGACCCTTACGTTACAAACCACGGTAAAATACGTGATCATTACCTTAAGGGCAGATAACAAAGGTGAGGGCGGCATTTTTTCGCTGTTTTCGCTGGTACGCCGAAGGGCTAAGTGGCTCATAGTCCCCGCCGTGGTGGGTGGCTGCGCGCTGCTTGCCGATGGTATTATCACACCACCTATTACTATATCCTCGGCTATTGAGGGTTTACAAACCTACCAGCATAACCTGCCTACGGTTTATATAGTAATGGCCATTATTACGGTGCTGTTCATTATTCAACAGTTCGGTACATCGTTGGTTGGTAAGGCTTTTGGCCCTATTATGTTTATCTGGTTTACCATGATGGGCGTTTTGGGCATCAGCTACATCATTCGCGATCCATGGATCATCCGCTCGCTTAACCCTTACTACGCTATCAAATTGCTTAGCTCAGGTACAAGCGATAGCGCGTTCATCGTATTAGGCGCGGTGTTCCTGTGTACTACAGGTGCCGAAGCTTTATACTCAGATCTGGGCCATTGCGGCAAATCAAACATCCGGGTAAGCTGGGTATATGTAAAAGCCTGCCTTATATTAAACTACCTTGGACAGGCGGTTTGGTTGCTACAGCGTAACGGCCATGTGATGGACCTTAACGCTAACAACCCATTTTATAAAATAATGCCCGAGTGGTTTACCATATTCGGTATCGGTATCGCTACCGTGGCTGCAGTTATTGCCAGCCAGGCGTTGATATCAGGTTCGTTTACGTTGATTGCCGAGGCTGTAAGGCTTAACCTTTGGCCTAAAGTGCGTATCAACTACCCATCCGAGCAAAAAGGACAGTTGTACGTACCAAGTGTTAACTGGCTGCTTTGGGCAGGCTGTTTAGGTGTAGTGCTCATCTTTAAACATTCGGATAAAATGGAGGCCGCTTACGGTTTAAGTATTACCGTGGCCATGCTCATGACCACCATATTGGTATCCAAATTCCTGAAACGTAAAAAAGTCCCCAATTACATTATCAATACTTTCCTGGCTGTTTACCTGCTTATTGAGGGCACGTTCCTTACCGGTAACCTGCACAAATTTTTGGATGGTGGTTGGTTCACCTTATCTATCGGTTTTCTCCTGTTCACTGTAATGTGGACATGGCATACTGCCCGCAAGATCAGGAACCGTTATGTTAAATTTGTGGAGATTGAGGATTATTACGATATCATCACCGAGCTGAGCCATGACGAAAGCGTGCCTAAATACGCATCACAGCTGGTGTATTTAACCAGCGCCAACTTCAATTCGGAAATTGAATCGAAAATTGTTTACTCGATACTACAAAAACAACCTAAGCGTGCCGACGTATATTGGCTGGTACACGTTGACGTAGTGGACGAGCCTTACAAACGCGAATACGAAGTTGACCACCTGGTGCCAAATAAACTGATCCGTATCGATTTTAAATTAGGTTTCCGTGTGGAGCAGCAAATAAACCTGCTGTTCAGGAAAGTAGTGGAAGACCTGGTTAAAAAAGGCGAGGTTGATATCACCAGCACCTACAAATCACTAAACAAACATAAAATTGTTGGCGATTTCCGTTTTGTGGTGATCGAGAAGATCTTTTCACGTTCGCATAACCTATCGTTTATTGAAAGGTTTATCATGGATTACTACAAGCAGCTTAAAAAAGTCAGCTTATCCGAAGAGCGTGGTTTCGGCCTCGATCTGAGCTTTGTAACGGTTGAGAAAGTGCCATTGGTGCTTGCGATACCAGAGGCTATTGAGATCCATAGGGTTAATTAATTGGGGGCGGTGAAACACTGACCACAAGCTTAACCCTCTAAAAAGCAAAAAAGCATTCCGAAACCCGGAATGCTTTTTTGCTTTTATAAACTTTTGACTGCCGCGGGTTTAGCGCAGCGTAACCCGTGGTTGGCCATGACTTAAGTTTATAACTTAAGTCCCCACTCTCCCACTCGGGTCAGAGACCCAAATGGTTATTCCCACGGGTTACGCTGCGCTAAACCCGCGGTAGTAGTTTTTTGGAGGCGGGATTTCTTTCAGGAAGCTTTATCCAAGGCCATCTGCATATACTTCCGCACCTCATCATTAATATCTTCCTTAAAAAACATCCGGAAATAATGGTTGTATTGGTTAGTACCCGGTACCTGTTTTATTTTACTGAAGCACAGGTTATCATCATAAACCTTATCAAACGGAAAAACCACGTCAATAAAGTTTTTGCCTAATTGAGTTATATAAGCAAAGTTTACCCTCGCCCCTAAAGCTATCATGCTTTTGGTAGGATAAACTTTAACTTCACCTATCTGCAGGTATTCATCAACCAAATGATCGAATAGGGATACTGTATGCTGGTTTTTGCCAGCTAATGCTTCTGATAGTTCCCTGTCGCGGCATGAATGAACCTGGTTTGTGGCAGTAAATTCACGATCGCATACGGGACAGGTCCACATAGTGCTATGCTTTTTTGGAGGCTTCTTTACCTATTACACTGTTTTTATAGCTGTAGGTAAAGTAAATAACCAAACCAATAATGAGCCAGATCAAAAAGCGGATCCAGCTATCATAAGTTAGTTCGGCCATTAAATAAAAGCAGCTTAGCAAGCCCAATACCGGGATAAGCGATAGCTTTTTAATTACAGCCAATACCGTTAAAGTGGTTGATAATAATATGAAAAGGAAGAATGGAAATTTTTGATGGATATTCTCGCCCGAGAACAAACCGAGGAAATTATTCCAGCAAAGAACAAGTACGATGATATAAATTGCGGGTGCTATAAACTGCGAATTAATATACGGCAAATGGAATTTACCCTTAGCAGCTTCCTCGCGCGGTAAAAGTAATACCCCACCGCAAACCAGTACAAAGGCAAACAGCGTACCGATACTGGTAAGATCGGTAACTATGGTAAGATTTAAAAACAACGCTGGCACCGCTACCACAAAACCGGTAACAATGGTTGAAAACGAAGGGGTTTGATATTTTGGGTGGATGCGCGAAAATACTTTCGGCAACAAACCGTCACGGCTCATACTCATCCAGATACGAGGCTGACCTAACTGGAATATCAGCAACACGCTCGCTGTAGCAATTACGGCGCTTATTGAGATCACGTAGCTGATATTATGTAAGCCAACCTTAGCGAATACAAAAGCCAGCGGATCGCCAACCTGCAACTCTTTGTAGCTCACCATGCCGGTTAACACCAACGAGATCAGCACATACAATACAGTACAGATCACCAGCGAGTAGATCATACCACGGGGCAGATCGCGCTGTGGCTTCTCGCATTCTTCGGCAGTGGTTGATATAGCATCAAAACCTATGTAGGCGAAAAACACACCGGATACACCTTTCATTACACCACCAAAACCATTAGGTAAAAACGGGTGCCAGTTGGCAGGGGTTACATAGAAAAAGCCTATCACAATAACAGCAAGCACAATAGCTATTTTTAAATAAACCATAGCATTGGTTGCCTTTTTGGTTTCGCGGATGCCGATGTAAACCAGGTAGGTGATGATCAGCACAATAAGCAAAGCAGGTAAATTTGCCACCAGCTTTAAATTGCCAAAGCCGGGAGCGGCATCCCAGGCTGCGGCGTTTTCGCGCAGTACATCAGTAATTTTTGATAGTTGGTTATTCGCTGTAAACTGCACCACATCTTCGTGCGCCCTGAATATCGTAAAATAATCGGTGTACAGATATCGTGGTAAATGAATATTAAAACCTTCCAGGAAATTTACAAAATAAGTACTCCAGGATATGGCAACGGCTATATTACCAATAGCATATTCCATCAACAGATCCCAGCCAATGATCCAGGCAATAAGCTCGCCGAAGGAGGCATAAGCATAAGTATATGCACTACCTGCAACAGGGATGCGCGAGGCAAATTCGGCGTAGCAGAGGGCGGAGAAACCGCAGGTAATTGCGGTGATAATAAACAAGATACTTACCCCTGGGCCACCTTGAAATGAGGCTTCGCCAATGGTTGAGAAGATACCCGCACCTACTACGGCAGCTATCCCCATCAGGGTAAGATCACGTACGTTAAGTTCTTTCTTGAGTTGTGAGGTTGTTGTGCCGGGATGTTCGCCATCGCCAAATCCACATTCAACATCGTGCAATATTTTTTCTACTGACTTTTTACGAAAGATACTTTTCGACATGTAGTTTAATTAATGAAGTCCAAATCAATCTCAAAAATAATCATTTTTTTTCTTTCGCTAAGTATATGCTTACTTTGCAGCATGAAGATAAGAATAAAAGACGTTTTGTACCGGATACGCCCCTTTTTTGTTCTCTACCTTATCCTTTTAGCTACATGCCTCACTATCAAATTGCTTTGCAGCCGTGAAGCTATCTTTTTTACCGTTAATGGTTGGAATTTCCCGTTAGGTGATACGCTTGCACCTTATATCACTGATATCGGCGATGGCACAACGGCGGTGATCCTTTCACTGTTGATGCTCTTTTTCAGCTACCGAAACTGGCTTTTACTGGCATCGAGTTACGCGGTTACCTCTATCGCGGCCCAGATCCTTAAATACATATACCTTGCCCCTCGCCCCAAATTATACTTTGCAGCGCAATGGGATAGGGTACACACCGTTGAAGGTGTGTATATTTTAGAAAAATACAGCTTTCCATCTGGACATACCGTGAGCGCTTTTTCGGCAGCTTTGGTGATCACTTATCTGTGCAAAAACAAAGGCTGGGGAATCCCAGCCTTGTTAGTAGCCATTATGGTTGGCTATTCGCGAATGTATTTAACCGAGCACTTTTATGAGGATGTGCTTGCCGGATCGGCTATCGGCGTTTTTGTTACTATTTTCTGGCTCACCTGGCTGGATAGCAAACAATTTATGCAATCGGCCAAATGGAACCGGGGGTTGCTTGATCTATTTTCTAAAAAGCAGCCTGCCGGTAATTAAACTCCGGCCTCAAGCTGCCTGTTTTTACGACGCATTACTGTAAATACGATAATAAACACAATTATAGCACCGCCACCGTAAATACCAATTTTAGCTGGCGATGACAAGCCTTTGGCATCCGATAAGTACTGGTCGCGGCGATCTAAGCTCGGGGCTACCCTTATCGAACTCGAAAAAGCTTTAAACTCATCTTTAGCCAAATCTATCCTTTGCTCGGGATAGTTGTACTCGAATGTATAAGTAACATCCTGAGTGTATAACAAGATAAAGTTCCTTAACTCGGGCGATGCACCGGTTGAACCACTGTTATCGATACGCAGTGTAAACACCTTACCTTCCAGTTTACCGATGGTAGTATCGCGCGGATACATTACGCTACCATTACCCGATTGTTTCTGGATCCCGGCGATGTATGTTTTAAATACATTTTTAAGATCTTTTTCTTTATTCAGCGGCTTGCCACTGTTAGGATTAGGAACACGTAAAACCAAAATGTTTCCCAACGATGCTGTAGCCTGATATATTTGCTGACCTAATGTATCTTTTTTTACAAACCCTGTAGGCAATGAAACAGTAACAAGGCTATCTATCTTTACGGGTTTAAGTGCCTGGCTAAAACCCGAAAGCGAAAATAGTATAATGCTTATGCTTAAAATTATCTTTTTCATATCTATTTAACTTAAAAAAGAGCATTTGGTTTTATCTAATACTATAAAAGGTTGCTTTTATGAAAAACAAATGACTTATTTTCAACCAATTGCATACTAAAAAAAGCTTAAAGCGGAAGGCTAAACGCAGAAGGCTTTTGAGGTTGAATCGAATAAAAGTCATTAGTACGAGGGATAAAAATCAGAGCAATTTAGCCCATTTGTCATGCTGAGGTACGAAGCATCTTCTTCGCCCCGTATAGCGGCTATGCTTAGTGAAGAAGATCCTTCGCTACCGCTCAGGATGACATCGCTTTTTCTAAATTATAGAGAATACGAAGCAATCCCAAACTATACAGTGCGGACCTGCTGATAGGGGATTGCTTCGTACCTCGCAATGACGATGGTGTTAATTTCTTTTAGCTTTCAGCCTTAGGCCTTAAGCTCCTTTAACCTCAACCGCGTCTGCTTTCAGCTTAGCCAAAAGTTCATCCAAACAAACCTCGGCAAAGGCTGTAGATGAATCAGATACGCCATAGGGGATGATAAGTTTATTGTTGTGCACAATAGCACCGCATGAGTACAATACGTTTGGTACGTAACCTTCGCGCTCATCTGCGTTAGGGATCAATAGAGGCTCCCGGAGACGACCTATCTCAACAGTAGGGTCATCCAGTTTAAGTAAGCTTGCTCCAAGCACGTACCTGCGCATAGGGCCAACGCCGTGCGTGATCATGATCCAACCCTCTTCGGTTTCAATCGGCGATCCGCAATTGCCCATCTGTACAAATTCCCAGCTAAATTCCGGATGTTGCAGCTTTACAGGTTTTTCCCAGATATTGATCTTATCCGAATACATGATGTAGTTATTGCAACCATCAATACGGGAGATCATGACGTACTTACCATTCACCTTGCGCGGAAACAGCGCCAGGTTTTTATTTTGCGCGCCGGCACCGTACAAAGGCATGATCTTAAAATTATAAAAATCGTTGGTTTGCAACAATTTAGGCATGATAAGCGATCCATCATAAGCTGTGTAGGTAGCGTAATAAACCCTGGTGCCATCATCGTTAGTGAACTGCACAAAGCGGGCATCTTCAATACCTTTTCGCTCATATTCGGAGATTGGGAATATTACCCTATCGGAAATATCGGTATCCAGCGAAAAAACGATCTCGTAGTATGAATCGGCCAGCCAAAGCACCTTATCGTATTCCAACCGTTTAAGGTCATCTTCTTGTAGTTGCTGCGAATCCATGATGATGCGGCGCAGGTTGGCGTATTCAAAATGATGATCGAGCTTGGCTTCCAGTTCGTTAATTACATCGATATTGATCTGGGTGATGGCCGCCTTCTCAAAAAACAGTTTTTTATTATAAACTGCATTCCGAACTATTTCGGCCTCATCAATGTAATCGCCGGCGGGTTGGATGGTTATATTGTTAAATTTATCTATAAGCGCCCGGCGGAAGGTTATTGAGGAAATGTGCCCCTCACCTACTGCCCTGAAACTGATAATTACCCGGCGTTGGCCGTCTTCCAGTTCGGTTTGATCTGGATCTTCGATAATTGACGGATTGAAGAACGCCGCCGATTCAATAGAATATTCGTGCGTAAAATACGACCCGATAAGCAACTTACGGTAAACCGAAAGGGTATCAAAATCGATATTCAACTCCAAAAACAAAGGTTTCAGTTTACTGCAATGGCGGTTAAGCACCCTGGTAATATTACGATGGCGCTTGGAGTATTCCTGCAACAGGGGCGATACAATACCAAAGGCATCGGCCTCGCTTAGACGCATTACACGCTCAATAACTTCCTTAGCACGATCGTTCCCGTTAAAAAAGAACCTGGCTATAACACGTTTCGGGTCGGGGTTTACTCTGATGGGCTTGCGTTCGATAGAAAGTCTCATGGTAGATAGTGTAGCTTTTAGGTGTAACAGCTATTGTGTGAAATTGATTTGTGCAATTTGAATTAAACACTCACCTATACTTTTTTTCGCGCAAAGATGCTGAGGCGATAAGTTTTTGTTAGATATGGAAGTTGCAGATGTTTAAGCACGCAAAGGCGCGAAGACGCAAAGGAGAAATCAAGTAAAGTTAAGATAGCCTATATCTATTGCAGAGTGTTTTAAACGTTGAAAGGCTTTAAGCCCTACCTAAAAAAGCTTGGCGCCCTTGCGTCTTTGCGCGCCTAAAATCATCAACTGTACATAATAGCCTATTGGCTTTGCCCACAAACCGGAATGCCTCAACGCTGCGTTTCTTCATCATTTACTAATAATCAGCCTGTAAACTTGCTTTATAAATGCACGGCTATGGTTATTGATAATTTTGTAACTTGCACTGATATGAACGTGTTAATTGTTGAAGACGAGAAAGGCCTGGCCCTTGAAGTCGACGAATTTTTGAGCCATGAAGGTTTTACGGTTGAACATGCCCGTACTAAAAAATCGGCATCCGAAAAGATCTTTGTAAACAATTACGATTTTATATTGCTTGATCTTGGCTTGCCCGATGGCGATGGTTTCGACCTGCTTAAAATGCTGAAAGGCATGGATAAGCGTGAAGATGCCGTGATCATCCTAACCGCCCGCGGCGCTGTTGATGACCGGGTTTCAGGTCTGGAACAGGGAGCCGATGATTACCTGGCTAAGCCGTTTTCGCTAAACGAGCTTTTGGCGCGCATGCATGCCATTACCCGCCGTAAACACCGGTTGGAGAGTAATGATATTAATGTTAAAGGCTTAAAGATCAATATCCAAAACCGAACGGTGATGTACAACGATGAGCGCATTGCCCTCACCAAAAAAGAGTTTGAAATTTTCAACTACCTGGTACTCAACAAAAACCGGGTAATATCGCGCACCAACTTAACCGAACATGTTTGGGGCGATGTACTGGAGATCAACTCCGACTCGAACTTTGTTGATGTGCACGTAAAAAACCTTCGTAAAAAGCTGTCAGCCTATACCTCTATCGATTGGTTTGAAACCGTGCGCAGCATTGGCTACCGTATTAACATCTAACACAAACAGATGAAATTACAGGTAAAACTGGCCCTTTACAACACACTCACCAAAGTAGCCGTTATTCTGTTTACGGGCCTGCTTATTCTGCTTTCTATCGAGAAGATCTCGTACAACCATATCGAACTACGATTAGAGGATAACGAGCGTGAAACCTTGAGAAACCTTGGCTCCCGGGATATCAATAATCACCTGAAGCGACTGGAAAAGTACACCGACTATAATATTTTACAGGAAGAGTTTATTACCATAACGCCCATCCCATTTCAGCCTACAGTAACCGAAGGCAATAAGTTTAGTACCGAAACGCGCAATATTGAGCATAATGAACAAACTTATCGTGTGCTCAATCACCAATTTAATTTTAATAATCATAGCTATCAACTGGAAATAGGTGTATCCATTACTTCTATCGAAGAGTTAAAATCTATCATTAAAAGGTTCACGCTTTTAACACTCGTAATCGCTTTGGCACTTACGCTGGCCAGCGATTTGATATTCACCAAATTTTTGTTGGCCCCGTTTTATAAGATCATTGATCGTAAGTTGATCAAGGTGAACGACCCGCTTAATTTCGATTACGAAAAGATAAAAACCAGCACACAGGATTTTGAATTGCTTGATGATAGTATCAGTTCCCTGATGAAAAAGATCAGCGCGCTGTTCAGCCTTGAAAAACAGTTTATCGCTAACGTATCGCACGAGCTGCTTACACCTATCTCCATCATTAGTTCGCGTTTAGAGAATATTTTATTGCAGGAAGAATTGAGCGAAGCCAGCGAGAACAAAATGCACGCTTCGCTTAAAACGTTGAATAGGCTAAAATCCATCATTAACAGCCTGTTGTTGATATCAAAAGTAGAGAATAACCAATATGACAAGGCCGATGTGGTGATGATAGCCGGGGCCATCATGGAGATACAGGAAGAACTGGAAGACAGGCTGGAAGAAAAGCGCCTTACTTTCACCAACAACCTCAAATACATTTACTCTTTAATGGGTAACCGCCCTTTGATGCACACTTTGTTGTTTAACCTCATCAACAACGCTATAAAATACAACAATCCCAAAGGCAGTATTACCATTGCCGATGAACTAAAGGAAGATGTTTACATACTGGAAATTACCGACACCGGCATGGGCATGGATCAGCAACAAATTGAAAACGCCTTTAACCGCTTTGAAAAATTTGAAACTGAAGAGCGGGAGAGTTACGGCCTGGGACTTGCCATTGTAAAAAGTATCACCGCCTTTCACGGCATTAAAGTAAAAATTGATTCGGTTAAAGGCCGGGGTACCAGTATTTACCTGGTTTTTAACCGGGAATAAATCTTCATTAGATTTTCATCTCGCTTAAGTAATTTTACAACAGTTTTAGTTTACTTTTAAGTTCCCTAATTAATTAAAACTATTGGAAATGGCCGTTATCTGTAAAGGGTAAGGGCTTTTTTTATAGGGCATTCTTCGTGCAGTCCAGACTTACGAAGTTTTAAAAACTTCGTAAGTCTCCCCACGCAATTCATCCATCGTTCTATCATATCATCTTATTCCGCTTAACCAGGTAGGTATTCAAAATATGATTATACCCCTCGTTAATATCAGCATCAACTAAATCGATATGATATTGGGCGCACTTTAACTCAAGCTGATGGCGGTATTCATTTAACGAAGCTTTATAAGCGTCCCGCACACGCGCCGGGTTTACCTTCAGCTCTTCCCCACTTTCAATATCGACAAAATGATGCGGGCGGTTATCGAAATTAAAATCCAGCTCTTTTTGCTTATCGGTCACGTTAAAAATAACCACCTCATGCTTGTTGAACTTTAAATGTTGAATGGCGGCGAACAGAGCCTGTTGCTTTTCGGCGTTCAGGCTATTTTCCAGCATATCGCTAAAAATGATCACCAGTGAGCGTTGGTGAATTTCCTGAGCAATATGGTGCAGTACGTTGGTGATATTAGTTTGCGTGTTTACCTTAGGGCTGGCGTACATTTTTTCCAGCTCGGCATACAGGTAAAAGAGGTGTGTTGTGGTCGATTTTGCCGCGCTGATCCAGTCTATCTTATCCGAAAACAGGCAGAGCCCAAAAGCGTCGCGCTGTTTTTTAAACAGGTACATGAGCGATGCTATGGCATAAACCGAAAACTGGAGCTTGTTGGTACCAACTTCCGGAAAATTCATGGATGATGAAGTATCCAGCAACAGGAAACAGCGCAGGTTGGTTTCTTCCTCAAATTGTTTAACAAACAGCTTATCGGTACGGGCCAGCAGTTTCCAGTCGATGTTTTTTACCGATTCGCCGCTGTTGTACAGGCGGTGCTCTGCAAATTCAACCGAAAAGCCATGGAAGGGGCTTTGGTGCAAACCGGTAATGAAACCTTCAACCACCTGCCGGGCCAAAAGCTCCAGGTTGGCCAGTTGCCTTATTTGCTGTTCTTCGTTTAATTTGGGCATAGGCTAATATAGGGCATAAAAAAAGCGTTGCAAAATTGCAACGCTTTTTCACTAAAATATGTTGTGTTAACGCTACAGTGAATAGCATTAAATAAGCTTAGGGGTTATGCTAACTGTTTTGCAAGTTTATCAGTTAATACTGATTTTGGCACAGCGCCGATTTGTTTATCCACAATTTCGCCATTTTTGAAGAACAATAAGGCAGGGATGTTACGGATACCG
Organism: Mucilaginibacter sp. CAU 1740; assembly: GCF_039839285.1. Lineage (NCBI taxonomy): Bacteria > Pseudomonadati > Bacteroidota > Sphingobacteriia > Sphingobacteriales > Sphingobacteriaceae > Mucilaginibacter > Mucilaginibacter sp. CAU 1740. Next base: position 227,097 of record NZ_JBDOQS010000004.1, on the reverse strand, counting down.
TATTTTACAGATATACCTGGGTTGTTGTCAACGTCTACTTTACCAACAACAGCTTTGCCTTCATATTCTTTTGCAATATCTTCAACTACCGGACCAACCATCCTACACGGACCACACCATTCTGCCCAAAAGTCAATTAATACCGGTTTGTCTGATTTCAGGACAAGCTCGTCAAAGTTTGCATCAGTTATTTCTAAAGCCATGATTTCTATTTTTTAAATTTTGTACTTACAAATATATGCTATTCAAATTGCTTGCCACAAGTGCATTGCTGACATTGTGACAATTTAATTATTATAATCCTTGCGCTTAACGCGGCTATGACTATTTGGCGCATTTACACCCTTAAGTATCGCCTTGCGACATGACGTATTAACACAAATTACCTGTTTACAAAGCATATTTACAACTGCGCAGGTGGGTTACTTTTTAACATTAGCTGTATTAATTAACATTATAGCTTAACATTATGTTTGTGTTAATCATCTCGTTCATGCTCATTATAGCTGCTCCGATATTGCAAATCATCTTTTCGGTGTTAAGGATAAAGGGGAAAATCCAATTACCACTCATCGTTATCATGACTTTATCCATAGTAACCGGAATAGGGTTCTCCGCGTTAACGGCTTATATTGATAATTTAGCCTCAGGCCCTGCAACAACACTTCACTGTTCGCCCATGATGATATTTTCATTGGGCGGCATCCTGCTAATTGCGATCACATCTCCAATAACCTTTATTATCAGTTATGTTGTTTACATCATTAAAACAAAACGGCTTCCGCCATCGCTTAGTAAAATCAAACCTGCAACTGGGTTACCTTTAAACAATTAGTGTATTAAATGATGATCATCAACTTAAGCCAATGCAAATCATACCGTTATTAATGCTACTTATAGCACCTGCTTTACAGCTGTTCCTTTCCGCAAAACGAATCAATAACTTGCTTTCTTTATCACTCGGCTTTATCGCTTTTCTAATATTTATGTTAGGGATGATAATTTCAGTAGCGGCGGCTTACGTTTCGATGGCTCTTCTGCCTCCAAACATAAAATGTGCGATAGGTTGTATAGGCCTGGTTCCATTGGAATTTTTATTATTGATGTTCACCACGCCCACTATTTTTACCATATATCTGATCAAGCTAAACAGCAAAAAAACGACCGAAAGCTAAGCTCCCAGCCGTTTTATATACTACTCCACTCACATCATCCAACCCAACTCTTAAAAGAGCAATATTGTTAAAATCTCCCCTTCAGGAGAGATTTAGAGGGGCGAATTATGCCCCCTTTAAAGTAGCCATACCGCCATCAGCGATCAGCTCGGCACCGATCACGAAGGTTGAATCATCTGATGCGAAGAAGGTAACTGCTTTAGCAATTTCTTCGGCCAAACCAAAACGGCCTACCGGAATTTGTTTTACCAACTCGGCACCCATGCCTTCTAATTGTTCCTGGGTTAAGCCTAATTTATCGGCAGTGTGCAGCGGTGTTACAACCGGGCCAGGACTCACTGAGTTAACCCTGATACGACGAGGTAACAACTCGGCAGAGATATTTTTAGCTAATGAAAGCAATGCCGCTTTACTTGCCGCATAAACTGTGGCACCAGCCATACCAATATGGGCATTGATAGAAGTGTTCAGGATAATTGAACCACCATCGTTAATTAAAGGCAATAATTGCTGGATGCTAAAGTAAGCGCCTTTAAAGTTGATGTTCATGATATCATCAAACATTTGCTCGCTCATTTGCTCGGTTGAATTGAACTGACCGATACCGGCATTGATAAATACAATGTCAATTTTTTCGGCAATGGCTTTTACTTTCTCGCCAAGTTGGTTTACCTGTTGGATGTCGCCGCTATCGGCAATTACACCTTTCGCGTCGGTACCTAATAATTCAAGTGCCTCGTTAATAGCTTTTTCGCTTCTGCCGGTGATGATCACTTTTGCACCTTGTTCAATAAACTCCTGTGCTGTGGCCAGGCCTATACCACTGTTGCCGCCTGTTATTACTGCTGTTTTTCCTTGTAACTTTTTCATTATCTTTGAATTGATACATCAAAGGTACAGTGCGAAACGAGGCCGGTCAAGAATGCACCATTTTGTATGGAACGCACTTTTTGGTAGGTTATGAGCCGGTTTGATGTAATCACAACATCGCCTTTTTCGATATGACAAAAAACAGACATTCCGATCATTCATGCACCATGGCAGCAGCCCTGAGCGTGATTAGCGGCAAGTGGAAACTACGTATAATTAACCAATTACTAACCGGCCAGAAGCGCTACAGCGAGATAAACCGCGCCATCTCCGGCATGACCGAAAAGATGCTTTCGCAACAGATCCGCGAGCTGGAAGAAGACGGCATCGTAACCCGCAAAGTTTTCCCCGAAGTACCGCCAAGGGTTGAATATTCCCTTACCCCGATAGGCGAAGAACTATCATCCATATTTTACACCCTCGAAAGATGGGGTAGCCACTATATGACCGTTACCAATGCCAATGGTGATGTGGTACAACCAGATTATACCTGTTACACTTTGGTAAAGGATAAGGAAGAAGAAGTGGTTAAGGTAGGAGTTTAAAGATACATCAGGTTGAGACTTACGAAGTTTCAAAAACTTCGTAAGTCTGATTTGTTATATCAATTAATCGCCTCCAGCAATTTCGATAACATATTTTCATCGCTACCTTCAAGGTTACTATTGTAAACTATCTTCCCCTCCTTGTTAATCAATATAAGTTGAGGTATAGCGTTAATGCCGTACAGTTGGACTATATCGCTTGACTTATCATAAATATGCAGCCAATTCATTTGTTTTGCTTTTACAAAAGCTGCTAACTTTTTCGAGTCATTATCCCTGCTTATACCAATTATTGCCAGTTTCTCGGCAGAGTGTTTTTTGCGGATGTCTTTTACATGTGGAATCTCGGCCAGGCAGGGCGGACACCAGGTAGCCCAAAAATCAAGTAATACATATTTACCTCTCAAAGCTTTTAAGCTTATTTTTTTTCCATCAATAGTGGTAAAGTCAAAAAGTGGGGCCTCATCATTAAGCTGCAAAGACTTCATCAAGGCGGCTTCATATCTTTGGATCAACCGTTTACCCTCATTACTTCCAATATATTTGGCGGGGAATACGGTTTTTAAATAAGTTAACTGCTCTTTTAAATAGGCTGTATCTTCACCCAATACCGAATTTACCTGTGCAACCTGATCGATAAAATACCAAAACGAAAAATAATCATCCGGATACTGTTTAATAAAAGCCATTATCCTGTTTAGGCGGCGTTTGTGAAATCCGTTAAATACTTTTGTTAATGAGTCGTTTCGATAGAAGTTTTTATGCTGATTTAAAAAATTGTCGAACTCTTGATTCTCTTTAGCCACCGATTTATCGGTTATAAAGGCATTTAACAGTACAAGGGTTTTATTATTAGCGCTATCAACCGGCGTGGCATTTTCCGTTACTCCATAATTTACCAGGCTTTTGTTGTTGGGCTTAAAGTATAAATTGATTGTTGCCGGTTTATCATCAACAAAGAAATTATCACTGCTGTACCCCTTTCCGTTAAAGCCATAATTAACACTAACAGATGCAAATGGAGAGTAATATTGATCACTTATCATCACTACCCTTTTATTGCCAAATGTATCAGGCAAATTCACCTTATCATAACCATTGTAATACTGGTAATGTACTTTTTCAGGGTTGATACTGCTATCCAATTTAATAGTAACATTGAAAGTTTTTTGAGCATTGGCCATGCCTGCAACAAGCATAGCAAACAGGAAAACAAGGATGTTCTTTAACATAATTTAGGTTTAAAAGGTTAATGTTTTTTTGATGTACGTGGAATGAGAATAAGGTTTAGGTTAGCGTTGATTGATATTGGTACAGCTTATTTCAAAGCATCTTCGTAAGCTTTGATCAATCGTTCACCTTCAAAACTTGCAGTAAATTTTGCTGGGAATACCGTTTTGATGTAGGCCAATTGCTGTTTTAAATAAGGTTTATCATCTTTTAAAACGGAGCTTACCTGGGCCACCTGTTGTATAAAATACCAAAAAGAAAAATAATCGTCGGCATAGCGTTTTAAAAATAGCATAGTGCGGTTTAAGCGCCGTTTGTAAAACCCGTTGAAGATCCTTTTCAATGAATCGCTACGCGCAAAACCTTTGTTTTGACTTAAGAAATCATCAAACGCTTGGTTTTCTCTTGCTACAGAATTATCCGCCATGAAGTTTTGCAATGCCGCCCAGGTTTTATTGGTAACTGTATCATAAATCGGGGTGGCGTTTATAAGAGTAGTGTAAAGCATCTGGTCGTCATCATTGGGTTTACAGAACAGGCTTATTATTGCGGATTTATTATCTACAAAAAAATCATTGCTGTAGTAGGTTTTCTCACCATCATTATAACTCACGTTAAACGATGCCAGGGGAGAATAATATTGGTCTTTTAGCACTACGATCTGTTTATTGCCAAAGGTATCGGGAAGCAAAATTGTGCCGTTGCCGTTATAATATTGATACCGTACTTTTTTTGGATTGATGCCGCTATCTAATTTGATAGTAACATTAAAGCTTTTTTGAGCATAGGTTATGGTTACTAAAAGTATAGCAGCCAGGAAAATAAAAACGGACTTTAGCATGAGCCGGGGCCTAAATAGTTTAGATAAACATTTTGCTGGAAGCAGGCGATTTCCTTTTGCTGATATTAAATTGCGGTAAGGAAAAGGGTTGCTTTGATAATGCTAAAGTAAGATGATGGGAATTTTGTAGCTGTTAAAAGATGTTAACCAGCCATTAAAAGATGTTAAATGGAAGATTCGGAAGGAGATAGGTTAGCATTCACGTCGACATTGTTACTTAATGTACTTCTGTCCAAGACGGCGACTTGTGTGGAATATTGAATATACTGTAACAATCTTCCGTCTATCGTCTACTTTATAAACTATCAAAAAAGGAAAGTCATCAACCTTGCATTCGCGGAAATCAGATTTTTTGTTTGGGTAGAGAAGTGGGTGTTTAGCTATACTTTGAAGTTTTGCAAGTACGGAAAATTCCAGACGTTCTCCCAAACCTTCCAATTGTTCATCGTACCACTTCAAAGACTTCGATAATTCTAATTGTGCCTTTAAAAGAACTTCAACAGTATATAGCATGAATTATCTATTTCTGATCCTATTTTTAAATTCCTCAAAAGACAACACCTCAGCTTTTCCACTTTCATAATCTTCAGCCCTGCTCTTCATCTCATTCAAAAAGCCTTGGTCTTCCCACAAATCAAGCTCGTCCTGTATTTCGCTCTCAACCATGGTGTATATAGCTGCTACCTTTTTATCATCCGCAAAACGAATATATTCTTGTAATCTTTCCCTGATAACTTCTGTTTCCATAATTATGATTGCTTATTACTCAAATTTAACTTTTTAACTCAACTATAGCAAGTTAGCTACAAACTCAGCACCGGCTCCTCGTTAGTCAAGCTAAAAATCCCCTCCATCAAATCATCGCTTGGGTTTACTTTGAATGATTTAGATGACAAGTCAACCTGCATCAACTCTTCCCTATCCCTGATCTGGAAACGAAGCTTGCAGTTTTTTACCGGGTATTTCTCGTTATTTTCGTTGATCATCTTTTGCATATCATCAAGCAGCTTGCTGGTAAGCTTATTCGCGTCAATACAAACGGTTAATGATTTGGTGAGTTTATCGCGCATTTCGGATAACATTTCCATCACCATAATGCGGAGGTCCCAGTTATCTTTTTGGCGGAATTTTTCTTCGATATTGCCTTTAATGTGCAGGAAGTAGCCATCCATCATCATGTTACGAAACTTCACGTAATCATCGCCAAACAAGGCAAACTCGTACGATTCATTGTAATCTTCCAAAACAAAGGTACCGAATGGTTTGCCTGTTTTGGTCATTTTATGTTGCACGTTGGCAACCAGGCCGCCTATTTTCAGTTCGCCGCGGCGCTTTAGTTCGGCAAAGGCAGCCATTACATCTTCACCACCCTCGCCCGAGCGGGCTTTTTGCATCAGTTTCAAATCGCTGATGGTGGCGTTGCAGAAGCGCTTAAGCTCTACTTTATAATTATCTAAAGGGTGACCGGTTAAGTAGATGCCGATAACCATTTTTTCATATTTCAGTCGCTCAATTAAAGGCCATTCTTCCACCTCGGGCATAGCCGGTTCAGGCACATAAGATGCTACCGAACTGCCAAATAATGACGATTGTGAACTACTTTGTACGTTCTGATAATCGTTGGCGTATTTGATCAGGCGTTCAACACCTGTTAAAGTACCTAATTCTGTTTTGGCAAAAAACTGGGCACGGTGTACACCAAAGTTATCGAAGGCCCCGCCGTAAACCAGGTTCTCGTACGATTTGCGGTTTACGCTTCGGGTGTTCGACCTACGTGCAAAATCATACAATGTTTCAAAATGCCCGTTGGCAGCACGCTCTTCAATAATACTTTCTACCGCTTTATCGCCCACTCCTTTTACACCGGTTAAACCGAAACGCACCTGACCACGCTTGTTTACCGCGAATGACATGTCCGACTCGTTAATATCTGGTCCTAACACTTCTACACCCATCCTGCGGCACTCTTCCATAAAGAAGGTGATCTTCTCGATGTTGTTCTGGTTATTTAAAACCGCCGCCATATACTCCGACGGGTAATGCGCTTTTAAGTATGCGGTTTGATACGCTACGAAAGCGTAGCAAGTGGAGTGCGATTTATTGAACGCGTACTGGGCAAATGCTTTCCAGTCGGTCCAGATTTTGGTGAGCTTATCTTTGGGGTGCCCTTTGGCTATGGCCCCGTCCATAAACTGGGCTTCCATTTTGTTCAGTACCTCAATTTGCTTTTTACCCATCGCCTTACGCAAAACGTCGGCGTCACCTTTACTAAAGCCTGCCAGTTTTTGCGATAAAAGCATCACCTGTTCCTGATAAACGGTAATACCATAGGTTTCGCCCAGGTACTCTTCCATATCCGGCAAATCGAACACTACCGGCTCGCGGCCATGTTTACGACTGATAAAGTTAGGGATGTACTCGATCGGACCTGGACGGTAAAGCGCGTTCATGGCAATCAAATCCTCAAACCTATCGGGCTTTAACTCGCGCAGGTACATTTGCATACCATCACTTTCAAACTGGAAAGTACCGTTGGTATCGCCGCGCTGGTAAAGTTCGTATGTTTTTTGATCCGTTAGCGGGATGTAGTCAATATCTATGCTGATGCCGTGGTTCTGTTTGATCATCCGCAGGGCGTCTTTAATAATGGTAAGGGTTTTCAGGCCCAAAAAGTCCATTTTAATTACGCCTGCATCCTCAATTACACGGCCGTCGTACTGGGTAACTAACAGGTCGGAGTCCTTAGCCGTGGCCACAGGAACGATCTCCGTTAAATCGTAAGGGGCAATGATTATACCTGCAGCGTGTACACCGGTGTTACGTACAGAGCCTTCCAGCTTTTCGGCCTCGCGGAGTACCTGTGCTTTAAGGTCGTTGCCGTTCAGGATCTCTTTTAGTTCGGGAACCTGCTCAATGGCATCTTTAAGGGTGATACCCAATGTTTCGGGCACCAGCTTTTTCATGGCGCTTACATCGGCCAGGGGCATATCCAATACACGGCCCACGTCCTGAATACTGGTACGGGCAGCCATCGAACCGTAGGTAATGATCTGGGCCACCTGGTTTTTGCCGTATTTATCAACCACATAGTCAATAACCCGCTGCCTGCCGGCGTCGTCAAAGTCGGTATCAATATCGGGCATCGATTTACGATCCGGGTTCAGGAACCTCTCGAACAGGAGATTATATTTTATCGGGTCGATATTGGTGATCCCGATACAATAAGCCACCACCGATCCCGCCGCCGAACCACGGCCCGGACCAATAAATACGCCCATATCGCGCCCGGCCCTGATAAAGTCGGCCACGATCAAAAAGTAACCGGCGAAACCCATGGTACGAATGGTGAACAGCTCGAAGTTAATGCGCTCTTCGGCTTCCGGACTGATATCGATATAGCGCTCCTTGGCACCCATAAAGGTGAGGTGCTTCAGGTACTCCCACTGGTTCAGGGTATCGGCATCGGGGGTATTATGAATTTTAAATTCTTCGGGGATTATATAGTTGGGCAGTAAGATATCGCGTTTAAGCTTCAGCACCTCTACCTTATCAACAATCTCGTTGGTATTATCTAACGATTCGGGCAGGTCATGGAACAGTTGCCCCATTTCGGCCTGGGTTTTAAAATAAAACTGATCATTAGGGAAACCGAAACGATAGCCTTTACCGCCTTCCTCGTCGGTTGCTATCGGGGTGCTTTGCATATCGCCCGTGTTTACGCAAAGCAAAATATCGTGCGCGTTCGAGTCCTGCTGATCCACATAGTGCGAATCATTAGAGCAGATCACTTTTACATTATACTTTTTAGCATAAGTAAGCAATACATTGTTGATGATCTGTTGCTCGGGGATCTCGTGGCGCTGTAATTCGATGTAAAAATCCTCGCCAAACAGGTCGAGCCACCATTTAAATTCTTTCTCGGCGTTCTCTGGGGTATCACGCAAAATAGCTTGTGGTACCGATGCACCAATGCAGCAGGTGGTGGCGATAATACCTTCGTGATATTTTAAAATCAGCTCTTTATCAATACGGGGCCATTTACTGTACAGACCTTCCATGTAGCCTAATGAGCATAGCTTCACCAGGTTTTTATAGCCGGTTGGGTTTTTGGCCAGCATCAGCTGGTGGCGGCGAACGTCTTTATTCTCTTTGGTGAACTGTTTTTTATGCCTGTCTTCCACCACGTAAAACTCGCAGCCTACAATGGGCTTTACGTTGTGTTTACCCGCCTCGGCCACAAATTTAAATACGCCGAACATGTTACCATGATCGGTAATGGCCAGGGCTTTCATCCCATCTTTTGCGGCTTTTTTGTACAGCTTCGAGATATCGGCGGCACCGTCAAGCAGCGAAAATTGGGTATGTACGTGGAGGTGAGAAAAATCAGGCATAGTTAATCCGTTTCAACAAAATCTTTAAAGAGGTACAAAGTTAAAACAAGTTAAGTATGTAAAATGTTAAAAAGTAGCGTTGTGGAAATTTTTCGTAAAAGCCGGCCCCGCACTTTGTAATTTATACATGCACACACAGCGCAGTGCTATACTTAGCATGTTATTTGTTTATATTAAGCTACATCGTCTTCACCCTTGAAATACTTATACAATTGAAAAAAATACTACGAATAACCCTTAAAACCATCCTTTGGATACTGGTAAGTGTAGTTCTGCTGGTTATCCTTGTAGTAATTTTGATACAGGTTCCTGCTGTCCAAAATTTCGCAAAAAATAAAGCTGTAACTTTTTTACAAAATAAAATCCACACCAAAGTCGAGATCGGGCATATCAGTCTCGGTTTGCCTAAGTTGTTGGTTTTGGAAGATGTTTATTTTGAGGATCAGAAAAAAGACACGTTGATCGCCGGCCAAAAATTAAAGGTTGATATCAGCATGCTGAAACTGCTGCACAACCAAGTTGAGGTGAACGAAATAAACCTGCAGGGCATTACCGCCAATGTAAGTCGCGGTGCTGATAGTGTTTTCAACTTCGATTATATTATGAAAGCCTTCGCGGGCGAACAGAAAAAAGAGGTTAAACCTACTGACACCACCTCAACCATGAAATTTTCGGTTGATAAGATCATCCTCGATAAGATCAACGTAAAATATAAGGATGCCATTACCGGTAACGATGTAAAATTTTTACTGGGCCACTTTGATACCCGCGTTAAGAATTTTGATATGGATAAGATGAAGTTCACCATACCCAAAATCACCCTGAGCGATGTTAACGCCAAGATCATTCAAACACCGGTAGGCCCGCCGCCGCCGGATACAGCTACTGCTCCGTTGAACATGGACCTTAATTTAGGTGTGATAGATATCTCTAAAATAAAAGTAGACTACCAAAGTGCCGAAATGGGTGCCAAGGTCGACCTCAGTAAGTTTTTGGTAGAGATGGATAAGATCGACCTGAAAAACCAAAAAGTAGGTATTAAAAACATTGAACTAAGCGATACTAAAGCAGGCTTGACCCTCGCCAAGCCAAAAACCGTAGCTAAAGCCGTTGTTAAAGCGGTTAAGAAACTGGATACACTGGTGTCATCGCCAAACAAATCAGCCTGGAGGGCAAATATTGGTAAGGTTACTTTCACCAATGATAATATTAAGTTTGATAACGAGGCGCAGAAAGCCATTGCCAAAGGCTTGGACTTTGGCCACATGGATATCCGCAGCCTGAATGCCGAGGCCGAAGAAATCGCCTACAGTCCGGATACTATTTCGGGCAAGATCAATTCGTTCAGTTTTAATGAAAAAAGCGGCCTGAAGATTAACAAGTTCCACACCGCGTTTTTATACGGGCCAACCAATGCCTACATGAACGACTTGTTGTTGGAGACTCCGAATACCACTCTCCAAAAATCGGTTCAGGTACGTTACCCTTCTATAGATGCCATCACCAAAAACATCGGAGCATTAGGCATCAATGCCAATTTAGATGGCAGCCGTTTAGGTTTAAAAGATGTTTTATTGCTGATGCCAACCATGGCCAGCATGGAACCGTTCAAATCATCGCCGGGTACAGTGTTCAAGATCAATGGTAAAGTTAGCGGACAGGTGAACAACCTGGATATCCCTAATCTTGAAGTAACCGGCTTAAGCAGTACCCACATCAAGGCATCAGCCAAAATGAAAGGTCTGCCCGATGTTAACAAGGCAACCTTTGATGTTAACATTGCCGATTTCAGCACAAGCAGAACTGATATAGCCAAACTGGCACCGGCAGGCAGCATTCCGCCAAACGTGAGCATTCCCGAAAAAATGAGCCTGAAAGGTAATTTTAAAGGGAGTATGTACACCTTCAACACCAAAATGGGCCTTCGCTCAAGCTATGGCGCGGTTGATTTGGTGGCAGCCTTGAAAAACGGACAAAACAAAAACGCGGCAACGTACATCGCCAGCATCAAAACTAACGAACTGAATGTTGGCGCGCTTACCAAGCAACCGCAAATGGTTGGCCGCATTACCATGAGCGCCAATTTAAAAGGCACCAGCCTCGATCCTAAAAAGGCCAGCATCGCTTTTGATGGCAATGTGGCCAAGGCTTATGTTAAAGGCTATACGTACCAGAATTTGGTAATGAAAGGTACATCAAGCAATGGTGCTTACACGGCTATTGCCCGCATGAAAGATCCTAACATTAATTTCAGCCTTGATGCCAAAGCCAATCTCAATAAAAAATACCCGGCAGTTAAGGCTACTTTAAATGTGGATAGCATCAACCTTAAAAATCTGAATTTTGTTAAGGATGATATGCGTTTCCATGGCAAGATCATTGCCGATGTGCCTACTGCCGATCCGGATTACCTGAATGCTGATATCAAAGCTACCGACCTTTTGGTAGTGAACAAAGGCCAGCGCATTCAACTGGATACTATCACTCTGGTATCAACTGCCAGTGCTGATAGCAGCACCCTCCGCTTAAAAACCCCCATCATGACAGCGCATATGGCCGGTAAGTATAAGCTTACGCAGATAGCCCCTGCCATTCAGGATGTGGTAAACAAATATTTCAATACCGCAATTGCCGGTGGCCAGCAGGTTGCTGTAAAAACCAAGGGCGGCAAAACGGTTAAAACCCAACAGGCACCGGTAGCTAAGTACGATGCGCAGCAATTTAAGCTTGAAGCCCGTTTGGTTAAAACACCACTGCTTACTCAATTCGCGCCCGATCTGAAACAACTCGACCCGGTACTACTTAACGGCAGCTTCAACAGCCAAACCGGCGAATTGGTGGTTAAAGGCTCGTTACCAAAAGTGGTTTACGGTACAAACACCATTAACAAAGCATCACTTAATATCAATACCACCAACAACGCGCTTAATTATAACTTCTCGGTTGATGAGGTTAAGGTTGGTACATCTGTTGATCTGTTATATACCAGCATTTCCGGCGCTGCACAGGATAACAAAGCAGGCGTAAGCATACAAATTCGGGATGCAGCTAAAAAAGAACGTTTCAGAATTGCGGGTACCTTCAGCATTTTGCCAAACGAGTACCAGTTTAGCTTTAATAAAGATGGCTTGCTGCTTGATTATATGCCATGGGCCGTTAGCGATGATAACTTTTTACAATACGGACCAAAAGGGATCCTGGCGCACAACTTTACCATCACTAACGATAACCAGGTGCTGAGCGTTAACAGCAGCACGCAGGAGTTTAATAGTCCGCTAAATGTGAAGTTCAATAACTTCCATATCGAGGCTTTGACCAAAATGGCCAAGCAAGATTCATTACAGGTAGGTGGCACCATTAATGGCGACGCGCAGGTGAGCAATTTCCAAACTTCGCCGGTGTTTACGGCTGCCATCAACGTAAATGATTTTAACTTTAAAGGGGATACCGTTGGTAATATCGCCCTCAAAGTAAATAACCAAACCGCCAACGCCTATGCTGCCCAGATGAGCATAACGGGCAAAGGAAACCAGGTTGACTTGAATGGTACTTACTACACTTCGCCCGAAAGTCGTTTTGATCTCGATCTGAATATTGTGAACCTGAGCATGAAGAGCATCGAAGGTTTCAGCTTTGGTAGTATCCGCAATTCTACGGGTAATATAACAGGTGGGTTAAAAATATCGGGGACAACGGATGCACCATCCGTTAGAGGCGATATCCATTTCAACAAGGTTGGCTTCAATGTATCCATGCTGAACTCTTACTTTAGGATGCCGCAGGAAAGCATCACATTCAACAACGAAGGTATCAGGTTTAATGATTTTACTTTGGTTGATTCAACCGGGCAAAAAGCGGTGGTTAGCGGTAGTATCTATACCAAAACCTATACTGATTTTGCCTTCGGGATGGATATTAACGCAAACAACTTCAGGGTAACCAATTCAACCCAGGCCGATAACAAACTTTACTACGGTAAACTGTTTGTGGATACCCACATCAAAATTCGCGGTAATATGGCCAAGCCGGTTGTGGATGCCAACCTTACCGTGAACGATAAAACCGACATGACCTTTGTGCTGCCAACCAACGACCCGGCAGTTGAAGACCGCAAAGGCGTGGTTGATTTTATTGATAAAGACGCGCCAAAAATGGATTCGATCCTGCTGGCCCATCAACTCGATTCACTCAAAAAATCGGATGTTACGGGGCTTGATGTATCGGCAACCATCACCGTAAATAAAAACGCCAACTTTACCATTGTAATTGATGAGCGCAACGGTGATGTAGTGCACCTAAAAGGCGAAGCCAACCTGAACGGCGGCATTGACCCAAGCGGCAAGATAAGCCTTACTGGTACCTATGTGGTTAACTCCGGCTCGTACAATCTGGCTTACGCTACTGTTAAACGTACCTTCAACTTTAAACAAGGCAGCACCATTGTATGGACGGGCGACCCAACAAGTGCCAATATTGACCTAACGGCAATTTACGTAGCCAACGTCCCTCCTATAGACCTTGTTGAAAATCAAACTACCGACACGCAAAACGCTACCATGTACAAGCAAAAACTGCCTTTCAACGTTAACCTTAACCTGAAAGATCAACTGCTTACACCAAATATCAGTTTTGACATTGTGCTGCCTGATAGTAGCTACTCGGTATCATCGGATGTGGTAAGTACCGTAAATACCCGCTTAGCCCAGATCAGGCAAGATCCTAACGAGCTGAACAAACAAGTGCTGGGCGTTTTAGTGCTTGGCCACTTTATTGGTGATAACCCGCTGCAAAGTCAGGGTGCAGGTACCACGGTTGAAGGCACCATCCGCAACAGCGTGAGCAGCTTACTTTCAGATCAGCTAAACCGTTTGGCTGGTAGTTTAATATCAGGAGTAGATCTGAATTTTGGTTTAACCTCGGGTGAGGATTATTCGACAGGTACGGCCACCAACCGAACAGATTTGAATGTTGGCCTATCCAAACGTTTCCTGAGCGACAGGCTTACCGTGAGTGTAGGTAATAACTTTAATTTGGAAGGTAACCAACCGGGCCAAAAAGCATCCAACATCGCCGGCGACGTATCTATCGCTTATAAACTAAGTAAAGATGGCCGCTACAGCCTGCGTGCATACCGCCGCGATGAGTTTATTGTGATACAAGGACAGATCATTGAAACCGGCGTTGGCTTTACGCTGACTGTGGATTATAACCGCTTCCGCGAGATCTTCCGCAAGCGTACACCTGAAGAACGCAGGTTACGCCGCGAGTATCAGCAAAAACAGAAAGAAGATAAAGAAAAACAGGATCAACAACAAAAGGAAGCTGATAAGGCGCTGGAGCAAAAAAACATGCAGCAGCAACAAGACAAACAACCTCAATCAACTACTTCAAACTAAGCCCTTATGACTAAAAAATTAAAATATATTTTGCTCTCGTCTGTTTTATTGAGTGCCTGTAGTACAACAAAATTCCTGGCACCCGGGCAAAAGCTTTATACAGGCGGCGAAGTAGTGATACAGGATTCTGTTTTGAAAAAAAGCGAGAAAGCTTCTTTAAGCGAAGAACTCGGGGCTTTATTACGCCCAATGCCCAACAGCTCTATTTTAGGTATGCGCTTTAAACTGTGGCTATATTTTAAAACACAAACAAAAAAAACCAAAGGCCTTGCCCACTGGCTTCATAAAAAAGGCGAACCACCTGTGCTGGTAAGTTCAGTTAACCTTGATCAAAACGCCAAAATACTGCAAAACCGATTGCAAAATGAAAGCTATTTCCAGGCGCAGGTAAGCGGCGATACGGTGAGCAAAAAGCCTACATCAAAAGTGGCGAAGGCGGTTTACACCGCGGTAACCGGCCCGGGGTATAAGATCAGGAAGATTGTTTTCCCGCAGGGTAACAGCAGTATTGATACCGCGGTTAAAGGTACATCGGCCAAAACGTTACTGAAAGTTGGCGACAAATACAACCTTGATGTGATCAAGACCGAGCGTTTACGTATCGACGCCAAATTGAAGGAAGAAGGATATTATTACTTCTCGCCCGAGGATATCATTATGCATGTTGATAGCACCATTGCCGATCACCAGGTAGATATTTTTGTAGCCGTTAAAAACGAAACACCAGGCAGGGCCAGAAATATTTACACCATCAACAATATTTACGTGTACCCAAGTTACTCATTAAGGGATACCTCGCTGATGAAGGATAAAGGGATTTTTTATAAATGGTACAACATTGTTGAGAAACGCAAAACGGTGAACACCTATGTGTTTGCCAATACAGTACTAATGCGCCCCGGCGAGGTTTATAACCGCACGGCACATAACAACTCATTGAACCGTTTTATTAACCTGGGCCCGTACAAGTTTGTAAAAAACAGGTTTGAAGATGTATCTGCCGATTCATCAAAACTGGATGTTTACTACTTCCTTACCCAGTACAAAAAGAAATCGCTATCGCTGGATATTTTAGGTCGTACAACATCGGCTAACTACACCGGTACGCAGGTTAACTTAAACTGGCTCAACCGCAACGCCTTTAAAGGTGCCGAATCATTAAAGATCACTTTGTTTGGTAGTACTGATGTACAGGTAGGCGGACAAAACGCTGGATACAACGTTTACCAGGCGGGTATCCAAACCACCCTATCATGGCCGCGCTTTATCGGGCCTATTTACCCTAAAGCGGCCGATGCTTATATTCCGCATAGTAACTTGAGTTTGGGCTACTCTATCGTAAACCGTCAAAAGCTGTATAACTTAAACTCATTTAATTTATCCTTCGGTTACCAATGGCGCGAAACCGAGCATCGTTCGCATGAGCTTAACTTGATTAATTTCCAGTTTGTGAACCCGCTGAGCGTGTCACAAAAATATACAGATAGTATCAACAGGAAGGATGTTCCGGTGAACCCGGCTTTAAAACACGTTATTGATAAACAGTTTATCCTCGGCCCAAGCTATAGCTTTACTTTTACCAATACTAATGAGGATTATCGTACCAATACTTTGTACTATAACGGAAAGATCAGTCTGTCAAACAATATATACGGCTTAGTTACCGGTGCAGATAGCGCGGGCGGCAAACCTAAAAAGTTGTTCGGCGCTATCTTTAACCAGTTTGTAAAGCTTGAAAACGAGATCAGGTATTTCCACAAAACAGGCGCGAATAGCACCATTGCCAGCAGGCTTATTGTAGGCGTTGGTTTGCCTTATGGTAACTCAACCCAATTACCTTATAGCCAGCAGTTCTTCATTGGCGGACCGAATAGTTTACGTGGTTTCAGGGCGAGGGCTATCGGTCCGGGTTCATTTGATCCGGCCAGCGGCGTAGGTACCGGCGGTTTTTTAGCCGACGAATCGGGCGATATTAAAGTGGAAGCCAATATCGAATACAGGCCAAAACTATTCAGTATAGTGCGTGGAGCTTTATTTGTTGATGCCGGTAATATCTGGCTGCTTCATTCCAACGGCTCACAGCCGGGGGCAGTATTTACCAAAAGCTTTTTAAATGATTTGGCAGTTGATGCAGGTTTCGGTTTAAGGTTTGATTTAACCGTTCTGGTGCTCCGTACCGATTTGGGTGTTCCTTTGCGCACGCCGTATGTACGAGCTAATGAACCAAGGTGGAACCTTGATTTTAACCGCAGCGTATTTAACCTTGCTATCGGTTATCCGTTTTAATATAACATTTTATTACAGCAAAAGCTCTGGCCAACAAGCCAGGGCTTTTCTGTTTGAATCGGCTATTTTTAATCTGCACATTTGCACATCCGTAATTTGCACATCCGTAATCTGCACATCTAATAAATGATAACATCTGTCCCCCTCCGTATTATTGATCTTCATGGCGATGGCTTCCATCCTTTAGTTGATGTTGTATTATTCGGCAGGCCATTTACTATGGTGCTGGATACTGGTGCATCAAAAACAGCGTTCGACCAAAGCACACTTGCCGAAGCTAATAAAGAGATGAATATTTTAGCAAGCGACAAACTCTCTACCGGCCTTGGCACCAATACCATGGAATCATTCACGGCAACCATAAGTGACCTGCAAGTAGGTGATTTAAGTATTGCCGAATTTGAGGTTGCTGTCCTTGATCTGTCTACCATTAATGTAGCTTACAGCCAAATGGGGCACCCGCAGGTTTTAGGTGTTTTGGGTGGGGATATTTTAATGAAATATAAAGCGGTAATTGATTATGGGAAAGGATTGTTGAAATTGCAAACAAGAGCGGTGAGCAGGCGCAGGACTATGCATGTGGTTAAGTAAGTTTTCATAGAATCTCCCATTTACAAAATCGCTCAGCTCCAGGCGAGTAGCGACCTTTATTTTGTTTTTTTATCTAATCTGCCGCGGGTTTAGCGATAGCGTAACCCGTGGTGTAAAATCACTTAAGTCTCTGACTTAAGTAACAAAAACAACATCATATTGAATGAGCTGTTCGCCAAAGGTTAAGCTATCGGTAAGTCAGTGACAGATGGTATGTTGGATCGTTGGGGTTAAGTCGGAGACTTAACCAGTTATTCCCACGGGTTACGCTATCGCTAAACCCGCGGTAGTAAGTTATTTAAAACGGCTTCCGGAAATCCGGAAGCCGTTTTAACATGTTTTCCAAACAGCCGAGCGTCGACATTTATTTATTTTATCATACTCACTTTAAACTCTTCCCTGCTCAATTTTAAAAACGCCAGGAAATAAACAGCAAACAACATTACGCCTACAGTAATCAAAGTTATACTGGGCGCGAAGCTGATCCCATTGATCACGCCGGTTACCAATAAAGCGCAGGCAATACAAAACACACGCAATGGAAACATACTCAAACTCCCCATCATACTATCACGGATAGATCTTTTGGTATCACCAAAAACATAGCCGGTAATATAATATCTAATTGGGACCACAAAATAAGGCAGCAAGGTCATCCCCCAAAACAGCCATTTAATAGTTTGATCACTCAGCATACTTTTGTTTAATAGCTGGTAAATAGCTACAGCAGCTATCAATACGTAGATGACATTAGGCAACCTGAAAAACGAGATAAAATAATTTAACTGTTTTCTTCGCAGATCTTTTTCCATTGCTTTCTTACAGTTCCGCTCCAGTTTGATGAGTTGATCATGCCCACCAAAATCATCACGGATAATATCATTTACTGCCGATTGAAAAGATGCCCGCGGAGTTCTGGCATCCAGCGCGCTGATGATATGGTCATAAACCTCCTCATAAGTTTCGCGATAAATAAAGGCTTTGCGGAGGTATTGTTTCAGCAGTTCATCCTGCCTTGCATCTGGTTTCATATATAATGAGGTTTAGGTTACTATCAATGATTTAGCTAAAAATTCACGACAAAAGCGGATGGTGGCGAGGTTGAGTATAACGAATGCCATGACAATTAACATTCCCAATGGTGGCAAAATATGATTAAAGAGTTGCCAGTTATCTCCTTTTTCACTCATTAAAGCAAAGCCGTGTGGTAGATAAATTACCAGGTTTAGGAACATAGCAGGTACAGCGGCCTTTGTTATAAAGTGATCTCTTAAAAGTGATTTCTTGCCTTTAAGATACCTTAGTGAACCGGGCAAAGCGGTATAAGCATAAATTACCGGTAAAAATGCCAGCACTACACACATCGCTAACATTAAGCCCCGCACTATTTTTACATTAGGCAATTGCAGGCTAAGCAATACTGCTATAACTGTTAACACAAGTGCAGGCCAGTTAAGGTAATATTTAATGCTTTGCACCCACAGGCTTTGCACAGTTTGTTTGTAAGTACTCTCTTGCGAGGCTGCCAGTTTTTCAATCCCCTGGTAGCCGTCGAAGTGTTTATCAACCACTTCCTGAAAAAGGTACTTTATTTCGCTTGTATCACCGGCTTTTCGTTTTTCTTCAATAGCAGTGATGATATGATCGGCAATTTCATCGTAGATCTCCCGGTATTGGATGTCGTAGATCTTCAAACGATCATCTATCCATTTTAATTCGTCGGCGGTTAATATCATGTGGTTAAGGTTTTATCGGGTTACCGGGGTTAACGCTGTAAATTGCCTGCAAAAATTGATAGCGGCAAGGTTCAATAGCACAAATACAATCATTATACTCATAAATACTATCGGCGGTAATTGATAAATATATTGATGCGGAATATACCTGAAAGGCAAATAAAGGAAAATAGCAGGCGTTCCTGTCTTGATCACCAAATGGATCCTTAAAAAGCGCTGGTTGCCGTTAACAACTTTTACTACCCGGCCTTTTAACAAAAAATGTGCATATACTATTGGCGAACACACCAGCACGGTGCACATAACCAATATCAACGTTTTCACCATGTTAGTATCCGGAAGTTTAATGCTTAGCAATAGTGCTACAATTGCAAATCCCAACATTGGCAGTGTTAAGTAATGCTTCAGGCTTTGCATCCACAATTTATTGATGCTCCGCGTGTAGGCTTTTCCATGTTCAGCTACAAGCTTTTCTATCCCCTCAGTTCCTCCAAAATGCTCTTCAATTATTTGCATGAACAGTAATTCGATATTACTATGATCACCAGCTTCACGCTTCTCCTGAATGGCAGACACAACATGATCAAGAACCTCATTGTGAACATCCCGGTATTTGATCTTGTATGCCGCCATATGGTCATTGATCAATTTCAATTCATCTGCCGATAATTTCATTTCACTGTAGGTTTAAGGTTTAATAAGGCCTGCAGCTGCTCAATAAACAGTTCCGCTTCACTTAATTTGCTGGTTACCTCTTTACCGCCCTCCTCAGTTAAGCGGTAATATTTACGTACGCGGTTATC
This sequence comes from Mucilaginibacter sp. CAU 1740, assembly GCF_039839285.1. NCBI lineage: Bacteria > Pseudomonadati > Bacteroidota > Sphingobacteriia > Sphingobacteriales > Sphingobacteriaceae > Mucilaginibacter > Mucilaginibacter sp. CAU 1740. The sequence goes on along the minus strand of NZ_JBDOQS010000004.1, from coordinate 207,233 downwards.
AACTACCTGGGTAAAAGTTTCGAGCAGGCCATCGGCTTCAAGTTTATGCAGAGCGGGGTAAAGCGCCCCCTCTGTAAGCATTACGCCGCCGCCGGTAACCTCTTTTACTTTTTGGGTGATCTCGTAGCCGTACATTTCGGCATTATCTTCCAGCAGTTTTAAGATGATGGTTTGCAGGGTTCCTTTTAACAGTGGGTTGGTGCTCATAGCCCAAATGTATAGATTATTTATATACCTAACAAAATTATGTATATAAATTTCAGAGTTTACTTGTTATCAGGATTAAAATAGGCGTGGCTATGTATGAGACAAACTAAAACGAACGAAAAAAAATTTCATTTTGATAAACATTTTATCATCAGGTACTAAATCGATTTTAAAACATTTAAAAAGTATTTATTTCGTATTGATTAAATAAACAATTCAAATAATGAATATTTTATTCAATTTCAGTTAAATAACTAATAACATTTTATTTATATATTACGTATCAGTTAATAGCACTGGCCAGTCGCTGAGAATTTATTACATCTAAACGTAACTAAAAACAATGAAAAGAAACCTATTATTTGGGATTGGGCTAAGTGTGCTTACCGCAATCTCCGTACTATCCTCATGTACTAAAGAAAACAAATCTGAAACCAGCACAGCCAGTAAAACCGAAGTATCTGATGATGTAAAGAAAAGCATCGCCAGCCTCGGTTTCAGCACTGAAGATGTACACCGCCAGGGTGATAATTACCTTGTTGAAGGTGATATATTGTTAACCCCCGCCAACCTGGCAGAAGTGAGCACCAGCCCTACGCTGCGCATTGCTGATGTTGAGCAATACCGCACTACTAATTTGGTTAAAAATTTACCACGCACCATTACTGTATCGGTATCAAACCTTCCTACTGTTTACCTTAACGCGGCTACAGCCGCCGTCGCACGTTATAACGCCTTAAACCTCACCCTTAAATTTCAAATGGTGACCAGCGGCGGTGCTATTCAAATTATCGGTTTTAACCAGGGACCAAGCGGTGGTTTTATTACCTTAGGCTCATCGGGCTTCCCTACATCATCTGGCAACCCTTACAGCCAGATCCAGATGAATACAAACCCGCAGGCCTATGGCAGCAATCCTGATCTGGGCTATGTTACTTCTGTAATTCAGCACGAGATTGGCCACTGCATTGGCTTCCGCCATACCGATTACAAAAACCGCGCGTTTAGCTGCGGTGGCCCAACTGATAACGAAGGTTCGGCAGGTATCGGTGCTATCAACATTCCGGGTACACCAACCAAGGCAGATGCCGGCTCATGGATGTTAGCCTGCTCAAACGGATCAGACCGTACATTTAACGCCAACGATCAGATAGCGTTAAACTATCTGTACTAATTTGTGTTTAGCTTATTGATCAGCTAAAAAACATTCACAAAAGGGAAGGCTGCAGCTTCCCTTTTGTGGTTTTACCGCATCAACCGCCTATGACTAAAACCTTACTTGTTTCGCTACTACTTTTGCTTTGCTTTAAACTGTCATGGTCGCAAAAGCCCATGAGTGATAAAGCAGTTGCCTCGATATATAAAGCACCGATTGCTACGGCAGCAGGTTCAATTGCTAATGATCGACCCTACCTTGTTAAATTTAATGATCCGCTCCAGGCACAACATCAATACCATATCCTGAAAAGGATCACCTATAACTATTTCGTAATATCCCGTTCTCCGCAAATAACTATCGATCCTAATATTAAAGAAATTTCGGCTGCTACCCCCTTATGGAAGGCTGCCGACAACCTTGTAAAAACCTGGCAAAAACATCCCGGTAAAACGCAAACTATTGAGGTTAGTATCATCCCTTCCGATACCGCTATCTCGAGGTTAAACAATATAGGGCAGATAACCAGTCGCACCAGTAACCTTGTACGCATCAGCATAAAAAATGAAAACCTACCCATCTTACTTCAAAGCAACTTTGTGCTGTTTGCCAACGAAGTACGCAAAGCCCACGAAGAACTTGCTGTAAACGATATTGATCTCGGCATCAATACCATATCGGCCATTCAGTCCACTCAGCCCGAAATAACCGGGCAGGGCATCAACGTGTCCATAAAAGAAGATAGATATGATGACGACCTCGACCTGCTGGGGCGGTCGTTTACTTCATTCGGCACAGCGGCTTTTACTTCCGGCCATGCCACCACCATGGCTACGCTGATTGGTGGCAATGGCAATTCCTATATTAAAGGTAGAGGAACAGCCCCCGAAGTAAAATTCACCTCATCAACCTTCGAAAACCTGATGCCTGATAGTGATGCTATTTTTAATAGATTTAAGATCTCGATACAAAACCACTCCTACGGCACCGGCATCGAAAACTATTATGGAGCGGAGGCAGTTGCTTACGATAGCCAGATCTATAATAATGATTCGCTTGTACATGTTTTTTCATCGGGAAACATCGGCACCTCCACTCCCGAAAGTGGCCTGTATAGCGGTATCAACAACATGGCCAATCTCTCCGGCGATTTTAAGCAGGCCAAAAATGTTTTGGTGGTTGGCGGAACCGGGCGTACCGGTATTGTTGAAGATTTAAGCTCCGCAGGGCCAACATTTGATGGGCGCGTTAAACCCGAAATAATTGCCGATGGCGAAGATGGCACATCCGGCGCCGCTGCCTTAACATCCGGCGCGGTGGCTTTACTACAGCAAGCCTATAAAAAACAAACCGGGCATCAACCCTCATCAGCCTTAATAAAAAGTATCCTCATTAATACTGCCGATGAAATTAGCGATACACCCGGCCCAGCATATAAAACCGGCTACGGAAACCTGAACGCCCTTGAAGCCATACGGACTATTAACAACAAACGCTACATCAGCGGTTCGGTAACTAACGCGGGCGAAACCAGCTATCAAATAACCGTACCCGACAGCTGTAAAGAGCTGAAAGTTACCCTGGCCTGGAATGATGCCCCGGCTGATGTAAACACAAGCAAAGCGTTGATAAACAATCTTGATCTTTCGGTAAGCACCCCAGACGGGCAAACCACATTGCCATGGGTGTTAAACAGCTTTCCCTCTGCCGATTCATTGACAGCCCCAGCAGTACGGAAAATTGATACTATTAATAATGTAGAACAGGTAACGATGAGCACACCGGCAGCAGGTGTTTACAGCATACATGTTAAAGGCAGCAAGGTAACAACCGCAAGTCAACAATTCCATGTGGTCTACAGAAGTATTATAGCCAATCATTTCGAGTGGATCTCCCCTTCAGCAAATGACCAGCTTTTTGCCGATGATGATAATTATCTGCGTTGGCAAAGCTCATTTGCGGATACGCAGGGTAAAATAAGTGTGAGTTATGATAATGGCACAACCTGGCGACAGCTTACAAACGCCCAATTAAAAAACAAGTATTACACGTGGCATAGCCCGGACGTTTTTAACAAAGCGATGCTTAAAATGCAAATTGGTCAGCAAACTTTTTACAGCAAACCGTTCAGAATTTCGCGCCCTTTAGTTTTAAATGTTGGTTATAATTGTACCGATGGCACATTGCTGCAATGGCATCCGCAACCGGGCAACCAAGGTTACGCAGTTTATACCATTAAAGATAATCTGCTGCAAAAGCTTTCAACCACAGTGGATACCATGATGATCATCCCGGCATCAAACCAAACATCAACATACTACGCGGTAAGCGCTGCCGGAAATGGCTTTGAAGGAATTAAAAGTTATACTGTTGATGTTACTACCCAAGGTGTAGGCTGCTATGTAAAAACATTACTGGCAAGTATAGTTAACAATACCGCAGTACTTAATTTAGACCTGGGCAGTTCATTCAATCTTAAAACAATAAGCTGGGAAAAACTGACTACTCCAGGTACTTTTACAACTTTAGCTACCATGCCGGTAAACTCTGCCACCAGCTACCAATATACCGATAGCAACCTTAAACAAGGCAAGCAAACCTATCGCGCCAAATTGACAACACTTAACGGCACCATCATCTACTCCAATCCGGCCGACGCTACTTACCTGCAACCCCAACAATTTGTAATTTATCCCAACCCCGTTGCCGATAAACTCAACATCCTGAGCGGCGATCTTAATAATTATCAGATCAAGCTATATGGCATTGATGGCAGACTTAACATCACCCAAAACTTTAACGAGTTACAGAATAGCATCCCGGTAAGGCTGGTATCAGGCGTGTATGTTTATGTGATTGAGTTAAATGGAAAAGTGGTTTATAATGGGAAGCTGGTTAAGATTTAAAGCATGCTAATAAACAGGAAGACTGCACCAGAGGTGCAAAAGGTTTGTAGCAATGAAATTAACGGAATTTTAGTGTGCCAGAGGTACACTACCTCCGATGTTCCGGACCTCTGGCACTACAATATTCGATACGGTTATTGCTACAAAGCTTTATCCCCTCTGCGGATAACCGTCAACTTAAGAAATCGGACTTTTAAATTCCCCTTTTGAGAGGGGCGCGATGGGATAGAGCGGGAGCAGGGGTGTGTTGTACAAGCGATAAGCAAAGCGCAGCCCCCCCTCCACCCCTCTCCAGAGGGGAATCGCACAATTCCGCCGCTTTTTAGTTCAAAAAGAAAAATCCTCTTACAACCTCCAACAAAAAAGCCTGTTCCTCAAAAGAAACAGGCTTTAAAAATATCAACCATCCCTTATCCGCCAACTGGCGGAGGCCGGGGGGCTTACGAATCTATCTTAGCATATTTAGCGTTACGCTCAATAAACTCGCGGCGAGGGGCTACTTCATCACCCATCAGCATGCTGAAGGTATGGTCGCACTCGGCGGCGTTTTCGATGGTGGCACGTTTTAGGGTACGGGTTGCCGGGTTCATGGTGGTATCCCAAAGCTGGATATCATTCATCTCACCCAAACCTTTGTAACGTTGTACGTGTACGCTATCTTCTTTACCGGCACCTTTAAGGCGTTGGATGGCCGAATCGCGCTGTACATCGTTCCAACAGTATTCAAACTCTTTACCTTTTTTAACCTGGTAAAGCGGCGGCGAGGCGATGTACACATAACCAGCCTCAACCAGCTCCTTCATGTAACGGAAGAAGAAGGTTAAGATCAGCGTGGTAATGTGCGAACCGTCCACGTCCGCATCCGTCATGATGATAATTTTGTGATAGCGGAGCTTGGTTAAGTTGAGCGCTTTATCATCCTCAGGGGTACCACGACTAACGCCGAGGCCGGTGAACATATTCTTGATCTCTTCGTTTTCGTAAATTTTATGCTCCATGGCTTTCTCCACGTTCAGGATCTTACCACGTAATGGTAAAATTGCCTGGTACTCGCGGTTACGACCCTGTTTAGCGGTACCACCCGCCGAGTCACCTTCGACAAGGAATAACTCGCAAAGGGTTGGATCGCTGTTAGCACAATCTGATAACTTGCCCGGTAATCCCGAACCTGTCATCACGCTCTTACGCTGCACCATTTCGCGCGCTTTACGGGCGGCGGCACGGGCGGTAGCGGCGAGGATCACTTTGTTTACAATAAGGCGGGCTTCTTTAGGATTCTCTTCCAAAAAGTTACCTAAAATTTCGCCAACGGCTACGTCAACCGCACCCATTACCTCGTTGTTACCTAATTTACTTTTGGTTTGGCCTTCAAACTGTGGTTCCTGCACTTTTACAGAAACTACAGCAGTTAAACCTTCGCGGAAGTCATCACCGCTGATCTCTACTTTCACGTTTTTCAGCAAACCTTCTTTATCAGCATAAGCTTTTAAAGTACGTGTTAAACCACGACGGAAACCCGCTACGTGCGTACCACCTTCAATAGTGTTGATGTTATTTACGTACGAGAATACATTCTCGCTATAAGTATCATTGTATTGCAGTGCCAACTCAACCGGGATACCGCCTTTGTTGCCATCTACATAAATTGGCTCGGGAATGATAGAGGTACGGGTACCATCTAAAAACTTCACAAACTCGCGCAAACCACCTTCAGAGAAAAACACTTCCGAACGGAAAGTTCCATCCTCTAAAGTTTCACGCTCATCGGTCAGGCTCAGGCTAATGCCTTTGTTCAAAAACGAAAGCTCGCGTAAACGTGCGGCAAGGGTATCGTATTTATATTCGGTAGTGGTTGTAAAAATTTCCGGATCGGGCTGGAAAGTTTGGATAGTACCGGTTTTGTCCGATTCTCCAATTGATTTAACCTCAAACATTGGTTTACCACGCTCATACTCCTGGGTAAAGATCTTGCCTTCACGGTGAACAAGCGTACGCACATGGGTTGATAGCGCGTTAACGCAACTTACACCCACACCGTGCAAACCGCCCGATACTTTGTAAGTGTCCTTATCAAATTTACCACCGGCGTGCAAAACGGTCATTACAATTTCGAGTGCCGATTTGCCTTCTTTTGTATTGATGCCTGTTGGGATACCACGGCCGTTATCTGATACCGTAATAGAGTTGCCAACATGTATAGTAACCTTTATATCATCACAGTAACCGGCAAGGGCCTCATCTATCGAGTTATCAACCACCTCATATACAAGGTGGTGCAAACCTTTAACACCGGTATCGCCTATATACATCGAAGGGCGCTTACGCACCGCTTCCAAACCTTCTAAAACCTGTATATTATCTGCTGAATAATTGGATTTGTCCTGATTTTCTTCGCTCATAATTAATTAATGACACAATCTTCAAAATTACAAAAATTACCCCGGAATAACGATTATTTGTGGATAAAAGTACCGTTGTGGATAGTTGTTGTCTGAATCAGAATTTACAGAATTTTTAAATTAGCAGAATGTTTCTGAACCGGAATTTGGGGCGATTTTTAGGATTTAGGGGATTGAAGAAAGTTGTCTGAACAGGAATTTATTGAATTAACGAATAGCCAGAATTTTAAAGCAATTAACAAATCCCATAAATGATTCCGTTCAATAAATTCAGCTCCAGACAAAAAATCAGCGAAATCAACCTAATCAAAATCACCAACGGTCAAAATCGGTGTAATCCCAGACATAAAAAAACCGCTATTGATCTCGCATCAATAACGGTTTAAAATCACAATCAATCGTTAACCTAAAAATTATTACATATTTCAGATCCCATGGCAATGCTGAGGCTTTCGTTTGTACCTGCCAAAAGCTGACTGGTATTGTAAGCCTTTCCATCATAAGTAACCTGAAAATCGTATTTTTTGCCTGTTTCGAGTGCCGTAGTAGTTATAACGCCCTTATCCATATAACCTAAATATTGAAAGGCTGCACCTGAATCGCTTTCGCGGTAAAACACGTACATGCTCAGGCGGATCACCAGGTCAGATCGTTTGGCGCAGGTGCCTGTAAAGTTCAGGGTAACCTGGTCGTTAACCGGCAATGGTTTGCCTGGCTGCGTGCCGGTGCTGTTATTTCCTACTTTGGTCAGAGCCACATTAACAACCTGTTGCATCTGGCCATTAGTAAAAGTAATTTTTTTAGATAGGCTATTATAACCAGGTACATTTACCTGTACATCATAAGTTTCGGAAGTATCCTTAGGCATGGCATTAGGCCCAGGGCCAATAGTAATAACCCCATTTACAATATTAAACTGTTTTTTGCCCGATATTTCATAAAGATCACCGGCATTATCTCCGGTAATGGTTAGCGTGCCGTTTTTTAACGCGGCCGAAGGGTTTAATGCGTCGGTAACGTGGATGAGCGCGGTATATTTAATAATGTTATTATCAACAACTATTTTCAGATCTTCCGTTGGTTTTTTGCAGGCTAACGGGCATAGCAATAGCAGGAACAAAGCTTTTTTCAGATAGTTCATAGCAGAATTAGGGTATTATGTGGTATTAGGATATTATATTTTGAAATTGAAGTTTAACTGTACAACAGGCAAAAACCTGTAGCCACTTAAATTACGTTGCAACTGAGCCGACTGGCTCTCATTACCGGCCAGTAAACCTGTAGCGGTAATGGCTGCATCAGGGTGCTTGAGGAAATAGCTGCCCAAATCGAGGTTAACATTAAAAGCGCGGTTAGGAAAAGCTTTTAGCAAACCGAAACCCAAATATGGTGCTACACCCTTCCAGTTTACATCCATATTGAGGTTACCTACCTGGTCTTTATTCAACTGGATATCACCATAAGTATAATTGTCTTTGGGTTGAATGGTTATTTTGCCTTTAGCATTTACAAAATATCCGGCCCCGCCTACCAACCTGAAACCTGGCGCGCCTTTAAAAGGCACAAAATCGGCAAGGAGGTGAACGTTAGAGAAACTGGCCGAAGCCCTTGAATCTGAGTTAAATCCGGATACACTGAAAACATTATTGGCAGATACCGGGATAAAATCGGCGCCGGCCCTGAGCGATACGGCGGGCAATACACCGAATGCAAATTCGGCACCTATGCCCTGGGTGCCCATATTTATCCTTACAGATTTTGGTAGTTCCTCTCCGTAAGAGATCTGCGCGTTTGCGTTTTTACATAGTACAATCAACAAAAGCGGCAAAATAAACAGCTTCTTCATTGTTTAGCAGTAGTTTAAATTTTAGTAATTAGAGTATTTGCGAAGTAGTTGAGGATTTAATACAGACTGTATATTTACTTAACATGAATTTAATCTTTGATTACAAAACAAAAATTAAACAATAATTAATTTCAATTTTCGAAAATTTATCTCTTCTACGCGCGCTTATCAGATAAAGTTTCACTGGTACAGTATAATTATTTCCCCAATCTTCAATTTTTTAACGTTGTTAACAATAAATGCAACATCCATGCCTTTTTTAAAATGCTTTGGCATTAGGATACTTGTGATGAAAGATTATCTTTGTCAAAATTTTATAATATTTTCAGATAAGAGTATAATGAAAACCAGTGCTTCAGTTTTAACCAAACTAACTTTAGGATTAGCAATTGCAGGTAGCATTGCCGCCTGTAATCAAAATAAAACTGCCGATAAACCGGCTGCCGCTGCAACTACAGCAACCCCTGAAAAAGAAACTATCGTTTATGTAAATTCAGATTCGTTGCTGAACAAATACGATTACTTTAAAGACCTTTCAAAACGTTTAGAAGATAAAGGCAAATCATCACAAGCCGATTTGCAAAGCCGTGGCCAGGCATTCCAACGTGAAGTTGCTGAGTATCAAAAAAATGCAGCTACTTTACCCGCCGATCAGCGCCAGGCTACCGAGCAGCGTTTAGCCCGTAAACAACAGGAATTACAAGGTTACTCGCAAAATGCCGGTGCCGAATTCCAGAATGAGCAGGCTGCAGAAAACGCTAAACTATATGATAAAATCGCCGACTTTGTAAAAATTTACGCTAAAGAAAAAGGCTACAAACTGGTATTAACTTATTCAAAAGCCAACCCAACTGTACTTTATGGCGACCCTGCTTTAGATGTTACTTTAGATGTTGCAAAACGCCTTAACGAAGCTTACGCTAAAGACAAAAAATAACATCGATTTGAAGTTTAAAGATGCGAGGCGATTAAAAAATAGCCCATCATTTATAGATTATCAAATTGTCAAATTTTAAAATCAAACCTCAACTTCGGTTGGGGTTTTTTATTTTAGAGTAGAGAGCGGTACAATTTGAGAAGAGTTCACCCCAATATCAAATTCCCGTATATTCACACTAAATATCAATATGGAAAACACGGCACACGAAAAATTTATGCGCATAGCCATTGAGCTTGCCGAGGATAATGTTAAACGGGGAATAGGCGGCCCGTTTGGTGCCGTTATAGTAAAAGACGGAATGATTGTAGCCCGCAGTGCCAACCGCGTAGTGCCCACTAATGATCCCACGGCGCATGCCGAAGTATCGGTGATCCGCCTGGCCTGCCAGGAGTTGGAAACCTACAATTTATCGGGCTGCGAAATTTATACCAGCTGCGAGCCTTGCCCCATGTGCCTGGGTGCTATTTACTGGGCACGCATCGATAAAATTTACTACGCCAACACCAAAGCCGATGCCGCTGCTATAGGCTTTGATGATCACTTCATTTATGATGAATTGGAAAGTGCCATGGAAAACCGCAAGCTACCTTTTCAGCAGCTATTGCGCGATGAGGCTATACAAGCGTTTAAACTGTGGGAAAGCACCGAGCATAAGGAGCATTATTGATTTTGTCCGAACTCGAATTTGGGGGAATTTTAAGAATTTCTCGAATTTGCTTAGCATTCTGTTCATTCGCTTAATTCCTTAAAATTCAAGTTCAGACAAACTTCCTACTCCTCTTCCTTCTCTTCAAAAAAATTATCTTTCAAATCATCAATCTCACGCCTATCGGCCTTAGTTGGGCGTCCGGTTCCCCTATCGCGTTTAAGCATCGGCGCATGAAACATTGATTTGAAGGCCTGGGTTTGTTCAACCGGGGTTACATCTTCATAAAATCCTACGGCTGTTTTGGCATCCACCCTGTTTTCGAGCAAGCCTACCACCCTTACCACCTTGCGCTCAATTCCTTTTGCTACATGGTAAACATCGCCCAGCTTCACCTCGTACGATGGTTTAAGGTTTTTACCATCCAGTTTTATCCGGCCGGCTTTGCAGGCATCAGAAGCGAGTGTGCGGGTTTTGAACAGGCGAATAGCCCACAGGTATTTATCTATTCTTAATTTTTCTTTTTCGGGCATACCGTTAAGTGCAATTAAATGCTGCTAATGCAAAGGTAACAACCATCACCAATTAACAATGGCTTTACATTGCATCAGTACACTATCACTCAAAACAAAAAATTATTATTTAGGCAGGTCTCTTTTTACAAACTTACGGAACAGGTATTCGGCATAACCAACACTTACATAATCGGGAAATTTCCAGCTTGGATAATATTTACGTTGGATATGTTTAACAACGCTAAAAAACAAAATGCCAAAAATAAGAACAAGGCCAAGCACAAGCAAGGCAACAGCAGAAACCATCAGGGCGGTCATAGTAGTTGTTGGGGGAGATATAAATTTAATAGTATAAATTAATTAAAGTAAAACCCTTGTAAATTTTCACTTTGATTAACTTATACGACTTATCGGGCTATTTTGTTAAGACTCCCGATTATCTTTTAACCACTTACTTAAAACCTGTATCTCTTTTCAATCGGGATTTTCGGTGTCATCCGCTCTAACATGCACAACCATCAGGTTATCATACCTAAGCAATGCTTTCCTTATACGCCGTAGTTCGGTTCGTAACTCGGCCAAATCCTTTTTGTACTCTTCCTTTACCTCGGCTATTGAATTTAAAACTTTCTTTTCCTCACTCAGTAACTTATCATAATCCGTTGGTTCGGCCATTGTGCTTTTTGTTATTAAAATAAAAGCCTCCCTTACACTTGCTGTTTGGGAGGCTAAACCTAAACCTTATCACAACTACGGCAAGAGCCATAGTTTAAAAGCAGCTAATTTAATATTTTATCAACTATGTTGATATCACAGTTATGACACATAATATATGTGCAATTTTTCGTTTTTACGTGTAAAATACAAGAGATAATGATATTTGGCTAATTTATCACAATACCAAGCCGAATTATAAGCTTAGTTAATTGCTATATCCTATTCACCCCCAACTTGTCAAAATAATCGATAAACAAACCACTTGCTTTGATGCTATTTCAAGTACTGACCTAAAGCATAAAGTGCCAGCACAACGTCATGCGGATGTTGAAATGGATAAATTGTAGTTGTAAACTCACCGTACTCATCTATACCCACACCTTCAATATGGTAGGCCTTTAAAAATCTGGTAATCTCTTCTTTAAACGAATAGAGCTGATAAAAATCATGAATAAAAAACTCATTAATTACATCAACTATACCATCAAAAAAACCAGGATTGTTATGGTATTTACTACGTAACGTTTGTGCTAATTCATCTTTACTGACTATCATAACAAGGTAACTCTAAAAGCTTCGATACGGTTTTTGGATGTGCTACTCAATCTGGTTCACATTATCGACCCCGATTCGGGAAATCTAATAAGCCCCCTGCCGTATTATTGAGGCTGGGAATCAGTTTTCGTAACGTTGTTTAGTTCTTTTTTCAAAATGCAGGCATCCTGGCACAAGTTGTAAGGTATCTTACGTAGCCAACAACTATCTGTTAGTTTAGCAGCAGCGTGGGCAATAAGTAATTAGTTAGGTTGATTCTGACGGCTTCATTCTATTAAAATCAAACATAATTCCCTAAAAATCCTTTAATTTGCCAAAAGTTTAATTTTACCAATGCAAGATCTTAAAAAACTGATTGAAGAGGCCTGGGAAGACAGGAACCTGCTGAATTACAATGAATACACCAACGCTATCGAAACCGTTATTGACAGGTTAGATAAAGGCGAGATCCGTGTGGCCGAACCACTGGGTTCACGCTGGCATGTGAACGAGTGGATCAAGAAAGCGGTTGTTTTGTATTTCCCTACCAGGCAGATGGAAGAAATTAAAACCGGTCCGTTTGTGTTTCATGATAAAATGAAACTTAAAACCGATTACAAACAAACCGGCGTACGTGTTGTACCTCATGGTATTGCCCGTTACGGCGCGCACCTTGCCAAAGGCGTTATCATGATGCCATCTTACGTAAACATTGGCGCTTATGTTGATGAAGGTACCATGGTTGATACCTGGGCTACCGTAGGTTCATGTGCGCAAATTGGCAAACATGTACACCTAAGCGGTGGTGTTGGCATTGGCGGTGTGTTAGAACCATTACAAGCTGCACCGGTAATTATTGAAGATAACTGTTTTTTAGGCTCACGCGCTATTGTAGTTGAAGGTGTACACGTTGAACACGAAGCCGTATTAGGCGCTAACGTGGTATTAACTGCCTCAACCAAAATTATCGACGTAACCCACAGCACCCCGGTTGAATATAAAGGCCGTGTCCCTGCCCGTTCGGTAGTGATCCCTGGTTCTTACACTAAAAAATTCGCGGCTGGTGAATACCAAGTGCCTTGCGCCCTGATTATCGGTACCCGTAAAGAATCGACCGATAAGAAAACATCGTTAAACGATGCACTGCGTGAAAATAACGTAGCGGTATAATATAGTCTGAAGTCGTAAGTTTAAAGTCATAAGTGATGGCATGGATAATTTTCCGGGTCTTTGCTTATGGCTTTAAATTTTATAGAACGACTTAGAACTTAAAATTTCCGACTCAAGACTTACAATGAAGATAGGATACGATGCCAAGCGCGCTTTTTATAATAACACCGGTTTAGGCAACTACAGCCGCTGGCTTATTAAAGGCATAGCATCTGTCAATTCTGCAAATGCGCTCTATCTTTATACACCGAAAGCCAAAGCTAATCCCCGGCTCAATTTTATTGTCGATTTTCCGAACATCCGTACCGTAACACCAAAAAGCAAATGGTTTACCTCGTGGTGGCGAAGTAAAGGTATTGTTAAAGATCTGCTTCGCGATGGCATTGAATTATACCACGGGCTGAGCCATGAGCTACCATCGGGCATCGAAAAAACAGGTATCAGATCAGTTGTAACCATTCACGATCTGATCTTTATGCGATACCCGAAACAGTTCGGCCCTGTCAATTTCCGTATTTACCTTGCTAAAGTAAAACATGCCTGTAAAGTGGCCGATAAGATCATCGCCATCAGTCAAAAAACCAAAGATGACCTGGTGGAGTTACTCGGGATCTCGCCTCAAAAAATTGAAGTGATTTACCAGGGATGTGATCCTGTTTTCGCTGTTGAACAAAGCGTTGAGCAAAAATCGGCAGTAAAAGAAAAATACAACCTACCCGATCAATTTATATTGAGCGTGGGCACTATCGAAGAACGTAAAAACCTGCTGTTGCTCACCAAAGCCTTAAAGGGTACTAATAATGATATTCCGGTTGTAGTGGTTGGCAAACAAACCAAATACACTGAGGAAGTAAAGGCTTATCTCACCTCCAACAATCTCACCAGCAGGGTAATCTTTTTAAAAGATGTTACCTTTGCCGAGTTACCTGCTATTTACCAGTTGGCAACAGTGTTTGCTTATCCATCCAGATACGAAGGTTTTGGCATCCCGGTACTGGAAGCGCTAAATTCGGGCGTTCCGGTAATTGCTGCCACAGGCTCGTGCCTTGAAGAAGCTGGCGGACCGGACAGCCTGTATGTGAACCCGGATGATGATACAGATCTGGCCGTGAAAATAAACGAGGTACTTGCCAATGACGAGTTGAGGCAAACCATGATAACCAAAGGCCGCGTTTATGCAGCCAATTTTACTAATAATAAACTGAGTTTGCAGTTAATGCAACTCTACCAAAATATTTTGAACCATGCTTAGAGACGAAGTAGCCAAAGCTTTTAAAGTTTTACAGGAAGGCGGCATTATCCTTTACCCTACCGATACCATTTGGGGCATTGGCTGCGACGCCACCAATACCGAGGCCATCCAGAAAATATACCGCCTTAAACAGCGCGACGAAGCCAAAAGCATGATCATTTTGCTGGATACCGAAAACAAATTGGAAAGCTATATTGCCGAAGTTAACCCGTTGGCTTATGATCTGATTGAATACGCCGAAAACCCTTTAACACTGGTAATGCCGGGTGCAAAAAATATTTCGCCTGCCGTTATCGCTGCCGATGGTAGTGTGGGTATCAGAGTAGTAAAAGACACACCTTTTTGCCAGCAGCTAATTCAGCGTTTGCGTAAACCATTGGTTTCTACTTCAGCCAATATCAGCGGAAAAGCCTCTCCACAATATTTTTCGCAGATAGACCAGGAAATTATTGATGGGGTTGATTATGTAGTTGATCTGGAACAGCATAGTAAGGAAATCAAAACACCATCAACTATTATGAAGCTGGCACCTGATGGGAGGTTTGAGTTTTTGAGGCGGTAAGAGATTAGATCAAAGTAATCCTGCGCTCGTTTGCAACGAGCGCTTAAAATGGGTTTGCGTTTATAACGCAAACCGCGCGATACAATCGCGAAACCACGTTAAGCTCTCGTTACAAACGAGCGCAAGGAAATACGATCGTAAAATCATGCCAGGCATCTGCCATAATACAACTTAAGCAACTTACAAACAATAACTTACAAATAAACACAAAGAAAATTACAAGACTAAATTTGCATTTTAAGGGGGTTAACACCAAAAACAGACTATCAAATTGACTATCAATAAGATAACCCCAATGTTAACCCTATTTCTGTTAACCCCTGTTAACCCCCACTTCAGAGGGTATCTAAACTAACAAAGCTTACTTTATCGCAATGCTTTGCTTCGCTCTCATTGCCTCAATATAATATCAAATCAACAACTACCCTCTTAAATGTTTGTTAAACCTCGCACCGTTATATCTGTAGTTTACAACTACAGGCTACACAATCCCCAATTAATTTTACCTTTGTACCCTTATTAGCGTTTTTAAGCACAAACCATGCAGCAGCACCTTAAGCATCCCGTATTTTCTGTTATTTCCCGGTTGGCGGGCCAGCAAAATGTACAGGTTTATGCCATAGGTGGTTTTGTGCGCGATATTTTCTTAAACCGCCCTTCAAAGGATATCGATATTGTAGTTATCGGCAACGGCATCGACTTTGCCGAAACTGTAGCCAAAACGCTAAAGGTTAAACTGGCGGTTTACAAAAACTTCGGCACGGCATCGCTCAAATACCACGACCTGGAAATTGAGTTTGTAGGTGCCCGCAAAGAATCATACCGCCGCGACTCGCGCAAGCCTATAGTGGAGAACGGTACACTTGAAGACGACCAAAAACGCCGCGACTTCACCATCAACGCGCTGGCCATTTCCCTGCACCCCGATACCTACGGCGAACTACTCGATCCATTTAATGGTATCCAGGATCTGGAGAATAAACTGATCCGCACGCCGCTCAACCCGAATGAAACATTTTCGGACGATCCCCTGCGCATGATGCGGGCCATCAGGTTTGCTACCCAACTCAATTTTAAAATTGATGACATCGCGGTTGAAGCGATAAAAAACACTGCCGATAGGATCAGCATTATCTCGCAGGAACGCATAACTGATGAGTTAAATAAGATCATCCTTTCACCGGTGCCATCAATCGGGTTCAACTATTTGTTTGATACGAAATTATTGCACAAGATCTTCCCACAAATGGTTGCCCTTTACGGGGTTGATTATATTGATGGCAAAGGGCATAAAGATAACTTTTACCATACCCTGCAGGTGTTGGATAATATCTGCGAAACCACGCCCGACCTTTGGTTACGCTGGGCTGCCATTTTGCATGATATAGCTAAACCGGCAACAAAACGCTTTGAAGCCGGTCACGGATGGACATTTCATGGCCACGAGGACAAAGGTGCCCGCATGGTGCCCAAAATATTCGCGCAGTTAAAGCTGCCGCTTAATGAAAAAATGAAGCAGGTGCAAAAGTTAGTGCTGCTGCATTTGAGGCCTATTGTGCTGGCGCAATCTATCGTTACCGATTCGGCAGTGAGGCGTTTGCTTTTTGAGGCAGGCGATGATATTGAAGGGCTGATGCTGTTGTGTAAAGCAGACATCACCACCAAAAACGAATATAAGATCAAAAAATATCGTAACAATTTTGAGCTTGTTCAGCAAAAATTAAAAGATGTTGAAGAGCGCGATAGCATCCGCAACTGGCAGCCGCCCGTTACAGGTAACGATATCATGACCATATTTGGCTTAAGGGAAGGCCGCGAGGTTGGTATTATCAAAAATCAGATCCGCGAAGCCATACTGGAGGGCGAAATACCCAACACCCGCGAAGCCGCTTTAAGCTTTACAATTGCCAAAGGTTTAGAAATTGGCTTAAAAGTTGTGGCTGACACAAATTAAATTAAAACATTATTTTTGTCCAAAATTTCCACTATAAACAATGGCACTATACAGGTTCAGGGTTACTTTTGAAGACTATGATGACGTTACGAGAGAGATTGACGTTAAATCGAACCAAACTTTCGAAGATCTTCACCGCGCAATTCATCAGTCAACCGGCTACAGCCCGGATTATTCTTCATCATTTTACATCAGCAATGATCAATGGACCAAGGGTGAAGAAATAACTTTTATGCCCAACCAAAGGCGTACCGACCGTGGTGTGACTTTAATGGGCAAAGTGAAGTTATCAAGCTATATTGATGATCCTCACCAAAAATTTTATTATACCTTCAATTTCGATCGCCCTTTTGATTTTCACGTTGAACTGTTGAAGATCATTTTAGATGAGAAAGCAGGTACTACTTATCCATTGGTTGTAAAATCGGTTGGCGAGGCCCCAAAACAATTCGGCAATGTATTTAACCCAACCGTATTGCCTCCAACTACCGAAGATTTCGACTTCCTGAACGAGATGGCCTTCAGCCCTGAAGATGCCGAAGATTTTTCGGAAGTTACCGATACTGACGAGCTTCCAGGCGAAAAACATGTAGCGGAAGAGGAAGAAGAAGAGGATGAATTTGGCAACGAGTTTGCCGATGACGAAGGCTTTGACGATGATGAAAAACCTCATCGCGGAGGCGGCGACGATTATTAATATCTACAATATATAACAACACCCCGTACATTGCGAGGTACCGGTTAATCCCCAAAAAGCAGAGCCGCTCTGTATAGTTTAGGATTGCCCGGTACCTCGCAATGGCGCTTTTAGGCATATGCAGTTTTCTCATCAACCCACTCTTATTGTTGTTGCCGGCCCTACAGCCGTTGGCAAAACAGCCGCCGCCATTAAGCTTGCCCAACATTTCAATACCGTTGTAGTATCTGCCGATTCGAGGCAATTTTTCAGGGAGATGAGTATCGGTACTGCCAAACCCGATGCCGATGAACTTGCAGCCGCCAAACATTATTTTATTGATTCGCATTCGGTAATGGAAAGTTTTTCAGTGGGCGATTTTGAGCGGGAGGGTTTAGCCCTTTTGGATGAGCTTTTTAAAACACATGATAAGGTTATCCTGGCTGGCGGATCGGGTCTGTACATTAAAGCCATTTGCGAAGGTTTTGATGATTTGCCGGTAGCCGATATCGAAACAAGGGAAAAACTAAACCTCGAACTGCAGAAAAAAGGAATAACACATTTACAGGAACGATTAAAGGAAGTTGACCCCGATTATTATGCCGAGGTTGATCTGAACAACCCTCAACGCCTCATCAGGGCGCTGGAAGTTTTTGAAACATCGGGCAAGCCCTTTTCATCATATCGCAACGCTACTATTAATAAAAGGTCGTTCAATATTATTAAACTGGCTTTGGATATGCCGCGCGAAAAGCTTTATGAGCGCATTAACCTACGTGTAGATTTGATGGTAAAACAAGGGTTACTTGACGAAGTAAAAACTCTCCTAACCTATCGCCATCTTAACGCTTTAAATACGGTAGGTTATTCGGAGGTGTTTGATTACTTTGATGGCAAAACCAACCTCGATGAAGCTATCGCCCTAATCAAACAAAACACCAGGCGTTTTGCCAAACGGCAACTCACCTGGTTCAGGCGCGATCAGGATTTTACATGGTTTGATGCCGGTGCCCCGGATGTTATCGACCAGATGATCAAAGTGGTAGAAATACCCTCCGCTTAAATTCCTTTTTTTACAAACGCGTATCCCAAAAGCGCAAATTCAATCTCCTGCTTGCTTTGTTAAATTCCAATTACATAGCACTATAATTGGTCATAATTACGTATTATTGCAGTTCAGTTGCTAAAATCTACTATTTAGGTGGAATTAGCAGGGTACTCATAGCTAACAATGCATAAATATTATCTTACTCATCTGCAGGAACTGGAGTCGGAAGCCATTTACATTATCAGGGAAGTGGTTGCACAGTTTGATCGTCCTGCCATACTATTTTCGGGCGGGAAAGACTCGATAGTGGTTACTCATTTGGCCAAAAAAGCTTTTTGGCCTGCTAAAATACCAATGCCGCTTATTCATATCGATACCGGCCATAATTTTCCCGAAACAATGGATTTCAGGGATAAACTGGTTGAAAACCTTGGCGTACAACTAATTGTTGGCTCGGTACAGGAATCAATAAATAAAGGCCGCGCGGTTGAAGAAAGCGGTATTAACGCCAGTCGTAACGAATTGCAGATAGTAACCTTACTGGATACTATCGAAACGCATAAAATTGATGCTGCCATTGGCGGTGCCCGCCGCGATGAGGAGAAAGCCCGCGCTAAAGAACGCTTTTTCAGTCACCGCGATGAGTTTGGCCAGTGGGACCCTAAAAACCAGCGCCCCGAGCTTTGGAATATTTTCAACGGCCGCAAACGTATGGGCGAACACTTCCGTGTATTCCCGATCAGTAACTGGACCGAGATGGATATCTGGAACTATATCCTTCAGGAAAATATTGCCATCCCGTCATTATACTTTGCGCACCAGCGCGATGCCGTTTACCGCGACAATACCTGGTTACCTGCATCTGAGTTTTTACAGTTGCGCGATGGCGAAAGCATCGAAAACAAACTGATGCGTTTCCGTACCCTGGGAGATATCACTATTACCGGCGGCATCGAATCTGACGCGGATACACTTGAAAAAATTGTTGCCGAGGTATCGGCCACCCGTAGTACCGAACGTGGTAATCGCAGTGATGATAAACGTTCGGATACATCGATGGAAGACAGGAAGAAACAAGGTTATTTTTAAAATTTGATCAGTAAGTCTTTGGATGCCCATTATCCGAAGCACAACATACCACCACATGGAATTATTACGTTTTACTACAGCCGGCAGTGTCGACGACGGGAAAAGTACCCTGATAGGGCGCTTGCTGTACGATTCGAAATCTATTTTTGAAGACCAGATAGAGGCTGTAAAAAAATCGAGCGAGCGTAAAGGCCTGCAACATGTAGATCTTTCGTTATTGACCGACGGCCTGCGCTCTGAGCGCGAACAGGGCATCACCATTGATGTGGCCTACCGTTACTTTGCCACCCCGAAACGCAAATTTATTATTGCCGATACACCGGGACATATTCAATATACCCGTAACATGGTTACCGGCGCTTCAACCGCCAACGTAGCTTTGGTTTTGATTGATGCACGTAAAGGCGTGGTTGAGCAAACCTGCCGCCACTCGTTCATCGCCTCATTGCTGCGCATCCCGCACATTGTGGTTTGCGTAAATAAAATGGACCTGGTTGATTACAGTGAAGATGCATTTAACAAAGTAGTTGAGCAATACACCGATTTTGCCAGCAAGCTTGATGTGAAAGATATCCGCTTTATCCCTATTAGCGCCCTGGCAGGTGATAACGTGGTAAATGAATCAGAAAATACACCTTGGTATAAAGGTTCCAGCCTGCTTCATACCTTGGAGAACATCCACATAGCCAGTGATGAAAATCATGCAGATGCCCGTTTCCCAGTACAAACCGTCATCCGTCCGCATGCTGATGAATACCACGATTACCGTGGTTATGCGGGCCGTATTGCCGGTGGCATATTCAGGCCGGGCGATAAAATTACCGTATTGCCATCAGGTTTAACTTCAAGCATCAAATCTATCGATACTTATTCGGGGCCTGTAGAAGAAGCTTTCGCGCCAATGTCAGTATCTATTACTTTGGAAGATGATATCGACGTAAGCCGCGGCGATATGATTGTAAAAGATGAAAGCGAACCCGAAGTAAGCCAGGACTTGGATGCTATGATTTGCTGGATGGCTACACGCGCGCCACGCCCCGGAGCAAAATATTATCTTAAAACCACTACCCGGGAGGTGATGGCCATTATAAAAGAAGTTTATTACAAACTTGATATCAACACCCTCAAAAAAAATGAGGAAAACACTGATATCAAAATGAACGAGATGATAAAGATCCGTCTGCGTACCACGCAACCTGTGGTATTTGACGAGTATAGCAAAAACCGCATTACCGGCTCATTGATATTGGTTGATGAATCGACCAATGAAACGGTAGCCGCTGGTACTTTCGCCTCATCCGTGCAATAAGTTGATTTTTCTTGCTTATGTACCAAACGAGAGAGGGGTTGTTTCAAATGAAACACCCCCTCTCTCGTTTACTCCCTTATAGGCTTTAAAACCTATAAAACCTCGGTATTAGCACCTATTGATTGAACCAGAAATCCTATCTCTTTCAGTTTTTTTACATCAAGCAGGTTTCTTCCGTCAAATATTTTAGCAGGCTTTAACATCTTATCATAAATGCGCTGCCAATCGTAGGTGTTAAATTCATCCCACTCGGTAAGTATCGCGATAGCATGGGCACCATTGCAAGCCTCATAAGGATCATTAACTACGTTAACACCGGCACGATTTTCCTCCGCGCCTCTTGTAGCTAAGTAATCAAGATCGAAATATACCTGAGCGGCAGATACCTTTGGATCATAAACTGATAAACGGGCGCGCTCATGTAATAAATGATCGGCAACATAAATAGCAGCCGATTCCCTGGTATCATTGGTGTCTTTTTTAAAAGCCCAACCAAAAATTGCTATCTTTTTATCGTTAACAGTGTTATATAAATTCTTGATCATTTGATTGGCAAAACGCTTTTTCTGATGATCATTCATAATTATAACCTGCTCCCAGTAGTCAGCAACCTCCTGTAACCCGTAGCTACGGGCAATATAAACCAAATTCAGGATATCCTTTTGGAAGCATGAGCCACCAAAGCCTACTGATGCCTTCAAAAACTTTGGCCCAATACGGCTGTCTGTACCTATCGCGCGTGCTACTTCACTGATATCGGCCTCTGTTTTCTCGCAAATTTCTGTTAACGAGTTGATAGATGATACGCGCTGTGCCAAGAACGCGTTAGCAGTAAGTTTAGACAGCTCTGACGACCAAACATTTGTGGTTAATATACGTTCGCGTGGAATCCAATTATTATAAACATCAACCAAGGCTTGTATAGCAACCTGACCTTCTGGTGTGTTATCGCCACCAATTAAAACACGATCTGGCGAATCCAGATCAGATACAGCGGTTCCTTCGGCGAGGAACTCAGGGTTTGATAATATTTGAAACTGTGAGCCATTACCTGTATGAGTAAGGATATCTTTTATAGCGCTCGCTGTGCGTACCGGCAAAGTAGATTTTTCAACAATTATCTTATTATCCTTCGCCACTTTGGCTATTTGCCTTGCGCAAAGTTCAATCCATTTTAAATCTGCAGCCTGGCCTTTACCAGCACCATAAGTTTTAGTTGGGGTATTTACCGAAATGAAAATCATCTGCGCTTCATCGATAGCAGCTTCAACATCGGTAGAGAAGAAAAGGTTACGTCCGCGTGCTTCGGCAACAACGTCACTTAAGCCTGGTTCATAAACCGGGATATTTTCTACATTGACATCATTCCAGGCGGCAATACGTTGCTCGTTAAGGTCAACAACGGTTACTTTAATATCAGGACATTTTTTTGCTATCATAGCCATAGTAGGGCCACCAACGTAGCCGGCACCAATGCAGCAAATTTTTTTGATCTGGGTCATTTAGTTAAGTTATTACTTTAAAATACCTTTAATAGTGTTTATTCAGAAGCTTAGGGTTGTATTTTTCTTATATACATGCCATAGCCGCTTTTTATATATTTTTCAGCCAGCTGCTGAAGCGCTTCGTAATCAATAAATCCCATCCGGTAGGCCACCTCTTCAATACAGCCAATTTTGGTATCCTGACGTTTTTCAATCACCCTCACGAACTCTGAAGCATCGCTTAACGAATCAAAAGTACCGGTATCCAGCCATGCGGTTCCTCTGTCCATTACACCTACATATAACTCACCTTTTTCAAGGTAAACCTTATTTACGTCGGTAATTTCATACTCGCCCCTTGGTGAAGCAGGTATCTCACTTGCAATTTTAACAACCTGGTTATCATAAAAATAAAGTCCGGGAACTGCGTAGTTTGATTTAGGAGCTAGGGGTTTCTCTTCGATAGAAAGCGCCTTGAAATCTTTGTCAAATTCAACTACGCCGTAACGTTCAGGATCAGCCACAGGATAAGCAAATATTGCAGCCCCGTTTACATCATTAAAACTTTGAATAAGCTTACTAAAACCTGAGCCGTAAAAGATGTTATCACCCAACACCAAAGCTACCTTGTCGTTACCAATAAAATCGGCCCCTATTACAAAAGCCTGTGCAAGGCCATTAGGCACTTCCTGTACAGCAAATTCAAATTTACAGCCGAGTTCGCTGCCATCGCCTAATAAACGCTTAAACCCGGCCTGATCATCGGGCGTGGTAATGATCAATATTTCATTAATCCCGGCCAGCATTAAAACCGACAGCGGATAATAGATCATTGGCTTATCGTAAATAGGCATTAGTTGTTTACTAATGGCTTTGGTTATAGGATAAAGACGGGTTCCTGAACCGCCGGCAAGAATAATTCCTTTCATAGTATAAGTGTTTTACAATGATTATTTAGCAGCCTCGAGTGCATTAAGACAAACAATAAGACTATCACGCCAATACGGAATTTCCAGGCTAAACGTTTCCTTTATTTTTGCTTTATCCATTACAGAAAACGCCGGCCTCTTGGCCCTGGTTGGATATTCGCTTGTGCGGATAGGAAAAGCTTTAACCTGCGTTCCGGATAAATCGAATATTCCTTTAGCAAAATCATACCAGGATGTTACCCCCTCATTGCTGTAGTGATAGATACCATAATTACCGCTATTTGATGTTATAATTTTTAAAATAGCCGCAGCCAAATCAATTGCGTAAGTTGGCGTACCTATCTGATCAGCAATAATTTTAAGTTCGTCTCTTTCGGCGCCTAATTTCAGCATGGTTTTAACAAAGTTATTTCCGTACTCAGAATAAAGCCAACTGGTGCGGATAATGTAATGCTCCGGCAGTGTAGCTACAATATCATGCTCGCCTTCTAACTTTGTTAGGCCGTAAATACTTATCGGCTCTGTTGCATCATTTTCAGTTAAAAGTGTAGACGTATCACCTGAAAAAACAAAATCTGTTGATATATGCACCATTATAGTGCCATGTGCTTTACATTGTGCAGCCAGGTTTTTACCACCGGTTTTGTTTACGCTGCGTGCTTGCTCAATATCATCTTCGGCCTTATCAACCGCAGTATAAGCCGCGCAATTGATAATATGGGTTGGCTTATATTGCTCAAAAACCTGGCTAAGTAAAGCTTCATTTAAAATATTTGCTTTTGCTTCCGGTAAAAACACTATTGATGTAATACCACTTGATAAAGCCACTTTTTTTAAACACTGACCAAGTTGGCCTGCTGCACCGAAAACTAAAATGTTTTCCATAAGGAGTTGTTATTATTATAGCAGATAAAATGATGATCAAAAGCCAAAATCGCCTGCATCTTTCAAAAAGGGTAATTCGCGATCTTTATCTGATACCAAAATATCAGCATTAGGTATTCCCCAATCAATATTTAAATTAGGATCAGCATAATGTAAACCACCTTCCGATTCTTTATTATAAAAATTATCGCATTTGTATTGAAAAATAGCAATATCACTTAGTACGATAAAGCCATGAGCAAATCCACGGGGGATGAAAAATTGCTGATGGTTCTCTTCCGATAGCAACACAGAATGATACTGTCCGAAAGTTGATGATCCTTTTCTTAAATCAACTGCTACGTCCAAAACCTGGCCTTTAGTTACCCTAACCAACTTGGCTTGAGCATGCTCACCCTTTTGAAGGTGTAGGCCTCTAAACACCCCGTATGATGACGAAGATTGATTATCCTGAACAAAATTAACCTCATAGCCAACTGCATTATTAAAATGCTGCGTGTTATAGGCTTCAAAAAAATAGCCTCTGTCGTCATTAAATACGCGAGGGGTTATTACTATACACCCTTCAAGCGGAGTGGTTGTAATTGTCATGCTATTAGCGGTATTTGTTTAACGATTTTCGTATTGATAATCATAGTAGCTGGCATATGACCCCGTTGTAACGTTGTTTAGCCAGGTTTTGTTCTCCAAAAACCAATCAATAGTTTCAGAAAGGCCCTGTTCAAAAGTTACCGACGGTTTCCAGCCAAGCTCCCGATTAATTTTTGTAGCATCAATGGCGTAGCGCCTATCGTGCCCCGGACGATCTTTTACATACGTGATCAGCTGTGCGCTGGTTCCTGGCTCCCGCAGAAGCTTCTCGTCCATTTGTTTACACAGTAAATTAACCAGGTCGATATTCTTCCATTCGTTAAAACCACCGATATTATATGTATCGCCTATTTTGCCTTGATTAAAAATTAAATCAATAGCTATCGCATGATCTTTTACAAAAAGCCAATCGCGTGTATATTTTCCATCACCATAAACCGGCAAAGGTTTATTATTGATGATATTGTTTATCATCAATGGTATCAATTTTTCGGGAAAATGATACGGACCGTAGTTATTTGAGCAGTTTGAAACCACCACTTTCATACCATACGTGTCATGATAAGCACGCACAAAATGATCAGAAGCCGCTTTGCTTGCGCTATATGGTGAATGCGGATCGTACCTCGTTTCCTCAGTAAATAAACCCTCTTCGCCTAAAGCACCATAAACTTCATCGGTTGATATATGGTAAAACAGGCTATTTTCATAATTACCGGCCCATTTTTGCTTTGCAACCTCCAGAAGGTTTACAGTGCCGATAACGTTGGTGTAAACAAAGTCCATAGGACTAAGAATTGACCTATCTACGTGAGATTCGGCAGCAAGATGTACAACATCGGTTACCCCATATTTATCAAAAACAGCAGATATCTGCTCTCTGTTTGTTATATCTGCCTTGTCAAAAACGTAATTCGGAGCACTCTCAACATCTTTTAAATTTTCAAGATTACCGGCGTAGGTTAGTGCATCCAGATTAATTATCAGGTAGTCGGGATACCTGGTCACAAACCTGCGAACCACGTGTGAGCCGATAAAACCAGCACCGCCAGTGATAATAATTTTTTTTATCATATAATAAAAAGGTTAAATCAATTGGTGACTTGTTAAGCTACAGCGCTACTTTCAAGTTTGCTTATAAAATCACCATAAGCCAATTTAATTCCTTCCTCCAGTTCAATTGTGTGCTTCCAGCCCTTACTGTGTAGTTTGGATACGTCCATTAATTTACGTGGTGTACCATCAGGTTTCGTGGTATCAAAGTTAATTTCACCTTCATATCCAACTATTTGCTTGATCAACAAAGCAAGATCTTTGATGGAGATGTCCTCTCCTGTACCAATATTCACCAGGCCTTCTTCATCATAATTCTGCATCAAGTAATAGCAAGCATTGGCCAGATCATCGGCAAATAAAAACTCGCGTTTTGGCGTGCCTGTTCCCCAAATGATAACTTGGGCCAAACCTTGGGTTTTGGCTTCATGAAAGCGGCGGATGAGGGCCGGTAGTACATGCGAATTTTGAGGATGATAATTATCATTGTAACCGTATAAGTTGGTAGGCATAACTGATATATAGTTACAACCATATTGCGCGCGATAGGCATCGCACATTTTTATACCGGCTATTTTGGCTACAGCATACGGCTCGTTAGTTTGTTCAAGCGGGCCGGTTAATAAATAATCTTCACTTAATGGTTGGGGTGCAAGCTTTGGATAAATGCAGCTCGATCCCAAAAACATCAGCTTTTTTACACCATTAAGGTAACTGCTATGAATCACGTTATTCTGGATCTGCAAATTTTCATACAAAAAATCGGCCCGGTAAGTATTGTTGGCAACAATGCCCCCAACTTTTGCAGCGGCTAAAAAAACATAGTCGGGTTTTTCTTCATCAAAAAAATCTGCCACCTGTTGCTGATTGCGCAGATCTAATTCTGATGATGAACGGGTAACAATATTATTAAATCCCTCGTTTACAAGCTTACGATGAATAGCTGACCCAACCATGCCACGATGGCCCGCTATATATATTTTAGCTGATTTATCCATTATTATTCAAACTGATTTTTGATAGTGTAACCAGAGCTTTTCAATAATTTTTCGCGACGGAAGTTTTCAACATCAGCGGCAACCATTTCGCTAACCAAACCTTTAAGATCATATTTCGGTTCCCAACCCAATTTGGTTTTTGATTTTGTTGGATCACCAATTAACAGATCAACCTCAGTTGGCCTAAAGTAGGCGGCATCAACAGCAACCACTTCTTTGCCTTCTTCAATTTGGAAATCAGGATTACTGCAGCTTACAACATAACCAACCTCATTAATGCCTTCGCCTTTAAATTCGATGGTTATACCCACTTCGGCAAAAGCCATTCTTACAAATTCTCTTACCCTTGTGGTTACTCCTGTTGCAATAACATAATCTTCAGCAACTTCCTGCTGCAATATTAAATACATCGCTTCAACATAATCTTTAGCGTGGCCCCAATCTCGTTGTGCATCAAGATTACCCAGGTACAATTTTTCCTGTAAGCCCATGGCAATTTTTGCTGTTGCGCGTGTAATTTTACGGGTTACAAAGGTTTCACCACGTAAAGGGCTTTCGTGGTTAAACAGGATGCCATTACAAGCATAAATACCATAAGCCTCACGGTAGTTTACGGTAATCCAGTAAGCATACATTTTTGCAACCGCATAAGGCGAGCGTGGGTAAAAAGGAGTTGTTTCTGATTGCGGCACAGCTTGTACCAAACCGTATAGCTCAGAAGTTGAAGCTTGATAAATTTTTGTTTTTTTCTCTAAACCCAAAATCCTGATGGCTTCTAATAAACGTAACGTTCCGATACCATCAGCGTTAGCAGTATATTCTGGTGTATCAAAACTTACCTTTACGTGTGACATTGCACCTAAATTATAAATTTCATCAGGCTGTACCTGTTGAATGATACGGATAAGGTTAGTGCTATCACTTAAATCGCCATAATGTAAAATAAGGTTCTTATTGGTATCATGCGGATCCTGGTATAAATGGTCAATCCTATCGGTGTTAAAAAGTGAGCTTCTACGCTTTATACCGTGTACTTCATATCCTTTAGAAAGCAGGAGTTCTGTTAGATATGCACCGTCCTGACCAGTTATACCTGTTATTAGGGCCTTTTTTTTCATGAGTTTTGTATGTGAAAATTGTTCAATAATAAAGTTTAAATTGAGATGGTTACAGATAGCCTTACTATTAAGATAAGCCTTGCTTTTCGCAATCTTTAAACCAATCCTCTATAGCTTCTTTTAAGCTATATTGTAATTTATAAGGTGATTCGCTAAGTTTTTTTCCTGATATATTAGTTGATATCATCAACTTTTTTACCCTGTCCGGATGTATTCCGTTTATCTTTTTACCTAATGTGCGGCCGGCATAGTAAACAGCACCGGCTGTTTTTTTAAGTAAACCACTTGGTACAACCAGCTTGGGCTTTGCCACACCTGTAACATCAGCAATTGTTGTACAAATCTCTTCGATGGTAGGTGCAGGATAATAACTCAGATTATAAGTTTCAACTTCCGAATTTGTTTTGATGGATGTTTCATATAGTACCCTGGCTACATCCTTTACATAAACCGCAGCCTTGATCGTGTCTTTACGGCCGGGGTAAAAAAACATTTTCTTTTTTAATGAACCATACAAACGGGTAAAGTTACCGCCTTCTGATTTACCAAAAACAACACCTGGCCGTACAATGGTTAACTTCCGGTTTACCGGATCTTCGGCCTGCCAAATTTTATGAATATACTCGGCTGTTAATTTTGATATGCCGTATGGCGAGTTAGGCATCGGCAAAGTAGTCTCTTCCTTTAACTCTTCTGATGGACCATACGGAGCTATCGAACTGGTAAATACAATTCTGTTAATACCATTTTTCCGCGCAAAATTACACACATTTTCAGCCCCGAATATATTGGTTTCAAAATACTCATGATCAGGATGCCCCGGAGTAGTGTGTACCGCAGCCAGATTATAAATAATTGAGTTCGAAAGGTCGGCAATAGCCGGATCAATTGCCTTGCGCACATCAAGAACCTCATAATCAGAGCTTACTTTGGTATTTATATCGTATTTGTAAATTTTTTCTTGTGGAAATTTATCAGCGATGAGTTTTGCTAAATGAGTGCCTATAAAACCCGAACCGCCAAAAATTATGTAATTCATAGTATAGATATATCGTGGTTATGCTTTTTGTTTGTCCCAGTAACTTCTGTGCATTGAAAAACTACGGCGCCTGTTATGTGATAATTTTTGGTAGTTCATGCCAAGCTTGTAGCCAAACCATTTTGCAAAAGTTGAACCTACCATTTTCGGCAAAAGCAACGGATTCTTCTTAAGAAGTAGTTGCAATTCGGATTTTATGTATTTAACACCTTCACCTGTAGCCTGACCAAAATTATCAATAAGCCAATAGTTAGTTTTATGAAAAACGCCGATATCAAAATAACGTTTGAATTCTTCTTTAATGCTATAATCATGCGAGTGATAGCCTTCGGCATCAGCAACGTAGGCAATTTTCCAACCATTAATAAGTATCTGACCACCAACTATCACATCTTCACCAAAGATACTGTTCTTCGGAAACCCTCCGGCTTGCAATAATGCTTCCTTACGATAGGCAGCGAATGAGTTTGAACATGAGGCGGTTTTAATTCCCATTGTATCCTTATCTTCAAAAGATTTAACCCTCGAAATTGCAGGATAATTGAATAACCTTGCATGCGATTCGAGCAATCCAGCCTCCTTACGTGGTAACTGCCTGCCGTAAGCTATACCAACTTTCTCATCGTTAAAGGCGTTAAGCAGGTTGCTGATGCTATTTTCCTGGGCTAACACACAATCCTGGGTCATATAAATATACACATCAACGTCGGGCAGCTTGTCAGCCAAAAGCTGCCTTGCGTAACCATGATCAAAATCTTTTTTATCGATGGTAAATACCTCAAAACCGTATTCTTTGGCTAACTTAACGGTATCGTCTTTTGAACCAGAATCAAGGATAACTTTGCGGGTAACCTTCACATTTTGCTTTTCGACACCTTCAAGAAAATCCTTCCATTGTGATCCCGCGTTGAGGGTTGGTACCAGTATACCAGTATTCATATAATTAAATCATTAATTTTAAACAGGACTAACCTACCATCATAAACAAGCATCAAAACAGGGCTAATTGGATAACTTTAAAAAATTTAAAAGTTGGCAAACAACAGCCTTCACAACTTCTTGTTTTAAAACATTTTAATTGATAAGATTTTTTTTAACAACCTGGCATAAACTATGATATACCAATAAATTAGATTGTAATTTTGTTTTTTTGTAGGCATAATGCAAACATAACTAT
Organism: Mucilaginibacter sp. CAU 1740; assembly: GCF_039839285.1. Classification (NCBI taxonomy): domain Bacteria; kingdom Pseudomonadati; phylum Bacteroidota; class Sphingobacteriia; order Sphingobacteriales; family Sphingobacteriaceae; genus Mucilaginibacter; species Mucilaginibacter sp. CAU 1740. The sequence goes on along the minus strand of NZ_JBDOQS010000004.1, from coordinate 177,033 downwards.
CATCAGTATCGGCAAAACCTGTTCTGTATCTATATGCTTTACAATACAAATATACAATTATTATTAGCATAATAATTAAATGTTCGCAAAGCAATGCTGTTTTTTATAGAAAAAATTTAATAAATTGATAAATTATTCTTTTTTTGTAAAACAATGAATAACTTCATGATAAGCATTCACTGGCAACCTGTAATTAGAGCTTTTTTATAGCATCTGCTTTTTAAAACAGCATTAACAATAGGTTAAAAATGATAATAAAACCCCTCCTGCATTTTCGGGTCTGTTTAAAACCTTTCGCTATTAAAACTTTACAAAAGGCAACAAAATAAACACCCGCAACTACCGTTGCATATTTAAAGCAAATGAAAACACAAATAAAACTTTTTATTTACTGCATTTTTATTGGATACTGTTCAAATGCAGCCGCACAAACTACTAAGCCCTGGAAGTTGGTATGGTCGGACGAATTTAATTACACCGGTCCACCCGATTCGACAAAATGGGGATATGAAAGAGCAACTCATCGCAGCCATGAAGAGCAGGTTTATACAGACCGGAAAAAAAATGTGTATGTAAAAAACGGTTTCTTAACCATAACCGGATACAAAGAAGAATATCCCAATGTTAGGTATATGCCCAATAACACCGATTGGGACAGGTCTGATCCATTTATGCATTATACATCAGCTAGCTTAACTACCCGTTATACGGCATCATGGAAGTACGGAAAAATTGAAGTACGGGCCAAAGTTCCTTCTGGTGCCGGAACATGGCCTGCAATCTGGATGCTTGGAGTAGACAAGGCAAACCTTGGCTGGCCACGGCAGGGCGAAATCGATATCATGGAAGCACAAGGCAGGATACCTAAGTTTACTACCGGCACTTTACATTTTGCAGATAAAATAACATCCGCCCCAATCAAAACAGGTAATAATCTTTTACCTTTAGATAGGCCGCTTTCTGCTGATTTCCATATTTATTCGGCAATTTGGGACAGCACCAAAGTAACCTTACTATTTGATAATAAAGAGTTTTTTACCTACAAATTTAAAGATAAGGACATCGTTTTTAATCAACAGCCCTTTTACCTGATCATTAACCTGGCTCTTGGCGGAGCGGGCGGCGGCCCAATTGATGATACTATTTTCCCCGCAAAATATGTAATTGATTATGTGCGGATCTACCAAAATCAATAAGCCATAAAAAAAGAGAACCTCATAAAGATTCTCCTTTTTCATATTTGAGGCCTTCCTTTTATAAAAGAGAAGGCCTTAATTTTAATATCGATATGCTATAAGTTAGCCAAAAACTCTTGATAGGCGTCTTGATATCCCTGCGACATTTTTTCTGGCGTATAATAATTTGAAAAGCAGCGTCTTCCTGCTTCGGCCGCTTTATCTTTTGGATATGCGAGCAGCTCTTTCACCTTCTTTTCAAAATCGGCTTCATCATTATTTTTGAAAATCACCCCCTTAAAATCTTCGGGATCTTTATTGTAAACCTCATAGTGGGGCGGAATATCAGATAATAAAAATGGCACACCCAAGGCCATAGTTTCAAGCAAGGTGTTTGCCAACCCTTCGGTTAATGATGCCGATACATAGTAATCTGAAGCCAGGATATATTCATTTACATTTTCAACAAAACCAGGTTTTATAAAATTGGGGAACGAATATGAATCAATTACCTCCTGTAGCGCACCTTCGCCAAGTACTATCAATCCAACATTATTCATCTTTAGCTTATTAAACGTGCTAACTATAAACTCAATGTTTTTTTCGCGCGATAACCTGCCGATGTATATAAAATAGGTTACATTTTGTTTTAATCCTAATTTATCACGTAGTGTAGCCTTATCTTGTGCAGATATGGTTGTAGGTAAATATGAACCACAGTTGGGTACAGCTTTTACTTTTAAATGCTCATTTTGCCAAAGGGCGTCGGCCACGTTTTCGGCGCAGGCAATAGGTAAATCAATTCGCTTTATAAAATATTTAGATAGGAATATCACCGCTCTGCCCGCTAACGGGCCGTACATTACAATTTGCTGTATTCCCGGGTAAATATGAACGGTGAATGATTGCTTAATTTTAGTAGGCATTACACCCAATAAAAAGAGCGACCGAGGACAGTGCGAGTGAATTATATCGGGCGCGAGATCTTTGATCGCCTTCTTCAGGTTAAAATATAAACTTACCGGCTTAAGTTTTCCGGTGCCGTAAACGGTGATGAGCTTAACGGGCAACTGCTTGAAATCATTTACCCTATTTGCCTCGTTTTCGGGCACAAGTGTTATAATTGAGATATCATATACGGCCGGATCCATAAACTTCACAATATTATAAAGTACGTTAACCGGTCCGCCTCTTGCTAACGACGATATCACATAGCATATTTTTATTTTCTTGTTCATTTTGCAGCTGTTAATTCTTTATAAACATTAATGAAGGCAGACGTCATAATATCTAACGAGAATTTATCTTCTATTAGCTTACGGCCGTTATTACCTAATGTTTTCGCTAATTGTTCGTTGTTTAACAACAACTCTATCTTTTCTACCAATTGATCGGGAGCATAGGCATCTATCCTGTAGCCGTTTACATTATCATTAACAATTTCATCGGTTCCGCCCCCCCGGGTTGCAATAACTGGCTTGGCCAGTGCCATGTACTCGATAATGGTATTTGAAATACCCTCGCCATGTACGCTTGAATTAGTGAGCAATACACCGATATCAAAAATGTTATTGATCGATTCAACATCCTGGCGCTTACCAGGAAAAACTATTCTGTTGGATAATGTTGCAGGTACCATCGCCTTAATACGCTCCAGGTTACTGCCACCGCCAACCAAAATGAAATAAGCGTTCTCCATCTTAGTACAAACGGTAATCGCGGCCTTAGTAACGCTTTCAAAATCTTTCCTATCTTCAAAAGCAGCAACCATTCCTACAATTTTATGGTTAGTAGCTACATCATTGCCAAGCAATTCGGCAATCATTTGCTCTTTGGGCTTTAAGCCTTCAAATCGTTTCAGGTCGATACCGTTATAAATACACTGCGCTTTGCCCGCGGGAGGGCGATATGCTTTTATACCCGCGTTTGAGTTAGCAAGGATCCTATCCGAAAAAGGGAACGAGATCTTACTCATCAAGTAAAATTTATTCCTGATTGTAAGGTTTTGAATAGCATCGGCAATAATGCCATTAACAAATTTAATTTTATAAATTTTAGCCAAAGGCCCCAGGTATACACTTGGCACAAATCCCCATGAGTGAATTATACCAGGCCTATATTGTTTAATGATACTTTTAAGCTTATTGAACGCGGCTAATTCAAATTTCCGTTTCCGTTTAATACAAATAAGTTCAATTGGCAAACTATACACATACTCGTACTCAACAATATCAGATAGCAGCACCAAAACAACTTTATAATCATTAGCTATGAGACCCTTTACAAGCTCAAGCATGCGTCTTTCCTTACCCCCTTTGTGTAAGGCATCATTTACAATCAGTATTACTTTGTCGTTTTGATTTTTCATGCTGCTTATTTATTTCCGGCAAACTCTTTTATTTTTTCAATTCTTTTTTGAGGGTCATTTTCAAGAAGGTATACGGCATCTTGCAAAACCTTTTCTTCATACTCCTCCAAAGTTTTAATTTTTTTTGCAGGCACACCAGCAACTACAGTATTATCAGGAATATTTTTGGATACCAAACTCGATGCGCCAATAATAACATTATTGCCAATTACAATACCCGGCAATATGGTTGCATGACTTCCAATAAAAACATTGTTGCCAACCACTATCTTTTTAAAAATGTTGATACCCGGATATTTTTTTCGTAATACACCAACGCCACCATCGTGCGTATGAAAAGTTACCCCGTGTGCTATGGTAACATCATCGCCAATGGTAATCAAGTAGGGCTCGCTACCGAAACTGGGCTTACCTGTTATCCTAACACCCTTCCCAAAATTTACTCCCATATACTTGGCATAAACAGCCCATTTTTGATATGGATCGGCCTTAAGAAGCTTTAACTCAAAAATAATTTTTTTAAGAATGCCCATAAATATTAAAGATTTTCAATAAAATTTCCTATCTCGGCAGCTACAGAAGCATAGTGAAACTTCTTTTGCCCTATATCGTACCCATTTTTACCTATAGTAGATAGATCGCGATTAGCCAAAGTCGATTTCATTTTTTGCTTGTAGCTTTCCACGGTGTATTCATCGGCCAAAATAGCGGAGTTATCATCAAAATAATGATCTAACTCGCCAAGTTTGGTACTAAGAATAGGCCTGCCTGAAGCAGTGTATTCACCAATTTTGTGAGGGAAACGTGCTATATCTTGTATAGTGCGGCGCAATGGAATAACCAACACGTCCGATTTTATGTAACGATCAACCAGTTCCGAATATTTAATATTGCTTAAAACCTCTATTGAAGAAGCATAAGGGTTTTGAGCGATACGTGCGCGAAACTGATCCCATACAGGCTTATTATCACCAGAGATAACCATCAAAAAATTGCCGTTGTATATCCCCTCATTTTTGAGCTCGATAAAAAGATCAAGCAAAAATTCAATTACTTCCAAATAATTGATGGTACCGCAATACATCAGATAAGGTTGATTTGAAACCGGAGTTCCACTGTACGAAAACTCATTAAAATCGCATATCACGGGCGCCTTTAATACTTTGGTTTTACTGCCTTTACTTTCAATGTGATCTTTCAAAAATTCGCTTATTGCTAAAACTCCATCACAAAATTTATGACAATATCCATCAAACAAACGATCATTCAGTATCTTAAAAAACGTTTGCCTGTTATCTATAGCAGACCGGTATTCAACGTATTGAATCACGAGCTTAAATCCCCATATTTTTGATAAAATACGATAGTAAAAAAGTTCAGAAAAAAGGGGAGTATAGAGGATTGCCGCTTTGATCTGTTTCCTTCTTTTAAACAAGAAAAAAAACTCATTAACATAGCCGGTAATTTTATTTAATGCCCTTATTGCAAAATTATTAGGCCTGGTAGCTATATACGAAAGTTCAACATAGGGTATGCCATCGTACTTTTGTAGCCTTACACCTTTTTTCACCGCGTTTAAGCTATGCTTATTAACTATCAACGGAAAAAAACCGGCTAACCACAAAGCTTTAAAGGTTAACCTGATCCTTTGCATAGGAGCGTTACCCTTTGGAAAACCAGAAATACCTAAATGAACTATATACATACAAACTAACTCAATTAACCCAGCTAATTATTTATTCGATAACTAATCTCAAAACTTTTAAGAAACAAAATTGATATATCCTTCGCACGCGTTTTCCCTGTGAGTTATTGTGCACGGATTGCCAATTACCATCGAATGATCAGGAACATCTACTGTAACAAATGAATTTGGTGCAATAAAAACATCCGATCCTATGTTTACGTTACCCACAATTACCGCATTGGTACCTATCCACACATTGTTACCTATAGTAGGATATCCTTTACGTTTGCCACGATTAGCTGCACCGATAGTTACACCGTGAGCAACATTGCAATTTTTTCCAATACGAGCCTTAGGATTGATTACCACAGCTCCATAATGCCCAATATAGAAACCCGGCCCAATCTCCGTTTTACTATCTATTTGAAAGCTATACTTAAAATCGTATTTGTGTTTGAGGATTGAAAAGAAAAGCCACTTTATCGAAAAACGCTTGCTACTTGCTACCTGTCTTAAAAGATACATGTATCTGCAGCCAGGGATACGGAGTCCTTTTATTAAACCCTTGGTTCCTGATAATCCGCCGTAACGGTATAAATCTGCTTTAATAATTTCGTTCATTGTGATAACGTTTAAACTCTTTGGCTTAAATCCCCAAGTGCCTTATTATTGAAACCACATGTTATCAATTGTACAGTTTATGACAAATACTATAGATAAAACAACGTGGCAGAAAATGCGCAGACTAAGGAAAATATATTTACAACAATTCCGGGTTTAACTCCTTGATAAACTTCGCGGGGTTTCCTCCATAAATCGTATTCTCCGGCACATCTTTAGTAACCAAAGAATTTGCTCCAATCACCGAATTTTTTCCTATTGTTACGCCTTTCCATATTATTGAATTTACGCCAATAAATACATTATCGCCTATAACTACAGGCTTTGAACCTCCGCTATCGTTTCTACGCTTTTGCGGATGAACGTTGTGCCAATCAAAATCAGTAATGATTACGTTAGCTCCTAAAAGTACGTTATCACCTATAGTTATTGAATTAAGACAACCAATGCTTACCCCGCTAAAACCACATGAATTACCTATTTTAACAATAGCATTGGCCGAATGGGTAGATATAATGCAACTTCTGTTAACGCCGATTAGGTTTGAAAATTTATCCGATCTGAAAGCACATTTTTCACCCACAGTTACAATCGAGCCCGGAAAACGGTAAAGCTTTGCAAATCCATAAAATTTTGCAGGACCGGCAAAATTAACTTTCTTTAATTTCCAGGTAATGTTGTTAAAAAAAGATTGAAAAACAGAATTGATATCTATTTTGAGATAGTGCAACTTCGAGAATATTTTTCCCGATAAATCAGGCTTTCCAATCGACTGCTGGCTCTCGTTTATATTCATAATTTTTGTAATAATAAATCAGAAAAATTAAAAAGTAAGCACCGGAGCCAATAGCATTTGCTATCATCGCACCAACAGCAGAGTACAACGGGATAAAAATAAATGCCGCGATTAACTGGATAACCCCCGTTATAATAGCTGCATTTTTTATAATCTTTCCTTTCCCTTTTGCTATTAAGAATTTATTTATAAAATCACCAAAACCATGTAGTACCGCGGTTATAGCACCAATTTTTACCAGTAATCCTACTATCACAAAGCTTTTATTCAGGAATAAACCAATCCAAAAGTCGATGGTAAAAACTAAAAACAATAATAATATCAATGATGACCCTATTGCCTGAGCTAAAACTTTACGTGGGAGCCTATCGGCGTTAATAAAATATTTAAAGTTGGCTGTTCCGAATATGGTTGGTAAAAATGTTAACAACGTTACAAATGTATAAGCCAGGCTATATCGTCCAACATCAACATTATTTACATTGAAGTAACCGATAAGTATGGTGAGCATGTAACCTGTACCAACTCCCCACAATGAGCCATAATACATTTGCAAACCAAACTCCTTATTGAGTTCTAATAATTCAGTTAAAACTGGGGTACGGCCCTTGTATTCGATTTTATCAGTAACAATAAAAACAATAAAGGTTAGCAAGAAACAAGAATAATAAGTGATAATGTTGTAAGATATCACCCCACTAAAAAAATTCCGCCCAGCCAGCAAACAAAGAATATATGCTATTGGAGGAATCATTTTATACATTGAATAGCTTACTAATTTCCTCTCTGCCTGAAATACCGACTCAAAATAATTCATTAAGGGGTGGGCAAGAAAAAGTGGAAAAAACAGCAGCATATAATGAAATATTCTGTCTGATAGCACCCTGGTGCCAAACAAGCGTGTAATAAGCGTGATTACAAACATGATAACCAAGCCCATCAAACATAAATATATTAAATATCCCTTTATTGTACGATTCTTCTTATCATCATCTGAAGCAGCGATCATACGGCTACCTGACTGAAAAAAACCGAAATTGATGATTGAATTTACTAATAATAGATAGCTCTGAATATATTTAAAATCTCCAAAAGACTCTTTAGACAGCATTTTTGAATTGATGATACTACCCAAAAAGCTAAATCCCAAACCTACAATAGTTGAAACGTACAATAGCAAAACACCCAAGTTATCCTTCTTCTTCATTGTGAAATCACCTTCTTAGGTTTTATATGACTTAAAGCTAGCATACCCATGATTAACGAAATAAAATAATAATATAACTCACTGCTCACAGTTACATAAATGGCCAGGCCCGCACAAGCTAACACCCACATGGTTATAATAATTTTTCCACCAACATGCACTTTAGTGTATGATTTTTTAAATAAGCTACAAGCCAGCAAGTACAAATAGATTAAGCAAGTTGGTAATCCAGCCCACCAGGTAATCAATATGTACTGATTATCAAGATAGCCGTATGGGCCTCTGGCACCTGACCAATTCCAGGTTTTGGTGGGGCCAACGCCTGTTAAAATACTTCCAACGTCGTACTGATTAAAAAATTCAATCAATTGTCCGGATCGGCTATCGTCACTAACCCGATCTGTGAAGATGTTTACAGCACTATCAATAGTTTGATAAAAATCAGAAGTAACTACAAAAATATAAACACCCACAATCAAGGCTATAATCCCGATAAACATCATTATGCCCGAACTTTTTGAAAACTTATTTTGCCTGTATATCTTGATTATAAATAGCAGAAAGTAAATTATAAGATACCCGCGTGAACCTGTAGATATGACCAAAAGCAGAAGAAGAAAGAACGCGATGTAGTTGACTGTATTAAGATAGCGTTTAGCAAAATTTTGGTAAAAGAAAAAAGGGAATACCCAAATTATGTAAATTGTAAATTCACGTATCGCATATAACAACTGCTCGCGGTTTGAGGCTACTCCAACGGCCGAAATATTAACAAAGGCAAGCAAGAGGAATATAAAGCATAAACTGTAAAACCACGTCAATATTTTTTTCAGATAAAACGAATCAGCTGTAAAAAACATTATGCCAATGTTTAAGTATGTACCTATACCCTTTGCTGAATATATGATACTTGGAAATCTTATCATTTTATCAAGATCTCCAAGAGAAGCAATTGTAACCAGTATTAATAGCGCCCAATATGAAAACCTGATATACTGGGGAAAATTTTTGCTATAGGTTGCTACCGATAAAACTGCAGCAACCGACATCAAAAGGTCGCCGTACAAGCCCAAAGATAAATACCATGCTGCGTTGGTATCTTCAGTCATGATCGACTCAAGATTTTGCTGATAAAAATAAGTACTTACAGCATTGAGTATAATGCCCAATACCATAAAAACATATATCACCCTACCTGTACCGCGCATTATAATAAATTAATTATTTGCAGTATCAACACCAATTTGATAATGCTCTTTATACCACTCAATAAAGCGTAATATTCCCTCATCAAGCTTTGTATGTGGTGTATACCCAACCGCATTCATTAAATCATCCACATCAGCCCATGTTGATAATACATCGCCGGGCTGCATATCCATAAATTCAATATTTGCTTTTCTTTCAAGCGCTTTCTCAAGGTTATTGATAAACGTCATCAATTCAACCGGCGCATTATTGCCAATGTTATACACATGGTAAGGTGCCGAAGAAGATGAAGGGTCGGGAGTTTCATTTTTCCAATCAGGATCAGGCATTGCCTTGTGATCAATTAAATTTACTATCCCCGATATCACATCATCTATATAAGTAAAATCACGCTTCATATTACCGTGATTAAACACCTTTATAGTTTTGTTATTCACAATATCATCTGCAAAGCTAAAATAGGCCATATCTGGTCTGCCCCAAGGTCCGTAAACCGTAAAAAACCTTAAACCGGTTGTAGGAATTTTGTATAAGTGACTATAAGAATGAGCCATTAGCTCATTAGCTTTTTTTGTTGCCGCGTATAAAGATACCGGATGGTTAACAGCATGCGACGCGGAAAATGGCTGCGCTGTATTAAGCCCATAAACACTTGACGAACTGGCGTAAATTAAATGCTGCACACCAAAGTTTCTGCATGCCTCCAAAACATTCAGAAACCCGGAAACATTAGACTGTATATATGCATACGGATTTACTATAGAATACCTAACTCCCGCCTGCGCTGCAAGATTTATAATTGTATTAAACTGATTGGTTTCGCATAAACTCATCAGTTCTGCATTATCATTCAAATCCATTCGGATAAATTGATAATTGTCAAATTTCACACTTCTTACAGGCTTCTGCCAATCTATTACTTCTTTAATTATTCCATTTTCGGCTAAGCGGGCGTATTTAAGGTTTACATCGTAATAATCATTGATATTGTCGATCCCCCATACCAAATGTCCCTCACCTATCAGTTTAGAAACCAGGTGATGTCCGATAAAACCAGCAGCGCCGGTTACTAAAATTTTTTGCATAGCTGTAGTGTAAAGTATTAAAAGGTGCAGAGCATAAAGCGAAGCAAAATAGGCCCGATCTATTTCTTAAATAGTCTGCTAAAAAAATTCCCGGTTTTTTCCGGCTCCTGACCGTACCCATAACCATAACCATAACCGTAGCCATAACCGTAGCCGTAACCGTAACCATATAAACCACCTTTACGCGATTTAATATCGTTAATAATAAGATAAGCTCGTTTAAACTTACCTTCCTGAACCAAATCGTTAATAATATTTAACTGCGATTTGTACGTATAATCCTGGCGCGTAACGTATAAACTAACGTCTGCAAGTCTATCCAAAACCTGCGCATCAGAAACAAGACCTACCGGAGCAGAGTCGATTAAAATATAATCAAACCTTTTCTTTAACTCTGATATTAACAACTCTAATCGATCGCTAAGCAATAACTCGGCAGGATTAGGAGGTATAGAACCTGACGAAACAATAAATAGATTTTCAGAAAATACGGTTGGCTTAATGATCGAATCCACATCGATAGAACGAGAAACGATGTAGTTAGAAAAACCATTGTTGTGATCGATACCTAAGTTTAACGATAGTTTAGGTTTACGTAAATCTAATTCTATCAAAACAACCTTTTTACCGCTTAAGGCAAAAACGTTACCTAAGTTAGCAGTAATGAATGATTTACCTTCACCACTCATACTGGAGGTTACCAATATAACATTGGGCTTTCCCCCATCAATAACAAATTGCAGGTTGGATCGTAATGATCTGAATTGTTCAGAAAGCAGAGATCTTGAGCTATTTTCAAATACCAATGATTTTCCATCTGCGTTGTTGCCAATTTCGCCTAAAACAGGGATCCTGGTATTTTCAACAACATCATTTTTGGTTACAATCCTGATATTTAAAAGGTCTTTAACATATACAAAACCCATCGGTATTAACAACCCCATTAAAATTCCGACGCCAAACGCCAAAACCTTATTCGGTTTGTAGGGTAATAACTCGCTTTTAGCCGTATCAATGATACGGGCGGCTGATATTGTTGACGTTCTGGAAATAGCTGTTTCTTCTCTTTTTTGTAAAAGGTAGAGATACAATTGTTGCTTCAAATCTTGCTGACGAGCGTAATCTAAAAAGATCCTTTCTTTTTTAGGAACACTTTTTACCTGACCTGTTATAGTGGAGTTTCTTGCTTTTAAGGCATCTATAGTAAGCGTCAGCATTTTCTTGTAAGCATTAAAGCTACCTACCAACCCTGTTCTCGCTTTATCCAGTTCCTCGTCAACATTTTTCATTACCGGATTATCATCCTTATACGACAGTGATAACTGATCGCGGTTGGCAACTAAAACATTATATTTACCTATTGCCTCAAGAAAAACCGGATCCTGCACAGACAATGAACTTGGGATAATCCTCTTTTTTGTAGGATCATCAAAATACTTTTCAATACTATTAGCAATATTAAGTTGTACTTCCTGCTCGTTTAGTTTATTGTAATAGTCAGAAGCGTTACCAACCAATGCTTTAGATTGCTCATCAACGTTGGCTAAGTTATTATCCTGCTTAAATTGAGCAAATTGAGTTTCAACTCCAGTAAGTTCTTTACTCACTATTCCAAGCCTTGCATCTATGAATCTTAAAGTACTATCTGCAATCTGAATTTTGTTTTGAAGATTCGAATTCATGTAGAGATCCATCAACTTCTCCAAAATAGCCTCACCTTTTTTAGGGTTAGGGTATTCAAACGAAAGCTCCATAGTTGTACTCAACTTATTGGTAAGCTGTACATCATATTTTTTTGCCAGCGATTCTACTTTACCATCTTCCGGCTCAATGCTTAATTTATATCCTCTTACCTCAATTGGCTTATCAGCCCTTCTTACAAAAACAACCTTATATTGAGGTAACGAAACCACCTGGTCAAATTTTGCATTAATGTTGATATCTTCGTAGCTATTGGTAATATTAATAACACCGTTATTAATAGATATATCGTAATCCCTTTGACGAATAGTATCTAACGAGTTTAACACTTTCACATCAAACGGAGCTTCGTCAAACAACTCAAGCGAACGAATCCGGCCTTTTTTGTAGATGACGATATTCAATTTCATTTCCTGCACAACTTTTAATAAAAGACTGCGGGATTTTAACATATCAATTTCGTTGTAGGCATTACTTGGAATATCTAACAAACTTGAAAAGTCCATCATTGCGCCACTTCCTCCTTTACCACCCAACAGCCCGTTTTGCTGATCGTCAATAGTAATCTCGCTGCTTATTTTATAGCTGGGAGTAGCGTAGCGGGTGTAAAAAAATGCAAGTCCGGCAAAAATTACTATGCCAAATACAAATAGGTACCAAAAGCTTATTAGCTTGCCTATAAATTTCTTGATATCAAAACCTTGTATCGAACCGGAATTAATCTCGTTGTTATCAAATTGCATACTTCGAATTGTATTATTTTCTGGTGAAAAGTATAATTAGAACAGATAATAGAGATCCCCCCAAAGCGTAGTAACGAGCCTGTGACGCATCCGTAGCAGCAGCTTTACCAGCGCCAGGTTCAACATAAATTATATCGTTTTGACGTAAATAATAGTACTGTGACGATAAAATATCACTTTTCTTTAAATTAATACGATAAGGCGTTTTTGTACCATCTGGATTTTCTCTTAGCAAAAGCACATTTTCACGCTTTGCGAAAACAGTCAGGTCACCAGCCATCGCTATAGCATCCAACACACTAACCCGCTCGTTAGGAACGATATATTGACCAGGTTTTGCAACTTCGCCTGTAACCGTAACTTTAAAATTAGCAAAACGTACTATCACCGTAGGGTCTTTATAATACTTACCTGCTAAAGTTGTAAGCGAATCTCTTAATTCGGTAGTTGTTTTGCCAGCTGCCTTATACTTACCCAAAACAGGAATAGTTATGTTTCCATCATGATCAACCAAAAAACCAGAGATAGCACCTTGCTGCCCGGGAATTGAGGGCATAGAAGCTTGGCTAAGAGATGCCAAGCCCGATGATCCTGTAGTAGTTGTTGGAATGTTTATCGAATTAATTAACTGTGTAGCCGTAGGATCTAAAGTTTGGATAAAAACTGACAAGATATCATCGTTCTTAATCAGTGGATCAGAATACTCTGCTTTTGCAATATTAACTAGTTTACCAGAATCTGGTATATCCTGAAAATATTTTACTTTTTTTGTTGTATTACAGGAAAACAAACTGAAAGAAACAAGAAATATTAAAAGGGAGTTTAGGAAGATTTTTCTCATAAATTATGATTTCATAGGAGATAGCACTATGTAACAAAAAACGATGCAATATATGCACACTATTTCACATTAACAATAAAAAATTATTACTTTTTTCAAAAAACGACTGATAAGATAACTTTTTTTTAATCAAAACACATTTTTAATATAATATTCAAAATTATGCTTGCCCCATAGTTCCCCCGAAATTCATCGGAAAGCCGGGATGGTCTGGCTGAACTTTAATGCGCCCGTTGCTTGCTTCGTACTTTTCTATGTTATCTTCCAAAGCCGAAAGAAGGCGCTTGGCGTGTTCAGGAGTTAGTATGATTCTTGACTTAACCCTGGCTTTTGGAGCACCTGGCATTACACGGATAAAATCCAACACAAACTCCGAACTTGAGTGGGTAATAATAGCCAGATTTGAATAAGTGCCTTCTGCAATTTCTTCTGAAAGCTCGATGCTGAGCTGATTTTCGTTTTGTTCTTCCATGCCACTAAAATAACAAAAAGACGCTCTTGATTAAGTAGCCTTTTTGAGAGGATATCATTTCGGATTGCACAACTTTTAAGAATAGCAGATCATTCTGCATTCAATCGCGCAAAGTTCTCGGTTAAAACAAAAGTACAACTATAATGTTTTAAGTTTTTTTAAAAAAATGGAACAAAAAAAGCCCCCCGATTTATCGAGGGGCTTTAAAAATATTAGGTAAGGCAAATTATGCTTCCTGCTCTTCTGCTTTTGAAGCCATTAAGCGGTCGAATTCTTCCTGTGAACCTACACGGATATTTTCGTATTCGCGTAAACCGGTACCTGAAGGAATCAGGTGACCTACGATCACGTTCTCTTTCAAACCAAGCATTAAATCTTTTTTACCTGCTATAGCTGCTTCGTTCAGTACTTTGGTAGTTTCCTGGAACGATGCTGCAGAGATAAATGATTTAGTACCTAACGAAGCCCTGGTGATACCTTGCAGTATCGGGCTTGATGTAGCCGGGATAGCGTCACGCACTTCAATCAATTTAAGATCTCGGCGTTTCAATATCGAGTTTTCATCGCGTAAACGACGTAATGAAACTATCTGACCAGATTTCAACGTAGTTGAATCACCTGGATCAGTTACAACTTTCTTGTCGTAAATTTCATCGTTCTCGGTCATGAAATCCCATCCGTCAACAGCCTCACGCTCTAAGAAACGGGTATCGCCCGCATCTTCGATAGCTACTTTCTGCATCATCTGGTGAACGATAACCTCAAAGTGTTTATCGTTAATTTTCACACCTTGTAAACGGTAAACTTCCTGGATACCATTAACCAAATATTCTTGTACCGCGGCAGGGCCTTTGATAGCAAGGATATCCGATGGAGAGATAGAACCGTCAGACAGTGGCATACCTGCTTTAACAAAGTCATTATCCTGTACAAGGATGTGTTTTGAAAGTGGTACCAGGTATTTTTTAACCTGTCCGTCTTTTGATTCGATGGTGATCTCGCGGTTACCACGTTTCACACCACCTAAAGTTACCACACCATCAATTTCAGTTACTACCGCAGGGTTTGATGGGTTACGTGCTTCAAATAACTCGGTTACACGTGGTAAACCACCTGTAATATCTCGCGTTTTACCGGTTGAACGAGGGATTTTAGCAATAACCTGTCCTGTTTGTAGTTTATCACCTTCATCAACAGCGATGTGGGCACCTACCGGAATGTTATAGCCTTTAATAATGTTACCTTTATTATCAGTGATCTGGATGGCAGGGTTTTTAGTTTTATCCCTGGTATCGATGATCACTTTTTCGCGGTGACCGGTTTGCTCGTCAGATTCCTCACGGAAAGTTACACCTTCCAATACAGCATCAAACTGGGTAATACCTGCAAACTCAGATATAATTACCGCGTTGTACGGATCCCATGAACAGATACGGTCGCCTTTAGTGATCTTAGCACCATCAGCAACATACAGGTATGAACCGTATGGAATGTTGTTGGTAACGATCACTTTATTGCTTCCCGGCTCAATGATACGGAACTCGCCCGAACGGCCTAATACCACATCAACAGCACCATCTTCAGGAGTTTCGTAAGTTACAGTACGTACGTTTTCAAATTCGATGATACCATCAAATTTAGCGTTGATCTGTGACTCGGCCGCGATGTTTGACGCGGTACCACCCACGTGGAATGTACGAAGTGTTAACTGTGTACCCGGCTCACCGATTGACTGTGCTGCAATTACACCCACAGCCTCGCCTTTTTGCACGCGTTTACCGCTTGCAAGGTTACGGCCGTAGCACAACGCACACACACCACGTTTGCTTTCGCATGTTAGTACCGAACGGATCTCGATACCTTCCAGTGGAGAGTTCTCGATCCTTTTACCTACTTCTTCAGTAATATCCTGACCGGCTGTTGCTAACAATTCGTTAGTTATAGGGTCATGAACATCATGTAAAGTGGTACGGCCTAAAATACGATCATATAATGGCTCAACAATATCTTCATTGTCTTTAAGCGCAGTTGTGTAGATACCACGTAAGGTACCGCAATCAACTTCACCAACAATCATATCCTGGGCAACGTCATGCAACCTACGTGTTAAGTAACCAGCATCCGCTGTTTTTAACGCCGTATCCGCCAAACCTTTACGGGCACCGTGGGTTGAGATAAAGTACTCCAATACAGACAAACCTTCTTTAAAGTTTGAAAGGATCGGGTTTTCGATGATCTCACCACCTGAACCTGATTTTTGAGGTTTCGCCATCAAACCACGCATACCTGCAAGCTGACGGATCTGCTCTTTAGAACCACGGGCACCTGAATCAAGCATCATGTAAACAGAGTTAAAGCCCTGGTTATCGTTGCTCAAAATGTCCATTACGTTCGCGGTTAAGCGGTTGTTGATACGTGTCCAGATATCGATGATCTGGTTGTAACGCTCGTTGTTGGTAATGAAACCCATGTTATAGTTGTTCATTACCTCATCAACCTGTTTAGAAGCAGTTTCTATCAAAGTAACTTTTTCTGCAGGGATATTGATATCCTTCAAGTTAAATGATAAACCACCCTGGAACGCCATCTTAAATCCTAATTCCTTAATATCATCAAGGAACTGGGCAGCGCGTGCCATACCGGTGATTTTTACTACTTCACCAATAATATCACGAAGTGATTTTTTGGTTAACAGCTCATTGATATAACCTACTTCAACCGGTACATGTTGGTTAAACAACACGCGGCCTACAGTAGTATCAATAATTTTGCTTACAATTTGGCCATCGCGCTCTTTAGCTAAAGCTTTCACTTTAATAAAGGCGTGCAGGTCGAGTTTTTTCTCGTTATAAGCGATAATTACTTCTTCGGCAGAATAGAACGTTAAGCCCTGGCCTTTAACAACACGTGTTTCATCAGTTTTACGGCCTTTGGTTATGTAGTACAAACCAAGTACCATGTCCTGAGATGGTACAGTGATAGGCGTACCGTTGGCAGGGTTAAGAATGTTATGCGAAGCAAGCATCAAAATTTGGGCTTCCAAAATTGCCGCGTTACCAAGTGGTACGTGAACGGCCATCTGGTCACCGTCAAAATCCGCGTTGAATGCCGTACAGGTTAATGGGTGCAATTGGATCGCTTTACCTTCAACCAGTTTTGGCTGGAACGACTGGATACCTAACCTGTGCAACGTAGGCGCACGGTTTAGTAATACAGGGTGTCCTTTCAATACGTTTTCCAAAATATCCCAAACTAATGGGTCTTTACGGTCAACAATTTTTTTGGCAGATTTTACTGTTTTAACCACACCACGCTCAATCATTTTGCGGATGATAAATGGTTTAAACAACTCGGCAGCCATATCTTTTGGTAAACCGCACTCGTGTAATTTAAGGTTAGGACCTACAACAATTACCGAACGGGCAGAGTAATCCACACGTTTACCTAATAAGTTTTGACGGAAACGGCCTTGTTTACCTTTCAGGATATCCGAAAGTGATTTCAAAGCACGGTTACCTTCAGTTTTTACCGCGTTAACTTTACGTGAGTTATCAAACAACGAATCCACAGCTTCCTGTAACATACGTTTTTCGTTACGTAAAATCACCTCTGGTGCTTTAATCTCGATCAAACGTTTTAAACGGTTGTTACGGATAATTACACGACGGTAAAGATCGTTCAAATCTGAAGTAGCGAAACGGCCACCTTCCAGTGGTACTAACGGACGCAGTTCAGGCGGGATAACCGGAACGATCTTAACGATCATCCACTCAGGGTTATTTTCGATCCTGGTTTTAGCATCGCGGAAAGCTTCAACAACCTGTAAGCGTTTTAAGGCTTCGTTTTTACGTTGCTGAGAAGTTTCGTTAGCGGCCTGGTGACGCAAGCTGAATGATAATTCATCAAGGTCAAGGCGTTTCAATAATTCTTCCAGAGCCTCGGCACCCATTTTGGCAACAAATTTCTGAGGATCTTTGTCGTCAAGGTACTGGTTCTCTTTTGGAAGGGTATCTAATACGTCAAGGTATTCTTCTTCAGTCAGGAAATCCATTTTGTTGATTCCGTCTGCTTCTTTAATACCTGGTTGTATAACTACGTAACGCTCGTAGTATATAATAAGGTCAAGCCTTTTTGTAGGCAGGCCTAATAAATAACCAATTTTGTTTGGTAATGAGCGGAAGTACCAGATGTGCGCAACAGGCACCACCAGGTTGATGTGACCCATACGCTCACGACGTACTTTCTTTTCGGTTACTTCAACACCGCAACGGTCGCAAACGATACCCTTGTAACGGATACGTTTGTATTTACCGCAATGGCACTCATAATCCTTTACCGGACCAAAAATACGCTCGCAAAACAAACCATCACGCTCAGGTTTGTAAGTACGGTAGTTAATGGTTTCCGGCTTTAAAACTTCACCACTTGAACGCTCCAGAATAGACTCCGGAGAGGCCAAACTGATGGTAATGGTGGTAAAGTTACTTTTGATTTTATTATCCTTTTTGTAAGACATAGTCTCCTCTGTTTTTAATTGTTGAATTAGCGATTTAGTGAATTAGTGATTTGAATAAATAGCCAAATCACATCTCGTAACCTATTGAATTAGTGAGTTAGTAAATTATATGACTAATTTTTCAATCAATCACTAATTCACTCACTCACTAAATCACTAATTATTCTAAAGTGATATCCAAACCTAAGCCGCGTAACTCATGAACCAATACGTTGAATGATTCTGGTACTGATGGCGTTGGCAGGTTTTCACCTTTAACAATAGCCTCATATGTTTTGGCACGGCCGATAACATCATCCGATTTAACGGTCAATATCTCCTGCAGAATGTTTGATGCACCAAATGCTTCCAGTGCCCAAACCTCCATCTCACCAAAACGCTGACCACCAAACTGTGCTTTACCACCCAATGGTTGTTGTGTGATAAGCGAGTACGGTCCGATTGAACGGGCGTGCATCTTATCATCAACCATGTGACCTAATTTCAGCATGTAGATAATACCTACAGTAGTTTGCTGATCAAAACGATCACCTGTTAAACCATTGTACAGGTAAGTACGGCCTGATTCTGGTAAGTTAGCTTTTTTAACCCACTCTTCTACTTCTTCGTGGCTTGCACCGTCAAAAATAGGAGTAGCGAATTTTATACCAAGCTCTTTACCGGCCCAGCCTAATACAGTTTCGTAGATCTGGCCTAAGTTCATACGTGAAGGTACACCCAGTGGGTTCAACACGATATCAACCGGTGTTCCGTCTTCAAGGAAAGGCATGTCTTCATCACGTACAATACGTGCAACAATACCTTTGTTACCGTGACGGCCTGCCATTTTATCACCCACTTTAAGCTTACGCTTTTTAGCGATGTAAACTTTAGCCATCTGTACGATACCTGATGGAAGCTCATCACCCACACTGATAGCGAACTTGTCACGACGGTAAGCACCTAACTCCTCGTTGTACTTGATGTTGTAATTGTGAAGAAGGATCTTAATTTGATCATTCTTATCATCATCAGTAGTCCATTTAGTTGGGTTGATGTTATCGTAGTTTAGTTCAACCAGTATTTTCTGGGTGAATTTAACACCTTTAGGAACATGTAACTCTTTATAAACGTTATAAACGCCTTGCGAAGTTTTACCGTTAACGATCTCAAATAACTTCTCAATCAAAGTATTTTTCAGATCTTTTACAGCTTTATCATGCTTGTTATCCAATTTCTCTAACTGTGCTTTTTCTTCAGCTTTTGAAGTTTTCTTAGCACGAGAGAACAATTTGGTATCGATAACAACACCGGCAATTGACGGTGGAGTTTTCAATGAAGCATCTTTTACGTCGCCGGCTTTATCACCGAAAATAGCACGTAACAGTTTTTCTTCCGGTGATGGGTCTGATTCACCTTTCGGGGTGATCTTACCGATCAGGATGTCGCCTTCTTTAACCTCGGCACCTACACGGATAATACCGTCTTCGTCAAGGTCTTTGGTAGCTTCTTCTGATACGTTAGGAATATCTGGTGTTAACTCTTCCTCACCACGTTTAGTGTCACGAACTTCAAGTTCAAACTCTTCAACGTGAAGTGAAGTAAAGATATCCTGTGAAACAACACGCTCAGAAATTACAATCGCATCCTCAAAGTTATATCCCTGCCAAGGCATGAACGCTACTTTAAGGTTACGGCCTAATGCAAGTTCACCTGCCTGTGTGGCATAACCTTCGCAAAGTACCTCACCTTTTTCAACCCTCTGGCCTTTTTTAACAATAGGCTTAAGGTTCATGGTAGTGCTTTGGTTGGTTTTCTTAAACTTGGTTAAGCGGTAGCTTTTGGTATCACCTTCAAACGAGATCAAACGATCAAGCTCGGTACGGTCATATTTAATTTTTATTTCGGTTGCATCAACATACTCAACCACACCATCGCCTTCGGCGTTGATTAGGGTACGAGAGTCTTTTGCTACACGGCCTTCCAAACCTGTACCTACAATTGGCGCTTCAGGGCGCAACAATGGTACGGCCTGGCGTTGCATGTTCGAACCCATCAAGGCACGGTTAGCATCATCATGCTCTAAGAACGGAATCAGCGAAGCCGCAATCGAAGTGATCTGGTTTGGCGCAATATCCATCAAATCCAAACGATCTGGCTCGATAACCGGGAAGTCACCCTCGAAACGTGCTTTTACACGTGGCAATTCAAACTCACCTTTGTCATCATATACCGCGTTGGCCTGACCGATAGTTTTACCATCCTCATCTTCGGCAGATAAGTAGATAACCGGCTCCTCAACCATTACTTTACCATCAACCACACGTTTGTATGGTGTTTCGATAAAGCCTAAGTTGTTGATTTTGGCGTGTACGCAAAGTGATGAGATCAAACCAATGTTCGGACCTTCGGGAGTTTCGATAGTACACAACCTACCGTAGTGGGTGTAGTGAACGTCACGAACCTCGAAACCTGCACGCTCACGCGACAGACCGCCGGGGCCTAAGGCTGACAGACGACGCTTGTGCGTGATCTCTGCCAGTGGATTGGTTTGGTCCATGAACTGTGATAACTGATTTGTTCCGAAGAACGAGTTTATCACAGATGATAATGTACGCGCGTTGATCAGATCGGTTGGTGTGAACACCTCGTTGTCACGAATGTTCATACGCTCGCGAATGGTACGTGCCATACGCGCTAAACCTACACCGAACTGAGCATATAATTGCTCGCCCACGGTACGTACACGACGGTTTGACAAGTGATCGATATCATCCACCTCAGCTTTTGAGTTGATGAGTTTGATCAAATATTTAACGATCGCGATAATATCCTGCTTGGTTAAAACCTTAGTTTCTTCCGAAGTGTTCAGTTTTAATTTACGGTTGATGCGGTAGCGGCCCACATCGCCCAAGTCATATCTTTTATCCGAGAAGAATAAACGATCGATGATACCACGTGCTGTTTCTTCATCAGGTGGTTCAGCGTTACGTAATTGACGGTAGATGTGCTCAACCGCTTCCTTCTCAGAGTTGGAAGTATCTTTTTGTAAAGTATTATATATAATGGTATAATCACCGCTGGTTGAAGCATCTTCCTTGTTCAGGATAATGGTTTTCACACCTGCATCAATGATCATGTCAATATGGTCGTCTTCCAGTATGGTTTCACGCTCAAGGATGATCTCGTTACGTGGGATAGAAACCACCTCACCGGTGTCTTCATCCACAAAGTCCTCGATCCAGGTTTTAAGAACCCTTGCTGCAAGCTTACGGCCGATATATTTTTTCAAGCCCGATTTGCTCACTTTAACCTCGTCGGCCAATTCGAACAACTCAAGGATGTCTTTATCCGAGTCGTAACCAATGGCACGAAGTAACGTAGTAACCGGGAATTTCTTCTTACGGTCAATGTAAGCATACATTACGTTGTTAACGTCTGTAGCGAACTCAATCCATGAACCTTTAAAAGGGATAACACGGGCCGAGTACAATTTAGTACCGTTGGTATGGCGGCTCTGGCCAAAGAACACACCTGGCGAACGGTGTAACTGTGATACAATTACACGCTCAGCACCATTAATAACAAATGTACCTTTAGGGGTCATGTACGGGATAGTACCCAAATACACGTCCTGTACAATTGTTTCAAAATCCTCGTGCTCCTCATCATTACATGACAGGCGCAGTTTGGCTTTCAATGGTACGCTGTAAGTTAATCCGCGTTCGATACACTCTTGTATATCATAACGTGGCGGATCAATAAAGTAATCAAGAAACTCCAGGACAAAGATGTTTCTTGAATCTGAGATAGGAAAGTTTTCGGCAAACACTTTGAACAGCCCTTCTTTATAACGGTTGTCAGAAGTAGTTTCCAATTGAAAAAATTCCTGGAAAGATTGTAACTGAACATCCAGGAAGTCAGGGTAATCAATTACCTTTCTGCTGGTTGCAAAGTTTACTCTTTGATTATTATTGTTTGCCAAGGTATTTAAATTTTAGTTTATTAATTTTTTAGACGTGAGAGCAGTGATGTGAGATTTGAGACTTATGATTTGAGACATGAGATTTAAAACGTGGATCTGAAAAATCTCATATCCCATATCTAATATCTAACACCTGTTTACAACCTCACATTTAATTCAAAACCTTATAAACAGCAATAGACCCCGACCGTTTAAGGTCGGAGTCTTTAGCTATATTTCCGTGGGTTAAATTATTTAACCTCAACTACTGCGCCAGCTTCTTCTAATTGTTTTTTCAAAGATTCAGCTTCTTCTTTAGTTACACCAGTTTTAAGTTCTTTTGGTGCACCGTCAACAAGATCTTTAGCTTCTTTCAAGCCAAGGCCAGTTAAGTCTTTTACTAATTTAACAACTGCTAATTTAGCGCCACCAGCTTCTTTCAGGATAACGTCAAATGCAGTTTGCTCAGCAGCAGCAGGAGCAGCATCGCCACCGTCACCAGCAGGAGCAGCAATAGCTACAGCTGCAGCAGCAGGCTCAATACCATACTCATCTTTCAAGATTTGAGCTAATTCGTTTACTTCTTTTACTGTTAAGTTTACCAACTGTTCAGCAAACGCTTTTAAATCCGCCATTTTATTTAAATTTTTACTTTTAATGCTTTTTGTTTGTTTTATCGAACTTTAATGAGGTGTTCGTTAACCTCTTTCCTGTAATGTTTTTACGAGGCCTGCAATAGTAGTTCCGCCTGATTGTAGAGCAGAAAGTACATTTTTTGCAGGAGATTGAAGTAAGCCAACTATCTCGCCGATCAGTTGTTCTTTTGATTTCAGTTTGGTTAAAGTATCTAACTGGTTATCACCAATAAATACTGCCGAATCAATATAAGCTGCTTTTAAGATTGGTT
This sequence comes from Mucilaginibacter sp. CAU 1740, assembly GCF_039839285.1. Lineage (NCBI taxonomy): Bacteria > Pseudomonadati > Bacteroidota > Sphingobacteriia > Sphingobacteriales > Sphingobacteriaceae > Mucilaginibacter > Mucilaginibacter sp. CAU 1740. Next base: position 153,762 of record NZ_JBDOQS010000004.1, on the reverse strand, counting down.
TATCACCACCTTTTCTTAATTGTTTAATCAACTTTGCCGGAGCAGTTGCTGATTTTGAGAAAAGGATTGATGACGAGCCTTTCAATACATCATATATCGGGCTGAAATCACCGCCTGCAGCTTCCATAGCTTTTTTGATCAAGCTATTTTTGGTTACCTGCATAATAATGTCACTCTCGAAACATTTGCGGCGAATATTGTTGATCTTGGCTACAGTCAGATCTGAAGTATCAGTGATATAAAAATTAACATACTCTTTGATCTGCTCAGTAAGGGCTACAACAAGGTCGTATTTTTCTTCTTTATTCATGATTAGATCCCCGCTACTGATTTAGTTTCAACTGTAATACCAGGCGACATAGTTGAAGAGATATGAATGCTCTTGAAATATGTTCCTTTTGCTGCAGAAGGTTTTAATTTAGAGATTGTTTGCAATACTTCTAATGCATTCTCATAAATTTTATCTGCAGAGAAAGATGCTTTTCCTATCGAAGTGTGGATGATACCGGTTTTGTCAACCTTGAAGTCAATTTTACCACCTTTTACCTCAGTTACAGCTTTACCAACCTCTGGGGTTACTGTACCTGATTTAGGGTTTGGCATTAGGTTACGTGGGCCTAAAATACGACCTAAACGACCAACCTTAGCCATAACACTTGGCATAGTGATGATAATATCAACATCAGTCCATCCGCCTTCAATCTTGGCGATATAATCATCCAAACCTACAAAATCTGCACCTGCGTCTTTAGCTTCTTGCTCCTTATCTGGAGTACAAAGTACTAATACACGTACAGTTTTACCGGTTCCATGAGGTAATGTTGCAATACCACGTACCATTTGATTGGCTTTACGCGGGTCAACACCTAAACGAACGTCTATATCAACTGATGAATCAAATTTAGTTAAGGTTAATTCCTTTACCAAAGCTGATGCAGCTTCTAATGTGTACGATTTGTTTGCCTCAATTTTGGAGAGTGCCACTTTTTGATTTTTTGTTAATCTTGCCACTGTCTTTAAACTGATTTGTATAAATTAATTAATTCCAGGGAGCTGTACCAGATACAGTAATTCCCATGCTGCGGGCAGTGCCTGCTACCATTTTCATGGCCGATTCAACTGTGAACGCGTTCAAGTCAACCATTTTATCTTTGGCGATAGTCTCAACCTGTTCCCAGTTTACGCTGGCAACTTTTTTACGGTTAGGCTCGGCCGAACCACTCTTTAAACCGGTAGCTTCCAACAACTGGATAGCAACGGGAGGGGTTTTGATGATAAATTCGAATGATTTGTCTACATAAACAGTAATCAAAACAGGCAATATTTTCCCAGGTTTGTCTTGGGTACGTGCATTAAATTGCTTGCAAAACTCCATGATGTTCACACCTTTTGCACCCAATGCAGGGCCAATTGGTGGTGATGGGTTTGCAGCGCCGCCTTTAACTTGCAGCTTAACCATTGCACCGATCTCTTTTGCCATTTTAATTTACTTTAATTATAAACTCAATGTTAGTACGTGGAAGCTTAGTAACATTTAAGATCTTTAATTTGGCAGCTGTTGTAAAGGCTAAGCCTTAAATTTTAACGCTTTCTTAATACTCAGCGCTGCCGTTTTTAATATTTTGTGTGTAAGTTTATCATGTGATAGTGCCCGCCTTCCATTTGGGTACTGATGATAAAAAAACTATTCTTTCTCTACTTGCATGTAATTCAATTCGAGCGGCGTACGACGACCGAATATCTTTACCATTACTTTCAACTTTTTCTTCTCTTCGTTTACCTCTTCGATAACACCGCTGAAGCCGTTGAAAGGACCATCCATAACTTTAACGTTTTCACCTACATAGTAAGGAACGTTCATAGTTTCGGCCTGGCTTGTCATCTCATCAACCTTACCTAAAATACGGTTAACTTCTGATTGACGCAGTGGGATAGCATTTCCGGCTTTATCACCAAGGAAACCTATAACGCTGTTAATGTTTTTGATGATGTGCTCAGTTTCGCCATCTAATACAGCTTCCATCAACACATAGCCCGGAAAGTAGTTACGCTCTTTAGCTATCTTCTTTCCATCGCGCATTTGGTAGTATTTTTCGGTAGGTATTAATACCTGTGGTACCAAATGACTGATGCCCAAACGGCTAATTTCGGCATCAATATACTGTTTAACTTTTTTTTCTTTACCGCTAATGGCCCTAACTACATACCATTTCAATTGATCACTCATTCTATTTTCCCTGATATTAAGTTAGCGATGTGTAAAACAGTTTAAGCAAATAATTAATGATCTGGTCCATACCTAAAATAACCAAAGCAATAATTATAGCGGCAACCAACACCAAAACAGCGCTGCTTTGAAGCTCGCGCCATGTAGGCCAGGTAACCTTCTCGGTTAACTCGATGTATGACTCTTTAATATATTCAGCTACGCCTGCCATCTTTATATTGTGCTTAAGCACGGGAACAAGGATTCGAACCCTGATCAAAGGTTTTGGAGACCTCTATTCTACCGTTGAACTATTCCCGTGTATTATGTTTATAATAAGAAAACATAAGTTTGCCGTTGAAGGCTAAACTTATGTTTTCAAATTAACCTTTATTGAAATGTTATTACTTAACGATTTCAGTTACCTGACCAGCACCTACAGTCCTGCCACCTTCACGGATAGCGAAACGTAAGCCTTTTTCCATTGCGATTGCGTTGATCAATTTTACGTTGATTGTAACGTTATCACCTGGCATAACCATTTCTACACCTGGTTCTAATGAAATCTCACCAGTAACGTCTGTAGTACGGAAATAGAATTGTGGACGGTATTTGTTGAAGAATGGAGTGTGACGGCCACCTTCTGCTTTTGATAATACGTAAACTTCTGCTTTGAAATCAGTGTGTGGAGTTACTGAACCTGGTTTACAGATAACCATACCCCTGCGGATATCAGTTTTCTCAATACCACGTAACAATAAACCTACGTTGTCACCAGCTTCACCGCGATCAAGGATCTTACGGAACATCTCAACACCAGTTACAGTTGATTTCAAGTTTTCAGCACCCATACCAAGGATGTCAACTTGCTCACCTGAGTTGATTACACCACGCTCAATACGACCGGTAGCAACAGTACCACGACCAGTGATTGAGAATACGTCTTCAACAGGCATTAAGAAAGGAAGATCTGTCAAACGTGGAGGGATAGGGATGTAGCTATCTACAGCATCCATCAACTCCATGATTTTACCAACCCAGGTAGGATCGCCGTTAAGACCACCTAATGCAGAACCCTGGATAACTGGGATATCATCACCTGGGAATTCGTAGAATGATAATAATTCACGAACTTCCATTTCTACCAACTCCAATAATTCCGGATCATCAACCATGTCAACTTTGTTCATGAAAACAACAAGTGCAGGTACACCTACCTGACGAGCTAACAGGATGTGCTCACGAGTTTGTGGCATCGGACCGTCAGTTGCAGCAACTACGATGATCGCGCCGTCCATTTGAGCAGCACCAGTAACCATGTTTTTCACGTAATCCGCGTGACCTGGACAGTCAACGTGAGCGTAGTGACGGTTAGCTGTTGAATATTCAACGTGGGCAGTGTTGATGGTAATACCACGTTCTTTTTCTTCAGGAGCCGAGTCAATTGAATCAAATGAACGAGCTTCTGATAAACCTGCATCAGCCAAAACCTTAGTGATAGCTGCGGTAAGGGTTGTTTTACCGTGGTCAACGTGACCGATTGTACCGATGTTTAAGTGCGGTTTACTGCGGTCAAACTTTTCTTTTGCCATGATCTATAAATTATTTTTGTAGGTTAATTTTAACTTTAATGTATGTTTTATAACACTGAGCCAACAATGGGATTTGAACCCATGACCTCTTCCTTACCAAGGAAGTGCTCTACCCCTGAGCTACGTCGGCTTATTTTTTGATTTCGGATTTCGGAAGTTCGATTTCGGATTTTCTTTCCTTTCTCTACTTATACCTTATCCGGCATCTGGTTTTGCTTGGTTCAAATCCGAAATCGAAAGTTCGAAATCCGATATCACCGAGCGGAAGACGAGGTTCGAACTCGCGACCTATAGCTTGGAAGGCTATCGCTCTACCAACTGAGCTACTTCCGCTTGTTCAGTTTGCAGTGTGTAGTTTTCAGTTTGCAGTTATCCTGCTTGCCGATTTTCATTACTGAAACCTCTTTAATCAAGTCAGCAGTTTATAATTCGGCTAACATTACTGCTAACTGCGAACTACAAACTGCCTACTCGATAAGTGGGGGGAGAAGGATTCGAACCTTCGTAGCCGAAGCAACGGATTTACAGTCCGTCCCATTTGACCGCTCTGGTATCCCCCCGGTAGTTATTTCCGGTTTGTGATGTCCAAAATTGAAGCTAAACACCTCAATCCGAAAAAAACTGAGCCTCCTATCGGGATCGAACCAATGACCTACTGATTACAAGTCAGTTGCTCTACCAGCTGAGCTAAGGAGGCTTATTTTTTTACTTTGCCTTTCCGTTACTTTCGAGGCTGTGTGCCTTTCGCTAACGGAGCGCAAAACTAATAAGCTTTTTGATATTTTAAAGAACTATTTTAACTTTTTTTTTCGGTGTTAAAATTTGCCAAATTGCGGCGTTGTACCTCCCCCGAAACGGGACTGCAAATCTACAAAAAATAGTATCACGTCAAAATTTTTTATCAAAAAAAATCGACAGGCGTTAAACCTGTCGATTTCTGAGCTAAAAAAGCCCTTTTTATGATTAAAAACCGTCTTCGGCCCCTGTTAGTATGGCTTTCTTGGCCGAGGCATCGGCTATTGCTTTCTTCTGTTTGTGCTTTTCTATCTGTTTACGAAGGCTTTCAACCGCCAAATCGGTAGCCTCTTCAAAAGTTTTGCATTTCTCTTTGGCAAATAGTTGGTTGCCCGGTAGCTGCAGTTTTATTTCGGATATTTTATTAGCCTCATCTTCCACATTTTCAAGCTTTAAGTAAACTTCGCCGCTAACAATATGGTCATAAAACGTATCAAGCTTATCAGCCTTTTTCTGAATAAAATCTAATAATTTTTTGTCTGCGGTGAAATGGATTGACTGCACTGTAATTTTCATGGTTCCTCCTTTTTAAGCCTTTGGATGGGCGAGTTTATAAATAGATTTTAGTCTTTCAACTGAATTGTGTGTATAGATCTGGGTTGCGCTGAGGTTGGCATGACCCAAAAGTTCTTTGATCGAATTTAAATCGGCTCCCTTATTTAGCAACGTTGTTGCAAACGTATGCCGCAGCACGTGCGGGCTGCGTTTGCTCTGAGTGGATATGTTGGATAGGTATTTCTGCACTATTAAATATATCATGGCCGGGTAAGCCTTGGTTCCTTTATTTGTAACGATTAATGTGAAGGAATTGTTATCATAATTTTGATTTTTCTTTAAGTCGATATATTCCTTAAGCAGGTTTTTCAACTCGGTATTGATAGGGATAATGCGTTCTTTATTGCGCTTGCCCAATACCTTCACCACTCCTTCGGGTAGGTTAACATCCTGTTCTTTAACACCTAACAGTTCGGCCAGGCGCATGCCGGTACCAAACAACATTTCGATGATCAGCTTATCGCGCCGGCCCTCAAAATCTGTCGAAAAAATTTCATCATTATCCAGCATTTGGGTAAGGCGGTCGCCTTCTACCACCACCGGCAGGCTTTTGGGTATCTTTTGCGATTGAATGCGCGAGGCCGGATTGGTTTCTATAACACCTTCCTGCAATAAAAATTTAAAGTATTTGCGCAGCGTGGCCATTTTGCGGTTAACCGATCGGGCCAGCATTTTTTGATCAATGAGCCGAACCATCCAGTTACGGATATGGCTGTAGCTTATTTGCGATGGATGGGTAATTTCCGGAACAGGCGCGGGATCTTCGCCTTCGGGATTGTTCAGAAAGAGCATGAACTGATCCAGATCAGCCTGATAAGCGGTTACAGTGTGTGCCGAGTACCGCTTTTCATACTTGATGTATTGGATAAAACGCTCTAAAAACATAAAAAACTATTTATACATCCGGGATGATGAATGTACAAATAGTTTTAATATAGTGTCAAGAAATTAATAAATTCTTTTCAACAAAAAAAAGAACTTAAACAGTTTCCTGGTTTAAACCTTGTTTATAGATTGCATGTTTAACAACATGACGACGGGTTACAGATTTCTTTTCGAAAGCCTGACGACTACGTAGTTCTCTTAAAACACCAGTTTTTTCGAATTTCTTTTTGAAGCGTTTCAATGCTTTGTCTAATGATTCGCCGTCTTTTACGTTAATAATGATCATAATTCCTAAAATACCTCCTTTCAAGGGAGGGCAAAGATAATCACAATGTTTTGAATATCAAATAGGCAGAGCGGAATTTATTTATTTTTCAGGATTACATCGATTAATGGGTTGATTACACCGATTGATAGGCGCATTGAATTATTTCATTGTGATCTCCGCTTTATTCCGGGGCGATGGTTGTTTTGTAATCGAGCATTAACCTTTCTCCACTCTTTTTATATACCTCCAACAGGAAAGATCCTTTTATTTTATGCAGCGAGTTGCCTGCTTCAATTTTGCTTTCCCATGTAGGTTCAATTCGATATATCGTTCTATCTTTTAAAATGGCTGTTCGCATATTATGATTAGGTTTATCATTATATACAGTATCCACAACGCCATTAACTGTTTCTAATGAATCCCGCTGAATAATGCTTTCTCTCACGGAAAGCCCAAAAACAGCATTGTAGCTAACAATCAATACAAGGCAAAGTGGTATAGAGCCGAAAATGCAATAGATAATTATTTTGTCAATCTTTCGCATGCTGTCTAATAGTTCTTGTTGTGCCTTGTTATTTTCCATCAATTTCAACTACTTTCTCGCATGTTAAAAAAATCACCTTATTACAACTTCATTGCTCCAGATAATATTAGCCGTTTTTGCTTTATGTGTTAAGGTGTAAATATCAACCGGTAATTGTTTTCTCTCTTGGTATTTATACAAACTCATGCCTATTTTAAAACTTTTGGTTGCAAATGGCTTGCTATCAACTCCATCTGTTAAATAGTAAACCGGTATATTAAATATCACCTGCTGATGAGGAGGAACCTGAAAAACCATCGGATTATTTTTATAGCATTCCAACATTAAGGCCGTAGGTAAAAAACTTATATTTTCTTTGTCTGTCCTGAATGCGTCGAGCCATGAACACGACATATTAACGTACTTAAGCGTATCGGCAGATAAATTGTTTAGCTGCATTGGTACAAGTGTGTAAATACACCGGTGCAGTTTCTTGTCGTGATAACAAACTGTATCTTTTGCCTGCTTAATGGCCTCTTGGTTTACGCTTATTATAAAATTCTGACGGTCGGTAACAGAAAGCTCTTCAAACCCTGCCGGGATAGCGCTGGCCAGGTCATGCCTGTAAAAATTGGGCGAGGTATTAAATATTCCATCACTCCAACCGGTACGGATCAGTTTGGCATTTGTAAAACTTGAATCAGGCCGGACATCTGCTAATGAAGTTGAGTTTATCTTTAGAGGATTATTATTCTTTGCAGATGCCAAAACGCTTTTTCCAGTATCCAATTTTATTGACAAGAATCTGCCGTAGCTTTTACTTACAATCGCAAGCAGAAATATGATGATAAGGTAAGGCTTTTTCATTTACAATAATTAAGGGATTGACACTTCATTACTCCAGAGCAAATTATGCTGATCGGCTAATTTGTTAAATAATAAATCATCCCAAACCTGCTCCGGCGATTTATACTTCACCATATTCATCCCAACCTTAAATTTCTTACCGCTAACATCCGTTGTTTTTCCAACATCTAATACAAACGTCATGTCCCGTGTTTGATGGGGAGGAATTTCGACGCCTTGAGGCACGTTCTTATCGCAACCAAGTGTAAGAAACCCTAAACTACTATCGCTGATATGATATATATCCCACCACGAGCATGACATACTTATGTACTTTAAAGTGTCGTTTGTGTTATTAGTAAGGCTTACACCAGATATGATAAAGCGCGTCTCATATTTGTATATCGATGTATCTTTAGGCTTTGTTATTGTAGACTGGTCAATATATAAAACGTATTTACCATCGCCATGCTTCGGTATTGACACATTTTTAACAGGAGAGCGGGGCCGAGCTAAAAAATAATAGCCCGAAATCCCCAATATTACAAGGAGTAAAATGCCCAACAGATAAGGTTTAGTCATATCTAAATATACCTGTATTTAAAGGTATAAACACATAGCAAAAGTTAAAGTTTGTTAAGTCAGCCTCCTTAACCACCCACCTAATAAACTTAATAAACCATTTACTATCCCCTCAACACCTCGCGGCTAATCACAATCTTCTGGATTTCGCTTGTCCCCTCGCCTATGGTACATAGTTTGGCATCGCGGTAAAACTTTTCTACCGGGAAATCTTTAGTATAGCCATACCCGCCGAAGATCTGCACAGCCTCAGTAGCCGTACGCACTGCTGTTTCAGAAGCATAATATTTAGCCATGGCCGATTGTTTGCTAACCGGCAGATGGCGGTTCTTCAAATCTGCAGCCTGCATGATCAGCAGTTCAGAAGCTTCGATCTCCGTAGCCATATCGGCCAGTTTAAATGCTATCCCCTGGAAGTTGCTGATAGGCTGGCCAAACTGATGTCGCTCTTTAGCATAAGCAACCGCGGCATCAAAAGCTCCTTTGGCAATACCTAATGATAGTGCTGCTATCGAGATCCGCCCACCGTCCAACACCGCCATGGCCTGCTTAAAACCTTCGCCTTCTACACCCAATAAGTTTTCTTTGGGTACGCGGCAATTATCAAAAATAAGTTCGGTAGTTTCAGATGCCCGCATGCCCAGCTTATTTTCCTTTTTACCATGCGTAAAGCCGGGCGTGCCTTTCTCTATCACCAAAGCCGAGATCCCATGCGAATCGCCTTTATTCCCCGTACGCACCATCACGACAGCCACATTGCCAGATTTACCGTGAGTGATCCAGTTTTTTGAACCGTTAACTATATAATGATCACCATCTAAAACAGCAGTTGTATTCATATGCAATGCGTCCGATCCGGTGTTAGCTTCTGTCAATCCCCAGGCGCCAAGCCACTCGGCAGTGGCCAGTTTGGGTAGCCATTTATGTTTTTGTTCATCGTTACCAAATTTGAGGATGTGCCCGGTGCAAAGCGAGTTATGTGCTGCTACCGATAAGCCTATCGCACCGCAAACTTTAGCTATCTCGCTAATCACGGCTACATATTCAAAATAACCGAAGCCCGAGCCACCGTATTGTTCGGGCACAAAAACGCCCATCATGCCAAGCTCGCCGAGTTGTTTAAATAAGTCGATAGGGAAATGTTGAGCCTCGTCCCATTCCATTACATGAGGCTTAATATAGCGTTCGGCAAAATCGCGGGCCATCTGGCCAACCATCTGCTGATTTTCGTTCATGGCAAAATCATACCCGCCGTAGTTTGGGGTATCGGTTAACGTAGCATCCATAATTTTATAACTGGTTATTGTTGGTTACTAACAAAATAACGTATAAAATATGGTAATGGTTTGTTACACTAAGCCTCCAAATAATGAACAGATTGGTATCTGGTATAGATTATAGGTTTAGTTTGAATAGGGTGGTTTTGGGGAAGGGAAAATTGGGCGAAAATATTTTTGTCTGAACTCGAATTTGAGGGAATTAAGTGAATTGACAGAATGCCGGGCAAGTTGTCTGAACCGGGATTTGGGGAGATTTTCAGGATTTATAGGATTTACTTAGCTCATGGTAATCTCTCAATCCCAGAAATAGAATCAACTGCTAACCTCCAACTGAACAAGGGCATTGCCGTTAGCCAACGGCCTGGCTATCCGTTCCAAGTCCTCGCCTTGCCAGCGCTTACTACTACCCACGCTGTGGGCTTTGCACTATTATCCCTAACGCAACCTACGCACAGACCTTTAGCGGCAATAAATTATATATAATAATCTACTACATCTACTCTCCCATCTTTGCGCCTTAGCAACCTTCGCGTACTTAAAACTCTACAAAAGCCCCGTCCAGCTTTGCGTCTCCGCGCCTTTGCGTGCTTAAAGCTCTGCAAGCGCCCCTCTAATCTTAGCGCACCTAAAAAAGTAGAAGCCTAATAATCAGCCAGCACAACTAACTTATCGCAAATAGGCGCTATCCGCTCCTTACCATTCAAAAACCCCAGCCCCACCACAAACGAAAAGCCCGATACCACGCCGCCCATTTCTTTTATCAACTCGCTGGCAGCGGCAACTGTACCACCGGTAGCCAACAGATCATCATGCAATAAAATATGCTGACCAGGTTCAAAAGCGTCGGTATGCATTTCTATAGTGGCAGTGCCATACTCCAATTTATAAGCTTTTTGTTTAATGGTAAAAGGAAGCTTACCTGCTTTACGTACAGGAACAAATGGCACACCCAACTTAGTAGCCAGGCTAAGCCCAAATAAAAACCCACGACTTTCCACACCAGCCACCGCATCAATGCGGATATCTTTCAATTGCTCAACAAAGGCATCCACAATTTTTTCGCACAGGGCGGGGTCTTTCAGTATCGGGGTAATATCTTTAAATACAATTCCGGGTTTCGGAAAATCAGGAATATCGCGTATAGAGGCTTTAATTTGCTCGGCTATCATTTGAAAACTAAATAAGGCTCAATTTTACGCAAAATTTGGGCATTTAAGATGGCTATATTTTCCAGATCTTTTATCGACCTATAACTACCATGCTCATCGCGATAAGCAATAATGGCATCCATCTGTTTAAAACTTAAATAAGGGAAACGCTTCAGATCATTAAACACGGCTGTATTGATATTTACCTTTATTATATGCCTGCCATCAACAGAAACTCCATTCTTTATCTGGTTATATTTTTCGGCATCAATGCCATAAACCTCTTTCAACTGTTCTTTATTGTAAAACCCTCCTACCCGCTCCCGGTAATGAACAATCCGGTGTGCAAAAGCTGGCCCTATCCCCCTGATCATGGTTAACCTTGCCGAATCGGCACTGTTAATTTCAATTACCTCGCCAGGTTTGGCCTTATTAATATGGTATGCGGGGCCATCGGGCAAATCAATGTATGGTTCAAGCCTTTTATAGGTTTCGGCGTTAATGCTGTACATTTTCTGCACATCGCCTTTGGTATAAAATTGGCCACCTTTGTCTTCATAATGTTTAATTATTTCGGCCTGGTGTTCGGTAAGGCCAAGTTTTACCCAATTAGCAACTGGAAGCTTATTAGGGTTGAAATGGAAAAGAGAGGCTTTTGCAGAGATAACTCTACTGCTAACTGCATCATTGGCTACATCAATACCGGCATTTTCGGTAGTTGTATTCGCCGCTTTATCAAAAGCCTTAAAGTTTATTGTATTATCTTTGTGGTTTGCCTGATAAATGTAGGGTGCCGCTAAAACCAATGCGATCAAAATAATCATTACCACCATCCCGTTCCATTCTTTTTTGCTGATGGACAGATAGTGTTTGATTCGCGGTATCATTATATAGGTTATCAGCTGTTAAATTAAATAAAAATTTAAGATATTTATTTGTTAAAACATACTGCCTATAAACAATATGAAAGTTATAACCACCGAAGAGTTTGCCAAAGCCACCAAACTGGATAAGTTGAAGATGCCCGGCCTGGCCGCTTTATTGATGGAGCTGATGAAGATAAACCAGGTTAACGACCTGTTTGCCCAGGCCCAACCCAAACAAGGTCCCGAATTTGTGGACGCCATTTTAGAAGGCTGCGGTATCGACATAGAATTTGACGAACGCGAACTGCGCAACATCCCTAAAGATGGTGCATTTATAGCCATTGCCAATCACCCTTACGGCGGTATTGAAGGCATGGTACTATTAAAAATATTATGCATGGCCCGCCCGGATTCAAAGCTGATGGCCAACTTCCTGCTTAAAAAGATCCCTAACCTGGCCGACTATTTTATAGCCGTAAACCCGTTCGAAAATGTTGAGCATTCATCAAGCATCAGCGGATTAAAAAATACTTTGGAGCTTTTGAACAATGGTACCCCAATCGGCATTTTCCCGGCCGGCGAGGTATCAACCTTTAAAGTAGAGCAAAAACAGGTTACCGACCGCATGTGGCACCCGGTTGTAGGTAAAATCATTGCCAAAGCTAAAGTGCCGGTTGTACCTATTTATTTCCATGGTAATAACGGGCTGCTATTTAATTTCCTGAGCTTGTTGCACCCGGCCTTACGTACAGCCAAGCTACCATCAGAACTGTTCAATAAACATGGTCACACTATTAAGTTGCGTATCGGTAAACCGATCAATGTAACCGAAATACCTGATTACACCAATAGCACCAAGTTGCTTAATTTTTTACGTGCCCGCACTTATGCGCTGGGTACCGGTTTGGAAGAAGAGAAAAAGATCTTCAGTCCGCGCAACCTGTTTAAAATTAAACGTGACGCAGAAGAGGTAGCACCGGAGATTGACAGCGCCGTTTTGGAAAAAGAGATCGAACCGCTGCGCGAAAACTATAAGGTGTGGACTGAGAAAAACTACGAGGTATTCATCGTACCAACCTCAACTATACCTAATGTGATCCGAGAGATAGGCAGGCTACGAGAGATCACCTTCCGCGAGGTTGGCGAGGGTACTAATAAAGCCATCGATCTGGATGAGTACGATATCTATTATAATCACCTGTTTATTTGGGATTTTGAAGCCAAACGCATTGTAGGTGCTTACCGCATTGGCCTGGGCGACGAGATATTTTATAGTGTAGGCAAAAAAGGTTTCTACATTAACGAGTTGTTTAAACTTAAAACTCAGTTTACCCCGGTACTGCGCCGCAGCCTTGAGTTGGGCCGCTCGTGGATCCGTAAGGAATATCAAACTAAACCGCTTCCACTATTTTTATTGTGGAAAGGTATTCTGAAATTCCTGATAGATAACCCAAGATACCGTTACCTTATAGGCCCGGTGAGTATCAGCAACTCGTTCTCTAAATTCTCCAAGTCGCTTATTGTTGATTATATCAACCGCAACCATTTTGATCACGAAATGGCGCAGTATGTTAAACCGCGTAAAAAGTTCAAGGTTGATTTTGCCAAAATTGATACCGATCTGCTGATGGCGGGCGAAGATACTTTTAAAGGCCTCGATAACCTGATATCCGAAGTGGAAACCCGTAATATGAAAGTGCCTGTGTTGCTCCGTCAGTACATTGCCCTCAACGCCAAGATCATCAGCTTTAACATCGACCCTAAATTTGCCGATTGCTTGGATGGTTTCCTGGTGCTTGATCTGGAAAATGTACCACAGGACACATTGGAAAAACTGGGAAGGAATTTGTAATCCGATCAATAAACAAAAAAGGCAAACCTGCAGGTTTGCCTTTTTTGTTTTATTTCCAGTCGAGGTAGTGAACACCATCAAATCCTGCGAGTAATTTGTTATTATCCGGCACATCATCTTTTAAATAAGTGGCGAATAGCACGTGTTTATCGTCCCTGTCAACTCCCCACAGCAGGTATTGAACTTTACTGTTATACACCGGAGTACTGTACCGGGAGCTGGAAGCATTTAATTTTAAGGCTGGGTAATCATTAAGATCTTCAAACAAATAAACTTTATCAAGGTCATCAGTTCCGGAATGAAGTTCCCTGAAGCCGAGCATCATATTGTTGGTATTGGCCGCGAAATTGATATAGGCCATCGGAAAATCATTATTATCATCCTTAAATATTTTCATTGTGCCACCGTTGGCCGGCTTGATCACCACCTCGTACTGGTCGAGCGCCGAGAAATTGTACTTTTTTAATATGTAGGCAAAATCCCCCTTATCAGATATAGCTGCCGATATAAATTCATAATATCCACCTTCGTAAGTTATTGAAGGCACTTTCAAAGCCGGGCCGTAAAAAGCGATACTTTCGCCGTTTACTATGTATAATGTTTTATCGTCGGCACTCCAATCAAAGTTTCGCACGTCATTATAATTGGTTAGCGTGGTTATCAACTTTCCGGTTTTATCAACTATCTCTATTATGTTACCGCTGCTTAAATAAGCGAATTTGGTGTGATCGTGCGAGCCTTTAACAAACTTTTTAGGAACGCCCGAATTGGTTATGCGCAGGGGCTTGGCAGCAAAATCGGCCATCAAATAAAGTTCACTATTGTACACAAACACCACATTCTCAATTGCGGGATGCCTTACGCTATCAATTTGTTTAACCTGATCTAAAGTGATGTAGGGATACGGATCTTTCTGGCAGCCACTGCTCATCCAAACTGCAAAAAATATAATGGTATAGTAAATCCTTTTCATAGTTAAAATTTAAAAACAATGCCCGAACCAATGTTGAATGACGAATAAATTGTACCAACCCTGTGGTTCCATTCCCGCTTTCCGGTGGGCGCGAAAATACTGTACGCTCCTTCAAAATTCAGCTGCAGGTTATCTCCGATATCAATTGAGGCACCCAGCTTGGGGGCAAAGTAAGCCTCCTGTTCACCATCTATCTGCTCATCGCTATTTACAAAAGCATCTGCCGAATGAAACCTGAATTTTGTGATATAACAGCCCAGGTTAAAACCGCCAAAGGCCTTAACTCCATCCGTTATATCAATATTATAAGCCGCACCCAGATAAGCGATGTAGCTTCTGAAATCAGAATAGCTGATAGTTCCATAATCATTATCTCCTACCGCGTAATAAAAAACATCTTGTTTGGGCTTATAGGTGCGATAACCAATACCAACGGTAGCGGTGGCATGATCAAAAAACCTGTAATAACTGAGGTTGTAATTAATTGCAGGTTTATAGGTGTATTGCAAATTGCCAACAGGCGCATCAAAAGCAAGGTTTAAACCTATTCCATCGGTAGGCGCTTCATCATAATCCCTAAAAAAGCGCTGCGCATTTGCGTAGGAACAATTAAACAACAAAAAGATAAGAGAGATAAATACACCACGGCATACCGCCCCGGTGATAGCATGCAGGAGATACCTGCCAGGATTAGCGTGCATTATATTGTGATAAAGTTTGGCGCAAAGAAACAATTTTTAGCTGTAATTGCATAACCATAAACAACTAAAAATCATTTCAAAACAAAAACGCCCCCGATATAAATCGGAGGCGTTTTGCGTTTAATCTTAAGTATATTTTGCTTACAATTACCAGCTGTAACGTAAACCAAACTGCATTTGCCAGCGTGAAGCAAACAAATCAACAGAGTATGGTAAACCTGGGTTGCTAAAGTTGTAAGTTGGATTAGTTGTAACATTACCATCTTTAACAAAAGTAGGGCCGCCGGCTGCACCAGGCAATTTGCTCACAGATGTTAAACCAAGACTCGCTGAAGAGTTGAAAGTATTTGGCGAGAAGTAATACTGACCCCAGCTTTTCTTTAACAGGTTGGTAAGGTTGATGATATCATAAGTAAATGTGATCATCTGTTTGTGTTTACCGTTACCAAATTTAAAGTCCTGAGTAAAGCGGAAATCTAATTGGTTGTTCCACGGAGTGAAAGCAGCGTTACGCTCGGTGAACTTACCACGACGTGAGCTCAAGTATTTGTCAGCATCAATGTAAGCATCAAATGCAGCTACTTGTTGCGCGGCAGTTTGTACTACTACGCCATTTTTTACCTGATCAACTATAAAGTTAGCTGTTTCGCCTCTTTTAGGAATATAAGCTAAACTCAATTGCTGACCTGTTCCATCAATCGCTTTTGGATAAGTATCCCAGGTATATGGGTTGCCGCTTTGCGCGCTAAAGAAGAATGAGAAGTTAGCTGTATAGTTGTGACCAGCATCCCAATCGTGTTTAAAGTTTACATTTGATACGATACGGTGACGGATATCAAAGTTTGAGTTTGCTAAACCTGGGTTGTTAGGGTTTAAAGCCTGGTTTAACTGCCAGTTAGACTCCATTGAGTTACGGATACCGTTGGTAACATCTTTAGAATGACCATACGTGTAAGCAACCGATGCATTTAAAGCACTTTGCGGATTGAACTGAGTAAATTTAGATACCTGTACAGTAGCGCTGTAACGATAACCTTCGCTTGTGTTTGATAACAGGTAAGCGTTGGTATATTTCGAATTTATTTTTTGATTAATAAAGATTGGCTGCTGGTGCTGAGTGTCATAAGGATAATAAGTTACGCTATCTTTGGTATTAACCTGTTGGAATTTCAAATCATGAATAACTTTGGTGTAAATACCTTCGGCAGTGAATTTCCACTGATCATCAGTTGTATAATCAACAGCTAAACTGCTCCTCCAAACCTGTGGCATTTTGAAGTTGTTGTCAATCATATCCACTTGGGTAGCACCGCTGGCAGAAGTGTTGAAGTTTTGTTGCTGATTAACATAATTTAATCCGCCGTTTGGTGCTGCTTGTACTGGATTAGTTCCAGCTTTTTGAACCGGAGGGTTTGCGTCGTAAGCACCGTAAGTAGCGCCATTGTTATAAAACGCGTAACCAAACCATGCAAAAGGAACACGACCGGTAAAGAAACCGCTACCACCGCGTAAAATAACGCTTTGATCGCCGTTAGCATCATAGTTAAATGACACACGTGGATTCCACTCTATGTTACTTAGGTAATTTTGTTTGATATCCCTTGGTTTGGTGTAAGTGTAGGTAGTACCGTAGTTTGGATCAACCGGAGCGTTAGTTGTTTTATCGCTCAATGGTTGTTTGTTTGGTACACCAGCATAATCAGCACGTAAGGCTACAGTCAATTTAAAGTTATCAGTTAACTGAATTTCGTCCTGGCCATATAAGCTCAACAGGTTAACTTTAAACTGAGCAGATGGATGAGCTAAGATATAATCACGTGTATTATCAGTATAGTTAAAGTTAGTACGTACACGTGCAGGGTTATTGTTAACGAAATCCTCAATGCTGTTATAAGCAATACGACCGTTCCATGCGTTAACGAAGTTATAAGTAATATTATAAAACTCGTTGTGCGTACCGAAAGTGAAAGTATGTTTGCCTTTAACCAAAGTTAAGTTATCGGTAAATTCGGTAGTTTTCTGGTGCATATCAAAAATAGCAGCCTCACGATCTGTACCCATAAAAATGGTAGTACCAGGAGCGCGACCGTTAATCTCGATTTGTGGTAAAGCTGGGTTTGAGTTAGGATCACGATAATCGTGAACTGATGAATAACCAAGAACAAGGCTATTGCTCAGACTATTGTTAAACCTTGATTTTAACTCGGCAACTGTTGAAGTTGAATTATTATGCGAAGTGTAGTCAATACCGCTGAAACGGAAGTTTTGCTGATCGCGCTCTAAGTTAGTTGCTTTTGAGCTGATGGTATTGTTACGGATGGTTAACTGGTTGTGATCATCAATATTCCAATCCAAACGGTTAAAGAATTTGTTTGAGTTAGAGAAGATGGTAGTGTTATTATAAGTGCCTGGATCAATACCGCCGGTAAATGCTTTGAAAGCGTTAACCAATTTATCACCATCGGCCTGGCTCAGAATATTGGCTGAACCATTGTGATCTAAACCACGAACAACCGGATCTTGCCTGCGGGCAATCTCTTCGTTAGTAAAGAAGAATAATTTGTTTTTGATGATAGGGAAACCTAAACGGATACCGGTTTGGTAATCATGAAAATCGTTAAGTTTTGAACCGTCGCCACCTAAAGCAGCTTTAGCGTTGTTAGCACCTACCATGAATGAACCACGACCGTAACCATAAACAGCACCGCTAAAATCATTTGTACCGCTACGGGTTACAGCGTTGATACTACCACCTAATACGTTACCAATTTTGATATCGTAAGGGGCAACATAAACCTGGATATCCTGGATAGCATCCAAAGAGATAGGGCTTGTACGGGTACTGCTACCTACCTGGCCTGAAGCGTTGTTCTGACCACCTAATGATGGGCTGAAACCGATAGCGTCGTTATTGATAGCACCGTCTAACGTTACGTTATTGTAACGGTAGTTAGTACCTTGAAACGAGTTGTTATTGCTTTGAGGAGTGTTACGGGTTAAATCCTGTAAGCTGCGGTTGATTGATGGCGCAGTACGGATCTGGTTTTGACCAATACGGGTGCTTGCACCTGTTTTAGTAGGACCTGCAGATGCCCTTACTTTTACTTCCTGCAGG
The DNA here is from genome assembly GCF_039839285.1 of Mucilaginibacter sp. CAU 1740. Taxonomy (NCBI): domain Bacteria; kingdom Pseudomonadati; phylum Bacteroidota; class Sphingobacteriia; order Sphingobacteriales; family Sphingobacteriaceae; genus Mucilaginibacter; species Mucilaginibacter sp. CAU 1740. Next base: position 135,575 of record NZ_JBDOQS010000004.1, on the reverse strand, counting down.
GAAGTAGTTTCGTCCTGCAATACAAAGTTGAAAGTAGCGTTACCTAATTGTAAGGTGATATCGCTGCGTTCGTCTTTTTTGTAACCAACAAAAGATGCGCTGATGGTGTAAGGGCCACCGGCGTTGATGTTGTTAACCGAATAACGACCTTCGGCATTGGTTTGAGCACCATACCTGGTGCCAGTGCTGGTATTAACCACAGAAATGGTTACACCCGGAAGTGAAGCACCTTTCTGATCGGTTACTTTACCGGTAAGTACCGAGGTAGTTATCTGGGCATTTGCCACTCCGGCAACCCCGATAATCATCAGTGTTAAAATAATAAAGTAGAGCTTTCTCATTTGTGATTTTTTAATGCACAAAGTTGCCCAGACAATGTTAAGTTTATATTAACACCAGATTATTATATTAACAACTACTTAATGATTTCTTTTTTACTTAACATTAGCGCGCTTAATTAGTAATTAAATATACTGATTATCAATCAATTAAAAACACACATCAAACAACTGTGTTAATTTTTCATTTATTATCTCTTGCTCTTATCCCGCACAAAAATGACTCTCCGCTTAATAAATAGCATTATTTATTGCCGGTTTAAAACCCACTACAAATCCGGGTTTTAATAGATATTTAATATAAAAATGCTAATGTCAATTTTTGATTCTCAGTTTATTAAGTAATTGATTTAGAAGGTATGCCGGCGCTATGACCAACGATTTGATATTAAGCCCGTTTTGAGCATAAGTACTCTCGCGCGAGTTCCCTATCAACAAGGCCGATACTGAAGGGATAAATATCGATAAACATAACATCCACATAGCCGGCCCACTGGTTTGTTGCCAATTTACCAGTTCCATAATTCCGTAGCTAAAGCCTAATAATATAAATAGGATAAAGTACGATATGATGGGCGAAAGCTTCAGATAAAAATAAATGACGATGGCAATTACAAACGATGCCCAGTTAAAGTAACCGTTATATACACCTAAAAACGGAAGGTGCGGGAAAGGGATAGCCCAGATCAACCCAAATAAGCTGAATGCTAATAAGGGTATGCAAAAATAATGGATGCCGGTATTTACCGGATCCTGATGACTGGCTGCGTATTCACGGAAATGACGATCAACCGGGCGTTCATCGACATTAGCTGTTGCTTTAGCTACCGGTTTAGTTTTGGTATTGGATGTTTTTGTTGCCACGGTACAAAAGTAAAAACCCTTTCAACTTTTTAGGCTGAAAGGGTTTTATTTAATTTTTATGTTTGATTACTTGGCAAACGCTACCGAGCGGGTTTCCCTGATCACGGTAACTTTAATTTGGCCAGGATAAGTCATCTCAGTTTGGATGCGGTTTGAAATATCAGCAGCCAATACTTCTGATTGCGCGTCGCTGATCTTTTCGCTTTCAACTACCACGCGCAGCTCACGGCCGGCCTGAATAGCGAAGGTTTTTTCAACGCCCGGATATGACAATGCCAGTTCTTCCAATTCTTTCAAACGTTTAATGTAGCTTTCAACCACCTCACGACGTGCACCTGGGCGGGCACCTGAAATAGCATCACAAGCCTGGATTATCGGCGATAACATCGAGGTCATTTCGATCTCATCGTGGTGAGCGCCTATGGCGTTGCAAACTTCAGGATGCTCTTTATATTTTTCGGCCAGTTGCATACCTAAGATAGCGTGAGGTAACTCTGGGTTATCATCAGGCACTTTACCAATATCGTGTAGCAAACCGGCACGTTTAGCAAGCTTTACGTTAAGGCCCAACTCGGCAGCCATGGTGGCGCAAAAGTTGGCAACCTCGCGCGAGTGCTGTAACAGGTTTTGCCCGTATGATGAACGGTAACGCATACGGCCAACCATACGGATCAGCTCAGGGTGTAAACCATGAATACCGAGGTCGATCACGGTACGCTCACCTATTTCTACAATTTCTTCTTCAATTTGCTTTTTGGTTTTGGCAACCACCTCCTCAATACGGGCCGGGTGAATACGTCCGTCCGTAACCAGGCGGTGCATAGCCAAACGGGCAATTTCACGCCTTACAGGGTCGAAGCCTGAAAGAATGATAGCCTCTGGGGTATCATCAACAATGATCTCAATACCGGTAGCAGCCTCCAAAGCACGGATATTACGACCTTCACGACCAATGATCCTACCTTTGATCTCATCATTCTCTATATTAAATATAGAAACTGTGTTTTCGATAGCACTTTCAGTAGCGGTACGTTGAATGGTTTGGATAACTATTTTCTTAGCCTCCTTAGTAGCGGTAAGCTTAGCCTCATCCACAATATCCTTTATCTGGATCATGGCTTTAGTACGTGCTTCTTCACGCAAAGTATCAACCAACTGGGTTTTAGCTTCCTCGGCAGATAAACCTGCGATGGTTTCCAGTTGTTGTACGTGTTGGTTTTTCAGATGCTCAACCTCATCCTGTTTTTTAACAACAATTTCGGTTTGCTTCTCTAAATTTTTACGAGTGTTATCAAGCTCGTTCTCCTTACGGTTAACGTTTTCCATACGCTGGTTAAGCGATTGTTCTTTTTGCTTGATGGTGTTTTCGCGCTGATTGATGCCGTTGTTTTTGTTGTTTACTTCCTGCTCGTGCTCAGCCTTCATTTGTAAAAACTTCTCTTTTGCTTCGAGGAGTTTATTCTTTTTCAGGATCTCGGCATTATTTTCAGCGTCTTTAAGGATCTTTTTAACTTTATTTTGGGCAGAGGCCTCCTGGTCTTTGAAAAGCTTTCGCAGCAGGAAGCGGCCTATGAGCACGCCGACAATGGCGCCTACAAGCAGGCCGATGATAACGTATAGTAATATGTCCATTTTAGGTTTGAGTGGTGTTGTATATATGTATGTAGTTGTATGTAAGCAAATAAAAAAACCGCAACTAATTTCTAAGTGTTCATGTATTTAAAACCTCATTTCGGATATTGGGGACCATGGGTTGGTTAACGTTAATCGCAACTAACGCATGCCTCTTGATCCGCTTAATATTGAAGCGTTAAGTTTTTAATAGTGAAACCTAAAATTTAACTGCGGTTAAATCTTAAATGTGCTCTTGTATATTATATTAAAGAACGTTTATTACTTCGAAAAAAATTCGTTCAGCAAATGATCCAGTTGATAAACCTTTTCGGTTACCTCGGTATCTTCAACAGTAACTTTTTTTTCTGCCTTTAATGTTGATGTAGCATAATGCAATACACACATTGAAAGCAGATCCTGCTTATCCCTAACCGCGTAATTCTCCTGATATTCCTTTATCCGGTCGTTGATTAGTTTTGCCGCCCTGCGTATTATTTCTTCTTCCTCCATGTTCACCTTTAAGGGGTAAACGCGGTCAGCAATATTTATTTTTATTGAGATTTCTCCCATTTGAGCTTTTCACTTTTTGCGTTATTTTTTCAATAACACAATACACTTATCTATTTCCTGCACAAAGTCGTTAATTTTTTGCTTAATGTCAACAGTTTTTTCATTTGTTTCTGAAAAAGACTTAGCAACTTTAACAACTTTTAATTTTTCTTCCAGTTCTTTGGTCTTGCCTTTACTGGCATTCAGCGCCACTGTAAGGGCCTCGCTTTCCAGTTTTAAAAGGTCATTTTCCTCCTGCAAAGCAGCGCACAATTCAATCAGGCGCTCGGTTTTATCTACAATTTTATTTAACTGCTCTGCTAATGAGGCCATGTTTGGTTATTGGTTGATTAAGTTGATTGAGTGAATGGTTAAATTACCAGATCAACCACTCACCCAACCAACCATTCACTATTTTCTAATTTCCGCTCCCGCTTCTTTTCCTAAATTATAAATTAATTTCTGCATAATAGAATCGATAGCCTTGTCTGTTAAGGTTTTCTCGATGTCTTGAATGATGAAGCTTAATGCGTATGATTTTTTACCGGCAGGCAATTTATCACCCTGGTAAACGTCAAATACATCAACCTCTTTCAGCAACTTGCGCTCGGTACGTAGGGCAATTTGTTTCAACTGACCGAATGATACGCTTTGATCTATCAGCATAGAAAGGTCGCGCCTTACAGCAGGGAACTTTGATACGTCCTGGAACACGATCTTATTTTTACGGATGGCGTTCAACACCAGGTCGAAATTGAAATCGGCATAAAATACCTCTTTATCTACATCGGCCTTTTTCAATGAAGTAGCAGCTACCGCGCCAAATTTCACCAATTGCTTACCATTAAGCATGTACTGAATGCCAAACGACATTTTTTTGCAGGTAGCATCTTCAACTGTAAAGTTGCTGATGTTTAAACGTTGCAAAATACCATCAACTACCGCTTTAATATTGTAGAATGATACGGGTTTAGCTTTCTGGTTCCATTGCTCGGCAGTGTTGGCACCCGTAATGAAAATACTGAAACGTTGGGTTTCTACATATTTCTCATTTTCCAGTTTGTACACTTTACCGAATTCATAAAATTTCAAATCGGCAGCACGGCGGTTCTGGTTGTAGGCAATGGCTTCCAAGCCTGAATACAACAGGGTTTGGCGCATCACGTCCAGATCGCTGCTTAATGGGTTCAGGATCTTAACAGCAGTATCCAAATTATCTGAATAAGCCGATTTGGTAAGCGAGTTCGCCAAAACCTCATTAAAACCATTAGCGCTTAACAGATCAGAAAGCTGATTTTGAACAGTATCTTTTTCCGGGCGGATAGAGTTATTTAACGAGGCCCTGATCTGGGTAGGGATCTCAATATTGTTGTAACCGTAAATCCGCAGGATCTCTTCAACCACATCCACATCGCGGGTTACATCCACGCGGTATGGTGGCACTTGCAATGACAGTGAATCCGCAGTTTCATTCACTATCTTAATATCAAGCGCGGTGATGATACTTTTGATGGTATCATTGCCGATAGCTTTACCTATCAGTTTATCAATGGTGTTGTAAGTTATCTCCACATCAAACGGAGCAACAGGTGCAGGGTAATGATCAGAAATTTCTGACGAGATCACGCCACCAGCAACTTCCTGAATTAACAAAGCAGCACGCTTAAGCGCAAACACAGTCATATCCGGATCGGTACCACGCTCAAACCTGAACGAAGCATCAGTTTTTAAACCAAACCTTTTCGATGTCTTACGAACCGATACAGCGTTGAAATAAGCGCTCTCCAGGAAAATATTTTTGGTTGAATCTTTTACGCCCGATTTTGCGCCGCCAAATACACCGGCAATACACATCGGTTCTTCCGCGTTACCGATCATTAGGTCATCGGCAGAAAGTTTACGATCTACCTCATCCAAAGTTTTGAATACAGTACCTTCGGCATAGTTTTTTACGATCACTTTGCCACCGGTTATTTCATCGGCATCAAAAGCGTGTAATGGCTGGCCAAGCTCGTGCAATACGTAGTTGGTAACATCCACAATATTATTGATAGAACGGATGCCGATAACAGCTAAACGCTCCTTTAACCAGTTTGGCGATTCTTTAACTTCAACACCGCTGATGGTTACACCAGAGTAACGTGGCGAAGCCTGCTCGTTCTCAACAACAACCGGTATAGTTAAGCTGGTGTTATCAACTTTAAACGCGCTTACATCTGGTTTATTAATGCCGATTTTCAGGAACGCCGCAACATCCCTTGCTGTACCTAAATGCGAAGCCGCATCGGCACGGTTAGGGGTTAAGCCTATCTCGTACATGTAATCGTCGTTCAGCTTAAAGTATTCTTTGGCTGGAGTACCAACAGGAGCATCGGCCGGCAATACCATAATACCTTCGTGACTGGTACCTAAACCTATCTCATCCTCGGCACAGATCATACCGTGCGATTCCTCGCCCCTGATCTTTGATTTTTTTATAGCGAATGGCTCACCGGCAGTTGGGTAAACAGTTGAACCAACAACAGCTACAACTACTTTTTGTCCGGCCGCTACATTGGCAGCGCCGCAAACAATCTGCAGGTCTTCCGGGCCACCTACATCTACCTTAGTAACATGCAGGTGATCAGAATTGGCGTGGTCAACACATTCTTTTACATAACCAATCACCAGGCCTTCCAATCCGCCGGGGATGGGTTGTACCTTTTCCAGGCTTTCAACTTCCAAACCTGTACCGGTAAGGATAACCGAAATTTCCTGGGGTGTTTTATCAGTATCAATAAATTCTTTAAGCCAGTTATACGATATCTTCATTATTCTGAAATGATAATCGGCAAAGATATAAAGATTTCGGATGTCGGATTTGGGATTTCGGATTTATTTGGATTTAGAAATTAACAAACATGCGAAGAATGTAATCCTCAAAAATTGTCCGAACTCGAATTTGGGGGAATTATTAGAATTTTTCGAATTTGCTTTTGCATTCTATTAATTCAATAAATTCCATAAAATTCGAGTTCAGACGAAAAAATCAGCGTAATCAACGAAATCAAAAAAATCAACGGTTCAAAATCGGTGTAATCAAAAATCAATCGGTGTAATCCCCAAAAACAAATCCGAAATCGAACATCCGAAATCCCAAATCACATCAACCCTTCATCACCTAAACTGGTATAAGCAGTATCAGTAATAATTAAATGATCCAACACGCCTATCTCCAGCATCCGCCCGGCTGCTGCCATTTTTTTTGTAAGCTGGATATCTTCATGGCTTGGCTTGAGGTTGCCAGAAGGATGATTATGCACTAAGATGATTCCGCTGGCCTGGTATTGCAAAGCGGCATAAAAAATAATCTTAGGGTCGCATACAGTTGCCGAAAGGCCTCCTTTGCTAATGAGTTCTTTGCCCAGTACCTTGTTCGATCTTCCCAATAATATTATCCAGAACTCTTCGTGGTTCAGGTCCATCAAATGGCGGCGCATGATATTGTAACCGTCTTTACTTGCGGTTATAAATTCAACTACCGATGCTTCCGAATCGTTTCGCCTCCGGCCTATTTCTAATGCGGCTATGATAGATATGGCTTTAGCCTCCCCTATTCCTTTAAATTTAGATAGCTCGGTGATGGATGCTTTGCCTAATTTATTCAGGTCGTTATCGTAGTGGTGCAGGATGCGCTTGCTTAACTCAACAGCGGTTTCGGTGCGGCTGCCCGAGCCTATTAGTATGGCTATCAGTTCGGCATCGGTTAATGCCCTCCTGCCCTGACCGCTTAGCTTTTCGCGGGGACGGTCTTCTTCGGCCCAGGCTTTTATGCTGATCTTGTTTTCGTAGTTTTCCACGGCATTAAAGTATAAAAAAGCGTGAAACAAAAAAAGGGACAGTACTGATGTACTATCCCTTTAGTATATTTTTAAAGCTAAGATTAGCTTAAGCCATTAACAAATTTAGTAAGCTTTGATTTATTGTTCGAAGCTTTGTTTTTGTGAATAACGTTCTTTTTAGCTAAACGATCAAGCATAGAGATCACTTTGCTCAACAATGCTGAAGCATCAGCTTTAGTTGTAGTGTTTCTTAATTTTTTAATAGCGTTCCTGGTTGTTTTAGCCTGGTACCTGTTACGCAGACGCTTCGCAGCATTTGCCCTAATTCTTTTTAATGATGATTTATGATTTGCCATCTCGTATAGCTTGTTATTCTTTTTCTAACTTATTTTAAGGACTGCAAATATAGGGCGATTAAAACTAATATGCAAGTGCTTTTTTAATTTAGTTTTTAATCGCATAATGCTGATTTTCTGATTGGCAGCTTCGTTGCATAATATTCCGCTAAGTGGTTTATTTAATTTTCCTTTAACCAAAATTTCACAGGGTGTTCATATAACACAATCATTTTTGTAACGTTAAATTAAACTAACGCGATTATAACTATGGTAAACAACAGCACCACAAGGTTCAGCAACCGGGTTGAGGATTATGTAAAATATCGTCCCGATTATCCAACAGAGATCGTTAAGTTTTTACACGACACTTACAACCTCACCCAGGATAAACTGATAGCCGATATTGGCGCTGGCACAGGCATATCCACAGCCTTATTTTTAAACAAAGGTTACCGCGTAATTGCCGTTGAACCTAACTACGAAATGCGTGCAAAATCTGAGGAGTTATTAGGTACATTCCATGGCTTTATGGCCCATAACGGCACTGCCGAAAATACCGGCCTTACCGATGCAAGCATTGACGCCATTATTGCAGGGCAGGCTTTTCATTGGTTTGATGCTGTGCTTACCCGCGCCGAGTTTAAACGCATATTGAAACCCGGCGGCATAGTTGCTCTGATCTGGAATGAGCGTAAAACCAGCTCTGTATTTGAGCAGGAATATGATGAACTGATAGTTAAACATGCCCGCGATTATGTTAAGGTTGATCACCGCAACATCGATACAGAACGTATAGCAGCTTTCTTTAACCCTTCGCCTATGCACCTCGAAATTTTCGAAAACAAACAAATATTCGATTTCGAAGGATTGAAAGGCAGGTTAATGTCATCATCGTACATGCCAACTAAAGATGATGAAGGCTTTGATGATATGATAGCTGATCTGCAGGTGCTTTTTGATAAGTTTCAGCAAGGTGGGGTAATTACCATTAACTACGATACCAAAGTTTATTCAGGCAAGTTATAAAACTGATCTTCGGTCTATTTTAATACAGGTGAAACAATTGCATGCGGGTATTATCTAATAAGCAAATACATTAGCTTATTAATACTACTTTTAACCATGTTATACTGGATCATAGCTATACTCCTATTGCCTTTTGTTGTTATTTTAATAAGCCATTTAAAAAGCAAAGCCAAACAAAAAACAAAGCTGGCAGAAATAAAAGAGCGTTGGGGACAACCCATCATAGCAGGCAGAAACTTTAAGCTGATCAGTAACTATTTAACCGCTTATGGCGGTACCAGCCAAATTGCCACAAATACGGCTACCGATCTGAACCTCGACAATGTATTCGAATTTATCGACCGCACCAACTCCAAACCTGGTCAGCAGTATTTATATAAGCAACTGCATTCGCCCCAAATTTCGGAGGGGTATTTTGCCGCGCTTGAACAGCGAATAGATCATCTTGCCGCTAATACCGAACTAAGGGAAACTACCGAACTCAAACTCTCCCAATTAGGTAATAACGATGCCTATTATTTACCCGAACTATTTAAAAAGCCCCACCAATCTATTTTCCCTGCAATCGGGAATATGTATATCAGTATCGCGCCTTTTCTGATCATTGGGGTAGCGTTCAGCCTTTTTATTGTTCCCAATCAGTTTATGCTGATGTTATTGTTGGTTTTGATGATAGCCAATGTGGTTATCCATTACAGCAACAAAACGCAAATGATGAACTACACGCACTCGCTACCGCAACTGCTGGCTCTGCATAAGGTTGCCGCCTGGCTTAATGATCATAATTTATTAGATCAGGAGGAAAACACCCGTACCAGCCTAACCAACTTAGGCAGGCTTAAAAAATCGCTTAACTTCATCACCCTGCAAAACAAGGCTTCGGTTGATCCTACCGACATTGCCTATTTGGTGAGCGAGTGGCTTAAAATGTTTTTGCTTATTGAACCAATGGTGTTCATCAAATCTATCAGCAAAGTGAATAAATACCTTGCCGATATTAAGGTTATTTATGAAGCCGTTGCCCAGGTAGATGTTGCCATCTCCATACAATCAGTACGGGATGGGGCCAGACACTACTGCATACCGCAGCTTAACAGCGGCAACGCCAATATAGTTATTAAAGATCTTTACCATCCGCTTATCGAAAACTGCATACCTAACTCTATTTCGATTGATAACAGGCAAGGTATTTTGGTTACCGGCTCAAACATGTCGGGTAAAACAACTTTTATCAGGGCTATAGCTATTAATGCCTTACTTTCACAAACCATCAACACCAGTTTCGCTACAGCATACAAAGCACCTCCGCTTAAAATATTTACCAGTATTGACATGGCCGACGACCTTGGCGATAACAAAAGCTATTTCCAGGCCGAGGCATTGGCAGTTAAAAACATTGTTGATCAAACCATCGCCAGTAAACCGGTAAACAGCCTGGTAATTATTGATGAGATCTTCCGCGGCACCAACACCATCGAACGGATAGCCGCAGCCAAAGCAGTACTAAGCTATTTTATCCAAAACCAAAGCTTTGTGTTTGTTTCCACCCACGATCTGGAGTTAGCCGAGTTACTGGGCAGCGATTACAAAGTGTTCTCGTTTGAAGAGGTTATTGGCGATGACCGCCTGGTTTTTGATTATAAAATAAAAGAAGGCCTGCTTAAAAACCGGAATGGCATAGCGGTTTTGCAGGGCGTAGGCTTTCCGCAGGGAATTATTGACGAAGCTAATGAGGTTAGCGGGCAATTGAGGGAGAAGTATAATTTGTAGCGATTATTTGCAATCTCATTCCACGGGAACCGCTTTTAAACTAATTAACTATTAGGAGGCACCTACGGAGCCAAAAAACTTCTATTTTTCTACAAACATGGTACTCCTACGGAGTTTTTAGATATTCGCAATATAACTCCGTAGGAGTACCGTGTTTGTAGCTAAGATTGTTTTAGGATTTTTGGCTCCGTAGGTGCCCCCTTTTTTAAAGGCCATTTCCTTAAATCTCATTCACTACTCGAAAGCATATCGAATTGTATTCCCTTGATGCAACTGATCAATTGATTCTGCAAGCCACTTCCTATTTATCTCATTGGATAACAAATGTTCCGTTTCAATTAATGAATTATATTCTTTGATCGAAATAATTACAACTCCGGCATCTTCCTCACCTTCCCCCGGCACAACAATAATATCATTGCTATTACTAACCTGATTAAAATAATGTTCCATTTTATTTCGCAAACGGGCAATTGTTAGTGCTATCATCTTACAATCATCAAATAATAACCAATATACAAAATATAAAACTTATCGCTCCAATCTTCAAAACTTAAACCCATCTTTGCCCTAATGAAACGCCGGATAACCTTGATCACAACAGGCATATGTTTACTGATGCTCTGCTCGTCATGGGGTTTCTTTGCGCATTACCGCATCAACAGGTTGGCTGTTTTTACGCTACCTAAGCCCATGGCGGGATTTTACAGATCCAATATCGATTATATTACAGAACACGCCGTAAGCCCCGATAAACGCCGCTATGTAGATTCGACAGAGGCACCCCGACATTTCTTTGATGCTGATCATTATAGCAAAAAGCCTTTTGAGGTAATGCCTAAAAAATGGAAGGATGCCGTTGCCAAATACTCAAAAGATACCATCATTAAATACGGCACCGTGCCGTGGAGCATCCAATATCAATATTACCGACTGGTACGGGCCTTTAAAGCCCATGATACAACCGGTATTTTAAATGCATCTGTTTATTTAGGGCATTACGTTGCCGATGCGCATGTTCCGCTCCACCTTACCCAAAACTATGATGGGCAGCTAACAGGTCAAAAAGGGATTCATGCTTTATGGGAAAGCCGCTTGCCAGAGTTATTCAGCAATAAGTACAATTATTATGTTGGCAAGGCCCGGTATATTGATAATCCGCTTAAGGAGGCTTTCCGCATTTGCCAGTCATCATACAAAAGCGTTGACAGTGTTTTGCGCTTTGAGCGGATGCTGAACAAAACCTATCCGCAGGATAAAAAATACGAGTTGGTACAGCATGGCAAAAGACAAGTGCAGGATTACTCGGCAGCTTATTCGCAGGCTTACCATCAAATGCTGAAAGGGATGATCGCCAGAAAGATGCGTTCGTCCGTCCGTTCCGTGGGAAGCTACTGGTATTCGGCATGGGTGGACGCAGGTCAGCCTGATCTGGATAAACTCATTGCCCGGCCCTTAAGCGATAAACAAAAAGCTGATCTGCAAAAAGAAGAAGCTTTGTATCGTGCTGGCAAAGTACTTATACCTAAGCAGTAACAAGTAAAACCCGAACTCCAAACGGGTAGTAGCAACATTGTTAAAAGCTATTTTTCACCTCACTTTTATGGCGTTTCAATTCCACATCAATTTAAAACGCTATGAAAAAACTTATCATCATTTTATTGGCCTTATGGTGCAACAACAGTATTGCCCAAAATTGCAGCCAGTTCATTAACAATACCAACGGCAAAACGCTCACTTATATTAACCTGGATGCTAAAGGCAAACAACAGATCACTGCCATATACACTACCACTAAAAAAGATGCATCAACAGTTACGGTACATGCGCAGATAAATGATAAAAATGGTAAAGCAATAGGCAACGGCGATTCGGAAATGATCTGTACCGGTAATACTATTAAGGTTGATATGAAATCGTTTGTGCCGGCTGCCAACGTAAAAGGGAATATGCAGGTAAGCGGCGAAGCCAAATATCTCACCTACCCTACCGATATGAAAGCCGGGCAAACTCTTGATGATGGCTCGGTAACCATAGATATGAGCAGCAGCGGGGCAACAATGGCCAACCTGCAAATGGATATCAAAAACCGTAAAGTTGAACAGCCTGAATCGATAACCACCAATGCAGGAAGCTTTGATTGCTTTAAGTTAACCTACGATGCCACCACCAAAGTAAAAATGATGGGCATTGGCATTCCTTTCAACTTCCATGTTACCGAATGGTACTCACCCAAATTAGGGAGGTTTGTAAAATCGGAAACCTACAAAGGCGATAAACTAATGGGAACGATGTCGCTCGATTCGATTAAATAAAGCTTATTGCTCTACCGGGGCTTTCTTGCTAGTACGGCTTTTAATAGCTGCAATAATAGGAGGCAGTATCGATACCAAAATAATGATCACACCCACCAACGAGAAATTTTTGGCAATGATCTCTACCTGGCCCAATTTATATCCTGCAAAAAGGAATACGATGATCCACGATGCACCGCCGATGATATTGTAAAGGCTATACCTTAAAAAAGGCATCTTGCCCACACCGGCAACAAATGGGGCTATGGTACGGATGATAGGCATAAACCTGCTGAAGATAACAGCCTTGCCACCATGCTTATCAAAAAAAGCCTGGGTTTTGAGGTAGTATTCAAGCTTGAGGATCTTGTTTTCTTCTTTAAATACCTTTACGCCGAGGTAATTACCCACAAAGTAGTTTACGGTATTACCTATAAAGGCAGCGGCAATTAGTATGAGGCCTAATACCCAGATATCCAAACCCGAGTTACCGCCTGCAATGAGGGCACCGGCAGCAAACAGCAACGAATCGCCGGGTAAAATGGGGAAGATAACTAAACCTGTTTCGGCAAAAATGATCAGGAACAGGATCAGGTATGTCCATCCCTGGTAGGTGCTGGTTATCTGCACCAGGTGCTTATCAATATGCAGTACAAAGTCGATAATGCTTTTTATTACTTCCACAGGCTTTAATTTTGCCCAAAAATATAAATATTAAGCAAATAGCCTACTATTGAAGTGTTTTAGAAAGCAGATTATTAGTGAGCACCCCTGCACCAAAAGCCAATGAATCTGCCCTGCCTACAACCCCTTGTGTGTAAATGGTATAAGCCCTGCCATCCAATATGGTAATATTGGTAAGCGTTTTTTCAATTACTTTTGGCGTAGTTGTTTTGGTAATGGTAAAGTTATAGTTCCCGGCAGGCAGCTCCACATAGTCAGAAACTTTATTAAAGGTAAGCCCCTTTATCGCCAATGTATCATTAGCCCTTAAATCTAACGCTGGCGATGAAACCGAGGCGTGTACAAACCTCAATTTACCTTTGCCAATAGTGGGCAAGCTTGTATTATCAGAAACGATGAACGAGTTGGCTATGCTGCTATCCTTCCTTAAGCCGGTTACAAACAAGGTGTACTTGCTGTTAGCTTTAAGCGTACTATCAAACTGTAATAATATTACCGGCGATAATGTTGCTGTACGCAATTGCAGTGGTGGCGTTAAAGTTGATAAATAAAAATACCCGGAACTGTTTGGGTAGGTATAAGTAGTTGCGCTATACCTTATAAAATTCTGGTACAGGTAAAGCCCCTGAATATCCGAACTGAGATTAACAATCTGGATCCCGGTATTTAACCCAACCGAAGATGCATTGCCCCCCTTACCACATGATGATATGCCACAGGCAAACATGGCAAAAACTATCGCTATAAAAAACGAAACCAGTACACGGCTTTTATGCTTATCAGTCATCAAAATATTTTATTTATTAGTGAACACACCGGTTCCCAGCCGGGTAGTTTTATTGCCAAAACCATAATAGGTATAAACCCTGCCGCTGGCCAGCTCTACCGTATCACGGACTACATCTGTAAGGTCGCCATTGGCATATATAGCCATATTGTGCACACCGGGTTTTACCAATATAAAATCAGTTGATGCCTTAAACGCTACACTTGCAAATTTAGTAGTATCAGCAGTACCATAAAAATGCATGCTGAAATTCCCACCATCCGGCGATGCGTTTACCACCCTGATCTTGGCCATAGGGCTTGATCCCGTATCAGACACCAGCACATCGGTAGTTTTAAATACCTGGTTGGCAGCGGTACCGGCTACATAAAAGGAGTAAACCGAATCTTTACTCAGCGTCATCGGGATACTGAACAACTCGTTACTGGTTCCGTTTATTTTGGCCGAATAGTTTTGGATACCCGATTTTACCGAAAGATAACCCAGCGTACCACCGGGATAAAAAGTTGATGTTTGGTTAATGCGGTTACCGTTTACATAAACATTAACATCATTAAACGTAGCATTGATAACGTTTAAGCTCGATACATCAGATGCAGCATCGGGCTTATCGTTAGTATTTTTTTTGCAGGCTGCAAGGCAGCATGCAACAGAGGCGATCATCAATAAAGCTTTAACCTTTATATTCATATACAATTATAAGCTATAACTGCTTACTGTAATTTTTGGTATGGAGTGCTAAATAAAAAAAAGTCCGGTTTACGAGCCGGACTTAGTTTTTGGATTTATAATTTAAGTTTACACTTAAGCATAGCTATTAAGCATCACCGGCATAACCAGCATCAGCACGTCTTCGTTCTCATCTCCGCCTTGTGGCAGCAATAAGCCGGCACGGTTTGGAGTTGACATCTCCAAAGATACTTCTTCGCAGCTTAAGTTTTTCAACATTTCTATTAAAAATCTTGCATTGAAGCCAATTTCCATGTCGTCACCTTCGTATTGGCAGGTTAAACGCTCATGGGCCTCGTTAGCAAAGTCAATATCTTCTGATGAGATATTCAATTCGCTGCCGTTTATTTTAAGCCTTACCTGGTGGGTGGTTTTGTTGGCGTAGATAGCCACGCGGTTTAACGAACCCAGGAAGGTAAGCCTTTCGATACTTAATTTATTAGGATTATTTTGAGGAATAACCGCCTCATAATCAGGGTAACGCTCGTCAATTAAACGACAAACCAAGTTAATGTTGCCGAATTTGAAGAAGGCGCTGGTGTTATTATATTCAACCGATACGTTCACGTCATCACTTGGTAATGATGATTTCAACAACGTTAAAGCTTTTTTAGGTAATATGAATGATGCTGTGCTTGCGGCCTTCGCATCTTTACGGCGGTAGCGTACCAGTTTGTGCGCATCGGTAGCAACAAAAGTTAATGATGATGTGCTTAACTGGCAGTAAACACCTGTCATGGCTGGGCGCAGTTCGTCATTACTTACCGCGAAAATGGTTTTGTTTATCGCCTCGGCTAAAACTGAAGCTGGCAGGTTTACTGATGAAGCGTTTTCAACAACCGGGATCTTCGGGAAATCCTCGCCGTTTTCACCGCTCAGTTTATATTTACCGTCGCCGGCGTTGATCTCGATAGCGAAGGTTTGATCATCAACCGCGAAGGCAACAGGCTGCTCTGGTAATGATTTAAGGGTTTCCAGTAATATACGCGATGGGATAGCGATACGGCCATTCTCTTTAGCCTCAACAGGCAGGGAGGTGGTCATGCTGGTTTGCAGATCGGTTGCAGAAATGGTCAAGTTTCCATCCTTTATCTCGAACAAAAAGTTTTCCAAAATAGGCAATACAGTGCTGCTGCTTAACGCGCCGCTTACTGCCTGCAGTTGTTTGAGTAATGTTGATGTAGAAACAATAAATCTCATATGGTTATTATTAAGCAATCAAAAATATAAAATTTACCGGGCATACTTTTGCCTGCGCAAATAATGTTGAAAAATAGCACATATTAACACAATTGCCAACGGCACTATAGTATTAATTAATTGCCAGTACATTTTTTCGCCGCGGATCTGCGCGCGGTTCAGCAACCTCACCTTGATCTCTTTGGTACGCAGGGCTATCAGGCCCGAATCATCCGTCATGTAGTCGGCTATGTTTAGCAGCAGATTTTTGTTGCCGTAGGTTTGGTGGGTGTAATGATCGTATCCCAATGGGTATGGCGAACCATCGCTGCCTACCTGGTTTTTAAAAATATCACCATCACTAATCACAATCATTTTGGTGGGTACGCTTTGCTGCTGTATGGTAACCTGTTCTTTCAAACCTTCGGGCAGCGGGCGGTTTTGCCAATCGCTTACAAATTGACCTTCCAGCAATACACCGGTAACTTTGGGCTGACTTTGAAACTCTTTTGGGTTTGGCTCCTGCTCTAAGGCTTGTAGCGACAACAGGTGCGGGGCACTTATTTTTTTATTATAGGGCGATGAGTTAAGCAGCACCGTTTTGGTTACGTTTTTGGTATCGAGAATGTCGATAGTACTCACAAACTCACTGCTGATGCCATCCAAATTTTTAACTATAGGGTGTTTGCTTAGGGGGATAAACACCGGGTAAAACAACCATGGCAACATCTGTATCTGTGCCTGGCCTCCAACATTGCCGGTACTGATAGGGATTTGCGAACTGTTGATATCGGCAATCAGATCATAGTTGATACGAATTCCATAGCGGAAAAGCTGATCATCCAAATTAAGCTGTTTGGGAAATGCCAGTTGCTCGCCGCCATGCCCGCGCAGGCTATCCAGTTCGGCACTTACCTGGTCGATGGTCCACAATACGCGACCGCCGTGCATAATGTACTGGTCGAGTTTAAATTTCTCTACCTCGCTGAATTTTTGATCGGGTTTGGCTATTACCAGTAGTTTGATCTTTTGCAGATCGGCTGTAGAGATAGCATTCAAATCAACCCTGCCCACCTGAAAACCTTCGGCAAGCGATTTCATGGCATCATTCAGTTGCAGATCGCTTAGTTCGTGGTGACCTTCGGTAAAGCCTATCTGCGGTCTGCCGCCGTTAACTGCTTTTTTAATAGCTGACGAGAAAGCGTATTCGAGGTTTTGGATAGAGTTGTTCAGCACTTCATCGGGGCCGAGGCCTATCCTGCTTAATAATAGCTTTACAGGGATATCCTTACCATCTGCCGATACCAGCGCCGATGGGAAGATGAGTTTCTGGCTCACCCCATTATCCGTTTTAACGCTGAGGTTGGTTGGCTCAACACCCTCGGCAGCCATATTTTGGATCACCTCGTTTTGCTGATCGTTGTTAAGCCCCTTCAGCGGATCAACAAACTGAAACTGGATTTTTCCGTGACTGTAAGCTTGCAGATCGCTCAGCATATCTTTAGTGGCACTTTGCAGGCGTTTAAACCCGCCGGGCAGGTTATCGCCTTGCAGGTAAACAACTACTTTCACCTTTTTAGGCAGCTTATCCATTATCTCGCGGCTAATGGGCGATATGGTGAAACGCTTCTCGGCAGTAAAATCAAAACGGGTAAAGGTTAATGAGGATAATATCCCCAGAAAAAATAAAACACCCAATGTGCTTATCATTACCGTACCGGCTAAGCTTTTTTGGCGTTGCCTTGCCAGTACGAACAAAGTAAGCCAGATGAATACGCCTGCCGTGATGATGAAATAAGCCAGATCGCGGGTATCTAACACACCACGGCTTACTGAATCGTAATGTTGGGTAATACCCAGGTTTTGCAAACCCAGATCCTGCAAGGAAAGCAACTGACTGATAGAGTCAAATCCACTATAAAAAAAGAAACACAGGAAAACGGAAACCGTAAAGGCAATGATTTGATTTTTGGTGATAGATGAGGTGAACAGACCTATCGCCACAAAAACACCTCCCAATAAAAACAAGCCGATGTATGAGCCTATAACCGCGCCTGTATCGATATTACCTTGCGGCATGCCCAGCTTGCTTACCGAATAATAGTAAACCAGTGTAGGCAGCAAGGCGAAAAGTACGATCAATAAACAGGCAAGGTATTTACCTATCACAATCTCCCAATCTTTTAAAGGGCGGGTAAACAGGAGTTCAAAAGTTCCTTCTTTACGCTCCTCAGCCAATGATCGCATGGTGATAGCCGGGATCAGGAACATGAACAGGTATGGCGCAGTGCTAAAAAGGCTTTCTAACCCGGCGTAACCATACTCCAATATGCTCGACTCGGGGAATACCCACAAAAATAAACCCAGCACCAGTAAAAACACACCAATGGTTACATAAGCCACCAGCGAACTGAGGTATGATATTATTTCTTTTTTAAGGATGCTCAGCACGTTATAATATATTGTGTTAAGCGCCGAAATTACAACAATATTGCGCCAAAGCAAAGTGCAAACGGTGAGTTCCGTCCGTCCGTTGGGGGGAGTAAGGGTGATAGTGGGCAGGTGGCGGACAGGAAACGGTTAAACTAAAGGATGTCATTTCGACTGAGCCAGGGAGAGGCTGAGCAGCGGGGCGAAAGAGAAATCTTATACACCCAGCAAAACCGCTAAGCATGGCGTATAAGATTTCTCACCCTTGCCTCGCTATCCCCAACCCTCCAAGGGATTCGAAATGACAGTTATCATGTTGTTTTATTCGGCTCTCAAAACCTATACTTATAAGCCACATTCACCCCAACACTTTCTAACACATGATCGTAATCAACATTTTTATAACCACGTTCAAAGCGTAAATTAAAATCCAAACCGTGGTGAGGCCCTATCGGCACAACGGCACCTCCCCCGCCCGAGTAGATGAATGAAGTGCTGGTACGGCTGCTAATTTCAAAGGCGCTACCAACCTCTCCGCTTACATAAAAATATTTCGACACGTAATATTTAAGCCCGGCGGTTAATGGCAGGTAGGCATAAAGCGTATGATAATCATCTGTATAATAAAAACCCGTTGAGCTATCCGGGTTAACGCTTCTGAACAGATCATTAGGATTGGTTTGAAAAACCACAACGCCCAAACCGGCAGTAAAATGGAGCGATGTGCTTATCGGCTTTTCTACTTTAGCGTTAATGCCGTACCCTCCCCAGTAATGCACATCCACCCCTACCTGCGGGTATTTGTTCATATTAACAGGCAAATTGAGTTCGGTGCCAATAATTATAGCGGTTTGGTTTCCTTTTTGGGCATAGGCAGTAAAGGTAAAAGCAAGGCATAAAGCGGTCAGGATAATGTGAAAAGGTTTATTCATAATATTAAAATTGCAGGATTTTACAATAATACAATACGCAGCCGAAATCTTTATCGCTACAAGCAAAAAACTACCGCCCAAAGCGGTAAGCAAACCTGATAGCTGTTTGCTGCAAGGTATGGGCCGACCAGCTTTCGTACCGCAACCCCAACTCAAAATTGCGGTTATCGGCACCGGATGGGATCATGATAGCAGGCCCTACCGAAAAGGCGAACAACCTCCGTTTATCATAATTTAGTTCGATAGCGCTACCTGCCTCTGCCTCCAGAAACACGCCAGAGCCTACGTTGTACCTTACCCCACCTTTTAGCGGCACAAACAGGTTACCGCCGTTATTGCCATTATTAAAAGGTGAGTTTTTACGAAAAAAACTGCTGAAACCGGCAGTAAGTGTGAGGCTTACCGGGCTGACTATAGGCTGCTCTAACTTTGCAGATGCACCTACACCAATATTATATAAACCACGCGATGGGATGGCCAGCTCGCCACCGGCACTGAAAGCGGTTGATGGGTGAGGCAGATCCTGGGCGTAGGTTTTTAAAGCGGCAAAGAGAATAACAATAAGTAACAGTTTTTTCATAGCGGGGCAAAATACAATATTAACCAGGTAATAATTATGAAGAAAAACATAAAAAAGGCCCGGGATACATACCCCAGGCCTTTATTGTAATTAATTGATGTGTTGTTTAATTAAAACCTGAAGGCAACACGTAAAGCTACCTGGCTTGTAGTGCCATCTTTAGACCAACCTTCGTAGCGCACACCGGCTTCCAAACCGCCTGCAAAGCTATAGCCAATACCAGGAGCATAAGCAAAACCTGTACCGCCACCGCTTTCGGTGCTGAATACTGCACCTAACTGACCTTCGGCAAAAAAGGCATCGTCAAAGTAATATTTTAAGCCCGCTTTAACCGGGATAAAACCAGCACCCGATTTGCCGATAAAATCTTTGATCTCGCTTTTGTACAGAAAACGGGTATAACCTGCCGAACCCGTTAAAAACAACTGATCGGCAATTGGATGGTCATACTTCAATGAGCCACCAATGGCAAAGTTTGAAACCTTGTGCGAATCGCCAACAGGTAAGCCGGCATCAACACCGATACTAAATTTTCCACCATCTGATTTTGCTGATTGAGCGTTGGCCGCGATTGCGGTAAAGCCTAAAAAGGCTAAGCATAATAATAGTTTTTTCATAACAATAATGTAATAAAGTTGGCTTGGCGGGGTACCTCCGCTTTGCCGGGTTTGCTTATATAGATGCTACAAACCTGCACTTCGTTACAAAAAATGTTAAAAAAATATTAAATGGGTAATAGTTAGGGGCGTATTTAGCCTGTGGTTGGTATTTTCACGTACCACATGATCTGAAGAAGTTGCATTAATTGAAACGAAATAATCTGGCCCTGAAAGTGGTGCGATGAAAACACCGACCACAGGCTGAAGGGTGCATGAAAATCAAGGCCTATGAAGGAGAATACGACGTTAGGCGGGATGGGCTGTCACCCTTAGCTCGTCGAAGGGTCGCGCGCAAAGGCCTTGCCCACCATGCTTCGACAAGCTCAGCATGACACCCTTTTTTAAACATTTCTTGGGTTAATTATTTGTAAGGCTGATAAACACTTCCTCGAGCGATTTATCGCCGTTGTTTTTGCGGAGTTGCTGCAAGGTATCGTTGGCTACGATATTGCCTTTATTAATGATGATAACCTGGCTGCAAACGGCTTCAACCTCCTGCATAATATGGGTTGATAGCACAATGGTTTTGGTTTTACCCAAATCAAGGATCAACTGACGGATACCTATCAACTGGTTGGGATCAAGGCCTGAGGTTGGCTCATCCAGTATCAGCACTTCGGGATTGTGGAGCATGGCTTGTGCCAAACCTACCCTTTGACGGTAACCTTTTGATAGCTGACCAATTTTTTTATGCTGCTCAGGTCCGAGACCTGTTTGCTCAATAATATCGGCTATGCGTTTAGCAGGCTCGTGAATTTTATGGATGCCAGCAACAAAACCCAGCGATTCTTTCACGTACATGTCTGTATAAAGCGGGTTGCTTTCGGGCAGATAACCAATGCGGCGTTTAACCTCCAAAGGCTGCTTAACCACATCAAACCCGCAAACCGATGCAGTACCCGATGTTTGGGGAATAAAGCCGGTAAGTATTTTCATGGTAGTTGATTTACCCGCGCCATTAGGCCCTAAAAAACCCAATACGCCCGGCTCGGCAGTAAAACTGATGCCATCAACGGCTTTCTGTGTGCCGTAAACTTTTGTTAATGCCTCAACCCTGATACTCATGGCTGTAAAAATATGTTTTAGATTTGAGATGTGAGGTGTGGGATGTGAGATTTTGGGGTTGTACGTCCGTCCGTAACGGGGAGTTGGTTGTTTGGCGGAAGGGTATGGACGGGGAGTGATTTTTAAGTTTCTACGAACAAACACCTCCACCACGTCATTGCAAGGTACAGCCGGTCCCGCACTTGCTTCGGGAAAGCAATCGCGAACTGCACAGGGCACATTTGCATATCCGCTCTGCTTCTGTGCGATTGCTTCGTACCTCGCAATGACGTGATGGTAAGGAAAGGGTAAAATCAAACCGTCCATATCCATTTTTAAAGATTGGACTCCCCCCGACGGACGGACGGAACATTACCCCCTACTGCTCAAACACAACCGATTCCGTATCAGCTCCCAATTCTGCCAGTAACCCGCTTATTTCCTCAACCATAGCATCAGGCCCGCAAACGTAAAAGTGTTTGGAAAAATCTTTCACTTCTGCCTTCAGGAAATCAGCATCAATACGGCGCTGATCGTACTGGCTATCTTTTTGCCCTGTAACCGTAAACACGGCATTCTCGCCCAGGATGCTTTTCAGTTCATCGCTTAAAATAATATCCTTATCGGTTTTATTGCTGAAGAAAAGCTTGTTATTCCCTATCGCACCATCATTATTAAGCTGCCTTAGTATTGCGATAAATGGGGTTATACCAGCACCTCCTGCAATAAAATAACCTTCGCCTTTATACTCAATTGCACCCCATACATCGCGGATAATTACCTCATCGCCCACACTGAGCTTGCTTAACTGGTTGGTTACGCCATCATGATCGGTATAGGTTTTTATGGTGAACTCAAGGTAATCGTCGCTGTTAAGGCAAGTGAACGTGAATGGTCGTTTTTCATCTTTCCATTGCTCAAGGTTAATGGATAGTTCGGTTGCCTGCCCTGGTACAAAGCTGTAGCCTTGCGGTTTCTCTAACCTGAACTGCCTTACATTGTGGGTAACATATTTTGCGGAAATTATTTTTACTGCCTGTTCCATTGTTGTTTGGGTTTGATACAATAGTAAGCTCAAAAGCAGGGAGATGGTTTTGATTATTTAACATCACGTCATTGCGAGGTACGAAGCAATCGCGAACTTTACAGGGCGAATTTGCATAGCCGCTCTGCTTCCGTGCGATTGCTTCGTACCTCGCAATGACGTGGTGGAGGAAGGATTACTTGAAAGATTATTTATTGGAGATTACTTAGTTGCGAAATCACTCCTCTACCTAAAAAATAAAATGAGTTTTTTAGAAAATACCCCTCCAATAGCTAATTTATATATTAACCTTGAAGGGAAGCGGATGCAACCGATCTGTAAAAGATATGGAGATAAGCTATTGAGCTTGTTTTGTACTTCCGTCCGTAACGGGGAATCACTATTGAAGTGGAACGGAGATGGACAGGTGGTAAACTGATACCAAAGTTCATCAATACAAATATAAAGAAATTTCTTTACAAATAAAGAAGATATTTACAAACGGCTGTCGTCCGTCCGTCACCCCGTGCCCAACCCTAAAAAAGCAATTTGGACGGGTGTTAGTTTAAAGTGTCACAAAGCTTATATTAAATAACGGGGTCCTCCCGACGGACGGACGTACAACATCGCTCTGCAAATGCTTGCCAAACGGGTGGCGTAACTGTATTTCAAGGCTTTTTGCCTTTTGCTTTTTGCTTTGTGCCTAAATTGTATCTTTGCAGCTATTATGAGCAAATCAACCGACGAACTTTTTAAAAATGTTATTTCACATGCCAAAGAATATGGCTTTGTGTTTCCTTCCAGCGAGATATATGATGGTTTAAGTGCAGTGTATGATTACGGTCAGAATGGTGCCGAACTTAAAAACAACATCAAAGCCTACTGGTGGAAAGCCATGGTGCAAATGAACGATAACATTGTAGGTATCGATTCGGCCATATTTATGCACCCGAAGATCTGGAAAGCGAGCGGTCACGTTGATGGCTTCAGCGATCCGATGATCGATAATAAAGATTCAAAAAAACGTTACCGTGCCGATCAGTTATTGGAAGATAAGATAGATCGTTACAGTAAAGATGGTAAAACAGATAAAGCAGAAAAACTGCAAGCCGATATGGATGCGGCCCTTAACGCCGAAGATTTGCCACGCCTGCGCGAGCTGATCATTGAGCATGAAATTGCCTGCCCCGTTAGCGGTACCCGCAACTGGACCGAAGTGCGCCAGTTTAACCTGATGTTCAGCACCCAGATGGGCGCTGTTGCTGATGATGCCGATACAATCTATCTGCGCCCTGAAACTGCTCAAGGTATCTTTGTAAACTACCTTAACGTGCAAAAATCGGGCAGGATGAAAATCCCTTTCGGTATTGCGCAAATTGGTAAAGCTTTCCGTAACGAGGTTATAGCCCGCCAGTTCATTATCCGCATGCGCGAGTTTGAACAGATGGAGATGCAATTCTTTGTTCGCCCTGGCACACAGAAAGAATGGTTTGACCAGTGGAAAGCCGCCCGTTTAAAATGGCATCTTGCCTTGGGTACCGACGAGGCTAAATACCGCTACCACGAGCATACCAAACTGGCCCACTATGCCGATGCCGCTTATGATATCGAGTTTGAGTTTCCGTTTGGCTTTAAAGAGGTTGAAGGTATCCACAGCCGTACCAATTTCGATTTAAGCCAGCACGAAAAGTTCTCGGGCAAAAAAATGCAGTATTTTGATCCGGAGGTTGATCCTGAAACAGGTAAACCTTACGGCAACTACGTACCATACGTAATTGAAACTTCGATTGGTTTGGATAGGATGTTCCTCCTTACCATGATCAACGCTTACGAAGAGGAAGACCTGAGCACCGAAGAAAAGCAAGACAGCCGCACCGTATTACGCCTGCACCCCTGCCTTGCCCCGGTTAAAGCCGCTATTTTCCCGCTTACAAAGAAAGACGGTCTGCCAGAAAAAGCCCGCGAGATCATGGATAAACTGAAGCTTGATTTCAACATCCAGTACGAAGAGAAGGATGCTATCGGTAAACGCTACCGTCGTCAGGATGCTATCGGTACACCGTTCTGCATCACTGTAGATCACCAAACGTTAGAAGATAACACCGTAACCATCCGCCACCGCGACAGCATGGCACAAGAGCGCGTAGCTGCCGATCAACTGGATAAGATCATCGGTGATCTGGTTAGCTGGAGGAATGTGTTGAGTTAATCGAACTCGTTATAATAATTACAAAGCCTGCATTTAAAAGTGCGGGCTTTTTTTTGTTTTAAAAAGTGGGGGATTGTGCGATTCCCTCCCCTGGGAGGGTGTAGGGAGGGGTTTCGTCGCCATACATATCCGTTAGCATAGCGAATAAACCCCTCCCTGCCACCGCGCTATCCAGCCGCACCCCTCCCGAGGGAGGGAATTAAAAAAACACATGTCCTCCCCGTCCCCTAACCACTCCGGTTCCCCTAAACGGACGGACATACACCAATCCTTACACAAAATCCATCCAAATAAAACAATTACTTATCTTGTTCCTTTCGGTATAAAATCCTGTATCCATGCCTGCTGTTAAAGAGTACCCCTTTTATCTGAAAAGTACCGTTGTGCTTTTTGGGTTGATTTTGCTTATTTATGTTTTTGCCCAACTGGCAGATGTAATGATCCCGCTGGCTTTTGCCGCTTTTATTGCCATATTGCTTAACCCGGTGAGTAACTGGCTGCAACAGCATAAAGTACCCAAAATACTGGCGATAGGTTTAGCCATGGCGGCAGGTATAATTTTGGTTGCGGGTTTGTTTTATTTCCTCGCTACGCAGATGATCCAGTTTGGCGATTCGTTGCCTGCACTTAAAGTAAAGTTTGCGCAGATCTTTTCCAGCTTTAAAGAGTGGGTGGCTGCTACCTTCAACTACCCTATCCAAAAACAGGATAAACTGATAAGCGACGGTATGAACAACAGTCAGGCTTTGGTAGGTAGAACCCTGGGTAACGTATTAAGCACATTCGGATTAGTATTTGTACTGCCGGTGTATATATTTCTGATATTGTTTTATAAAACCCTCATCCTCAATTTCTTTTTCGAGGTATTCTCCGAAGAAAACTCCAAACAGGTAGCCGAGGTATTAAAAGAAACTAAAACTGCCATACAAAGCTATATACAGGGCTTATTGATTGAGATGCTGATAGTAGCCGTTATGAACTCGGCAGCGTTAGTATTACTGGGCGTTAAGTACGGCATACTGATAGGTGTAATAGGCGCTATCCTTAACCTGTTGCCTTACATTGGCGGCATCATAGCCATTGCTTTACCTGTGCTGATGGCAACTGTTACTAAAGATGGCTACAGCACACAGCTGGGCGTTATCATTGCCTATATTGTTATCCAGTTTATTGATAACAATATCCTGGTGCCGCGCATTGTATCATCAAAGGTGCAGATCAACGCGCTGATCTCGATAGTGGTGGTGCTGCTGGGTAATATGCTTTGGGGATTATCGGGTATGTTCCTTTCTATCCCATTCATTGCAGTGTTGAAGATCATATTCGACAGGATAGAAGACCTCAAACCATGGGGAAAACTATTAGGCGATACCGTACCCACCCGCCCCAAAGGCGCCGGCTGGAGTAGAACAAGAAAAAAGGCGGTTCTTCCGGAGGGATAGTCATTTGCATCATCCCAAAACGTCATTGCGAGGTACGAAGCAATCGCGAACCATACGGGGCGGATTTGCCTGTGTGCGATTGCTTCGTACCTCGCAATGACGTGGTTTATAAGCTTCGGCGGTTTAACCTAATGCTTAATGATTCACCGGGCTACCGCCTTGGTTAAGCGTACCGTTTATATAAAGGATCTGGTTTACTTTAGCCGGATCGCCCTGGTAAACCCATACTATGTTGTTGATGTACTTGCGGAAGGCGTTGCTTACGTCATCAACAGTAAGTTTCTTTACATCATCAACCATAGTTATGGAACGTTTCCAGTTATCGTGCAGTACCTCGTTTGATGCTATGGCCGATGCCTGGGCGCTGTTGGTTTCGTTTTTATAGTAGAAGCCGGTTAGATAAGTGATCTTCATATCGGCTACATCTTCTGGTTTAAAACCATCGCGTTTTATGCGGTCAACCAGCTTATCAAATACGGCAATGTATTTATTAGGTTCGGTTGTTGAAACTGCGAAACGGGCTGTTGAGGTTTGGCCTGCGCTAAACCAGGCTTGCGGGGCGTATGATAAACCGTTGTTGGTACGAACCTCTAAAAAGTGCATGTTGCTAAAAATGCGCATGGCTACGTTAAAGGCGTTAAAATCGGGTGTACCGGCAGCTGGTCCGCTGGCAATACCTTCAACATAGTTGGTAGCGAGGTCGCGTTTTTCAACATTGATACTGTTTTTCGGGGTGCTGAAGGTTGATTTTTTAAAGGCGAACGCCGAGCCTTGTTTAACTCCGGCAAGCATGGCTTTAACTTTAGCTTCGATAGTAGCCTGATCCAGATCGGCCACAACAACAATAACCAAACGCGATTTGGTTAGGATAGATTGATAGTAAGCCTTGGTTTCGGCAGGTGTTAAAGCGCTGATAATGGCTACCGTGCCGCTTGGATCTTTAGCATAGTTGGTACCGGCAAAAGCAATTTTATCGGCATATTTATCAATGGCGTTATCGGGCTGTGAATCTTCCTGTTTAAGGTTGCTGATGGCAACATCTTTAATCCGGCCAAACTCTTTCTCGTCAAATTTGGGCTGGGTTATAGCCTCCACATACAAAGGCCACACTATATCAAAATCGCCTTTAATACAGTTCATGCGCACTACCGAGTAGTTTTTATTGCTGCTACCATAAACAGTAGCGCTCACCTTATCCAGCTCATCCTTAAAACTATTTTTATCGTGTTTAATGGTACCGCACTCGGTGAGGGCACTCATCGCTAATGATTCGATACCCGCCTTGGTTGCCGGGTAGTTTTGTACGCCGCCTTTAATAATGGTTTGTACCTCAACAATATCGTTTCCGCTGGGCTGTACAATTACCTTTACGCCATCAACGGTGGTTTCGTAGGCTTTATTCTGGGCTCTGGCGGTATTTCCGATAGCCGCTGCAACCAGCAGGGCAATTATATATTTTTTCATGATGCTTACTGGTTTAAGTTATTTGGCAACAAAAAATGAAGCCGCGTTCACTGTTTTATTTAACTCGGGCGCTATGATCAGGCCTGCAACGTATGGTTTACCAATTACATAGTTAGCCAGGTATTTTTTGATATCGGCACGGGTAACCTTCTGGTAATTGCTGTCCAAATCGGTATAGTAATTAAGCGATGTGCTGCACCACTGGTAGCTAACCTGGCTTGGTAAAGATGATGGTTTTTCTTTAGCGTGAATATCGTTACGGTGCAGTATAGCTTTAGCGGTAGCCATTTGCTCGTCGGTAAAGTAATCATCCTTACCCCATTGGCTTACCTGGTTCATCAGTTCGGTGTAGCATTCTTTAAGCTTATCGGCAGTAGGTACCACAAAAATATCTACCGGGCCAACATACCTGCTGGTATTGTAGCTTACGTAAACGCCGCTGGCAAGGCCTTTATCAACCAAAGCCTGCTGTAATTTTGATGAGTTTAAGCCCACAATGGTCGAAAACACATCGGCAGCAACTGTAGCAGCCGAATCTGTTGGGTACGAAGGGCCTTGCCATGTAAAATCCATATAAGGGGTTTGGGCAATGGTAGCTTCTTTAACAAAGTATTCAGTTTTGGCTAAAGGCTTAAATGGCGGGATAGGGAATTTAGCTTGCGGATCGAAACCACTGTTGGCCCAATCGCCAAAAATGCTTTCGGCAAGGGCAAAGGCGTTATCATGCTTCACATCGCCGCAAATGGTAAGCAAGCTGTTATTAGGGAAATAGTATTTATCCTTAATGATCATCATTTTTTCGGGCGTAGCCGAGTTGATCACTTCGTGGATGCCGATAGGGTTTTTACGGGTGATAAGATCGCCCCAAAGCTTTTGCTGCATATTGTACCACAGCTGGAAGCTCGGGTCGCTCTCGGCACGCTGAAACTCGCCATCAACTACCGGGCGCTCCTTTTTCATATCCTCCTCGCGGTAAATAGGGAAACGGATGGCGGCATTCATAAAGTTGAGGCCTGCTTTAAGGCTGTCCCTATCAAAAGTGAAGAAGTAATTTACACGCTCGTTACCGGTGGTACCATTCCAGATGGCACCAAGCTCTTGCGTACGTTTCAGAAATTTTTCCTGATCGGGATATACCTTGTTGGCCTTGAAAAACATGTGCTCAAAAAGGTGCGAGAGGCCGCTGTATTCAGGGCCCTCGGTATAGGCACCGTTTTTAACAGCAATTTCGATGGTGGTTAAAGGCACTTTGGCGTTCTCAATAACCAGTACCTGCAACCCGTTGGGAAGCGTTTTAAGGAAGTAGCCCTCGGGCAACCTTACCTGTGCCGAAGCCACAAAGGCACTAAATGCCGCTATTACACACAGGGCAAAAGTTTTGATAAAATTTCGGTTCATATTCATAAATGTTTTAAACATTATAAATATATCGGTATAATATCAAACAAATGAATGATTTAACCCCGAAACCTCAATTTTTCAACCTAAAATTAAACCAATGGTGATTTCTGCATATCACCAGGCAGACAATTAAATACCTGCTTTAGTGCTATTGTAAGGTAAGCCCAGATCATCTATCGAGTACTGGGTAAGCACGCTATCTTTTATAGTGATGTAATCGCCACGCTCGGTAACATGCAGTTTCTCTACGCCATCGCTGCTATCAACCTTCGGGATGGTGCGCGATACTACATTGCCAAGGGTATCCAGTTCAATAATGTAAGTTTCCTTTTTGCCATCGGCAATATCGGTAAAGGGCACAATAAGGGTATGGTTATTATCGTCAATAAACCTGCCTATTATGTTTTTACCTTTCAAATCTTCGGGGTTGAGGCTTAACAAGTGTTTTACTTTTTCTGAGGATAAGCCAATGATATTCAGGCGTACGGTAGTGCCGTCTGCATCTTTAGTGGTATCCTGCATAGTTACCTGATCTGTTTTAGGGTAACGGGCAATGGCGTAAAAGTTATTGGCACCGGTGCTTTTATCGTTATGGCCAGGCAGCATAAAATCTAATTGCAGGTTGGGCAAATTGGCACTATCGGCTTTTATTTTTGAGGTGATGCTGAGCAGTTCGGCCCATTTTAACCTGCCGGTTATGTTAACCGTTAGTTTGGTAGCGGTATCTGTTTTGGTTACGCGCGATATGGTGTATGGAGGTACTTTTTTTGTACAGCCGAGGGCAAGCAGTACTATGATGAGGCAGGGAATGTAGTTCTTGATCATGCTGCAAAGGTAAACTTTTGGGGTGATTGGGAGAATGGTTGATTAAGTGAGTGGTTTATTTTTCTGAACCGTGATTTTTAGGATTAAGGGATTGATAGGATTTTTTTAACAAGTTAATGAATAGAATACCGGCCGGATTGTACCAGGAAAGATTGGGTTCAGGGTGACGGACGGACGGAATACCTTGAGCTACTAAAAAAAACACGTCATTGCGAGGTACGAAGCAATCGCGAACTGTACAGGGCGGATTTGCGCAGCCGCTATGCTTCCGTGCGATTGCTTCGTACCTCGCAATGACGTGGTGGTTTTCTTCGCTCTTTCCTTTCGCCTTTTACCTTTATCCTTTCGCCTCAAAAACACCTTAAAGAGATATCCCCAACCTAAACGCCGATTTTGCCTGTGTACCGCCGTTGTATGATATGCCGTACATAGCCCTTATATTGAGGTATTGCAAGCCGAAGCCCAGTTCGGTATAGTTTTTAAGCTGCGGGGTGTACAGGTAGTTTACATCCACTATCTCCTGCAATTTAAACTTGCGGATTAATGGGATTTTGTTGGTGATGAAGCCCGAGAAGTTATGTTCAAAATGTCCCTCAATATATTTATCTGGTGTGCTGAAATCGTAGTAATCCAACAGCAGGAAACGGTTTATCCTTGGTTTGTAGGATAGCACTTCGTTACCTGCAAAGTGGAAGTAATCGGGGTAGAAAACGCTTTTAGCGTTCAGAAACTTGCCTGCGCCTATAAAGAACGAGCTGCTGCCGTAAAAGCCCATGCTGATATCGGTTTTAGAAATATCGGCGCTGATTTTATCATAATCCACATCAGATCCTAAAGCGTTGCTGATGCCTTTGGTGTAGTTTACGCTGATGGTTGGATATTTTGATGGCAAATACCTGCGACCGGATGGATAGGTTTCGTACTTATTACTAAAATCATAGCTGGCCCGCAGGTTCAGGGTTAACGATTTATTTTCGGGGAACAGGGGCACATCCTGATCGGGCTGTAACGGGTTGTTGGAAGTGAACTGATGGGCATGCGGATCAAAAATACTGAAGGCCGTGGTATTTGGCAACCACTTACGGTTAGCCCATTCAACCAAGGCACTGCCCTTTAATCCGCCTGTAATCCTACCTGATAACGATGCCGAGGCAAATTGCTTTTGATACAGCTTTTTAAAGTTTTGCTGCGCTAAAAGGCTATGCAAAGTATTTACAAAGGTAGACATTGGGGCCAGGCTGTTCAGATCAACCACATCCGATCCGCCGTTTAATCCCAACGTAAAACGCTGCAACGGAATAGCCACCCCTGCCGAGCCGTTGAACAAATGATTAGAGAAACCATAACGCACCTTACCATTCACCACAAAATAGCGGTTATTGAGCGTATCAACCAGTTTACTATAGCTCGCGCCATAATCAATCGCGAAACCTTCAACGGTGTTGTAGAGCATGGAACCTATTAAAGGGTCGTAATGAAAATATTCTTTTTTGTAACGGTTGCGGGTATTGATGCCGGTAAACAACAGATTAACGGGCTTAAACTTGTTGTTGGCTTTATCCAGCGAATCAAGGTATTCTTTCGATTCGCGCTTTTTTGCCAGCTTATCTTTGGCTTTGTAATCAACAATTTCTTCGCCGGTTAAAGGGATAGGCCGGGCCTGCTCCCAGTAGGCCGAATCTTTAGCGGTGCCTTTGGTTATGCGCAGCTGTTCGTTAAAGTTGGCCTGGCTTAGGTCGGGGTTAAGGTCGTAGTTTTTGTATATCGATATAAAATAGCCGCCTATTTTAAAGCCAAACAAGCCGCCTGTAAACTCGAACTTGATAGATGAGGTCATCCAGTTTTTTTCGTTAACCGGGAAAAACTGCTGGTTAACTTTAAGGGTATCAACAAAATTGATATTGGCTTTTTTAGTGATGTAAAGCTGCAACCCGTAAATGCGCCAGCTATCATCCAAAATATAAATAACACCTTCAAAGCACGGATCATGCGCCCGTTTGGGTATCACCTCAATTTTGTTGATGGTTTCGCCGTTCTCTACCGAGGTACCTATGTATTTATAGTTGTAGTAAAACATGGCATTATCTGCCACGGGCGATACCAGTGGGCGGTTGCTCATCCCCTCCCACTTCTCATAATTTTCATAAAAATTAACCGCCATATCCGATGCCCGGTTAAAACTGAAAGCCCGGTTACGCCCCGATACTTTAGCGGACACCTGCTCCTCGTGTACCCTATCCGGACGGACAAAACTATACTTCGATTCCGACTCGGAAAGGTAAACTATACCACGGCGATTGGAATCAAGCCCGGCTTCGTTAGTTGCCTTCTGCACATCAAAACCCATAAAACTTTTAGGGGCGGCAAGCAGTTTTTGCAGGCCTTTTATGTAGATATCGCAGGTGTAGGCCTTTACCTCGTTTAAATAAGTTTTACGTTTTTTGATAGCCTTGCGCATAATGGCATAGGCAGGGTCTTCGCCACCGGCATGTACCGTAACATCTTTAAGCTGATAGGTTTCGATTTGCAGGCTGATGTTGATCGTTTGATCGGCATTGACAACAACGCTTTTGCTTTGCTGGGTATAGCCTACTGCTTTGTACTGGATATTATACGTCCCGGCATTAACACGTAACTGGTAGCTACCCTCGCTATTTGCCGAAACACCTTTGGTTGTATTTTTTACGTAGATGGATGCAAATGGGATGAGTTTACCGCCTTCATCAGTTATTTTACCACTGATATTAAATTGTTGAGCAAATACGGAAGTACTGAAGAGAGAAAGCAGGATAAGCAGGACTGGCTTCATTTAGCAGATGTTTTAAGCTAAGATGAAGTTTATTAGTTGATTGTTACAGCGCTAAATTGTTAAATAATGTAAAAAAGGCACCTTGATTAGGATGCCTGCTTATTTGAAGATGCTTTATTACCCAATGATGGGTGTGCTTTATTTTTTGTATTCCAGTCGTTAATATCAATTAAGCCTGGTTTAGTTTGATAATGCGATTTATCTTTAGGGCACCGCACTTTAAACTGGCCTTTTATCTGCTCAATAACAGGTCTGGCACCGCATTCTTTACAAGGCTCACAATGAATGTTTGCCTGAACTTGTATAAATTTTTCCATAGATATATTAGTTAAACATCGCGTTTAATTAATTAAGGGCAGTACAAATTAACACAAAATCCGATACACTAAGTAGAAAAAAAAGCCCAATGAATAAAATAAACAAACCAGGAATGCTTATTTTATCATGGCCAGTAATTCCTCATCGCTAATGATAGGAATATTGAGTTTATTGGCTTTTTCCAGCTTGCTTGGCCCCATATTATCGCCCGCTACCAGATAATTTAACTTAGCCGAAATGCTGCTTAATATTTTGCCGCCATTTTGCTCAATGATATCTTTCAACTCATCGCGAGAGGATTTCTCGAACGTACCCGAAATGATAAAAGTTTTACCAACCAGTGTATCACTTGCCAACACAACCTCTTTTTCTTCAGCAACAAATTGCAGGCCATGGGCGCGCAGTTTTTCTATTTCCTGGCGATGCACATCAGCCGCAAAATATTCTGTAATACTTTGGGCTATACGTTCGCCTATTTCTTCGGCAGCGGTCAATTCTTCGACGGTGGCAGCCATCAGCTTATCGATATTTTTAAAGTGGAAAGCCAGTTTACGGGCAACGGCTTCGCCAACATAGCGGATCCCTAAACCAAACAGCACTTTTTCGAAAGGCATTTTTTTAGATGCCTCAATACCATCAAGCATGTTGCTGATGGATTTTTCGCCAAAACGGCCCATCTGTTTCAACTCAGCGGCATGGGTGTGCAATTCATAAATATCACTGATGTGGCTAATGAAACCTTTACTGTACAAAGTATCGATAGTTTCATCGCCCAAACCGTCAATATCCATCGCTTTCCTACCAATGTAATGCTGCATTTTACCAACTATTTGTGGCGGGCAACCCTCATCATTAGGGCAGTAAAAGGCTGCTTCACCTTCTTTACGCTCCAAAGGGGTATCACAGGCCGGGCAGGTAGTACGGTAAATAACAGGCACGGCATCAGCTTTACGTTTCTCGGGGTTTACACTGATGATCTTCGGGATGATCTCGCCGCCTTTCTCAACGAAAACGGTATCGCCCTCATGCAGATCCAAACGGATAATTTCGTTAGCGTTATGCAGCGTAGCACGCTTCACGGTGGTACCGGCAAGTAAAACCGGCTTCAGGTTGGCAACCGGGGTAACGGCACCTGTACGGCCTACCTGGTAGCTAACTTCCAGTAGTTCGGTTTCAACACGCTCGGCTTTAAATTTATAGGAGATAGCCCAACGTGGAGATTTGGCAGTGAAGCCCAACTCCTGCTGCTGCGAATAGTTATTTACTTTAATAACAATACCATCAATATCATAGCTCAGGTTAAAGCGCTCGGTATCCCATTTATTAATAAAATCGAGTACGCATTTAATATCAGGGCAAAGTTCGCTATGATCGTTAGTGTGGAAGCCCCATTTTTTCACCTCCTGCAGGCTTTCCCAATGGGTTTTAAACAGCGGTTTTTCGGTATATAAAAAGTACAGGAAACAATCCAGCGGGCGCTTAGCAACCTCGGCCGAATCCTGCATTTTAACCGTACCCGATGCAAAGTTACGGGGGTTGGCATAAGCTACTTCGCCGGCTTCAATCCGTTCGTTATTCAACCTGTCGAAAGCTTTGCGGTGCATAAACACTTCTCCACGGATATCGAAATATGCAGGGTAGCCTTCGCCATGCAAACGTTTGGGTATGGTATGGATGGTTTTAATATTGGTGGTAACGTCATCGCCCTGTACACCATCGCCACGGGTTACGCCGCGTACCAGCTTACCATCCTGGTAGGTAAGGCTCATGCTCAAACCATCAAATTTAAGCTCGCATACGTACTCAAAGTTATCGCCAATGGCCTTGCGGATACGCTGATCAAAATCAAGCAGCTCCTGCTCGTTATAGGTATTACCTAACGAGAGCATTGGCCAGCGGTGGCGCACGGTCTCAAACTCTTTGGTAATATCGCCGCCTACCCTTTGCGTCGGCGAATCCGGGTCGGCAAATTCAGGGTATTCCTTTTCCAGCTTGTTAAGCTGCTCCAGTTTTTTATCAAAATCAAAGTCGGATATGGTAGGCATGGCCAGCACATAGTAGTTGTAATTGTGCTGTTTAAGTTCGGCGGTAATTGCCTCTATCTGTTTTTTTGCTTCAGCTGATGACATGGGTACGAAGGTAATAATTTAGTTTATTGGTTTGTTTTTTTGGGATTACACCGATTGATTTTTGATTACACCGAATAAGAAATAAAAAAAGCGGGGGGAAAGTGCGATTCCCTCACCTGGGAGGGTGTAGGGAGGGGTTTCTTCAACATACTTATCCGTTAACAAGGCGTAAAAACCCCTCCCTGCCAAACACAATCCACCACACCCCTCCCCAAGGAGGGAATGAAAAAATCCTCCGAACACTTATGGTGAAAACATCGACCACGGGCCTAATGCTGTCCCATCTTGTCATCAACTACCCTTACCCGGAAACGGACGGACAAACCGCCACTCAACCAGCAATATTTATTATAATATGAATAAAATAAATACTATAAAACCCTTTCATATTAACCCTACTCCTATTAGCTTTATCACACCAAAACTACATCAAAATGAAAACACTTAAATTGCTGCTATTAGCAGTGCTGTTGCCCTTTATAGCAACGGCTCAAACCAAATCTGTAAAAGCCGGTCCACACGCAGCAAAAAAACACCATCTTATTATCAGAGGCATTACCTATGCCGATTTTAAAGCCTCGGTAAGCGATTTTGCCGACACTGCCGCTAAAAAGGAATACGCGGATTCGGCATGGCGCTTATGGAAAACCGAGAAATGGACACAACTTGAACAGTTATTTAATGAGAAACAGCTTAACGGCGGCTGGCCACCAAACCGGGGCGCGGTTAACCTGATCATTGTAACACTTAGAAAAGGTTTCCTGATTGATCGTTATGGCGGCTATACCGATGCCAGCGGTGCTTTTCAAGATAAAGGCACCTTTGTTTCGGCAAAAGGCGTACCCTTCCCTCAGCGTGCCCTGCCCGATAATACTTTAACTAAACCTTATAAAATATATAAGATCTTAAAACCAATACCTAATACCCGCGAAGGCAAGATCATCCCTTGGTTTGGCAAACCCGGTTTAGGCATCCAGTACGAAGTGCCATACCCTATCAATGATCTTAAACAACAAGGTTATATAGAAGAAGAAAAAGAAGAAAAACAATAAAATAAATAATCGATTATAGCAATGTCGGTTTGATGGTATAGCTTTAGGCTGCCATTAAACCGGCATTTGTTTTTAATACATTTTCTATGATCAAAAAATACGAGATAGCAAAAGCACTGCTATTTGATAATACGGATGATACCCTGTACAACTCGACTTTTAATATTAAGCTTCCTCATGGCTCAATAAATTTTGATGATTTTGCCAATAACAACTTTGAAAAACTGGCTGATATTATCCGCATCGATGATTTTAAAAGTATTGTTGAAACCGCGGGCTTTAAAACTGATGGCGGCTTTTTGAACCTATACCAGGGCAGCGACAGGCTCAGGCTTTATTATGCTAAAAAGGATAATGATATTTTTGTTTTTGCCTTCGGCGAGTTTCAGCCACAACGGTATAAGGTTTACCTTGAAGGGGTTTGGGAGGTGAAGTAGCGTTTTAAACCCTAATTAAAATAAAAACGTCATTGCGAGGTACGAAGCAATCGCGAACTATACAGGGCGGATTAGCATAGCTGCTCTGCTTCCGTGCGATTGCTTCGTACCTCGCAATGACGTGATTTATTATTTTATCAGAATACTTGTCCCTTAATGATCACTGCTGGTAGTCTCGCTGGTTACCGTCATCGGGAAGGTAAGGCCACCTGGTATTTGTGGATTGTCTTTGATCTCTACAGTACCATCAATGGTTTGCTTAATTTTGGAGCTGCTTACCCATCCGGTAGTTTTATCAACCACAAAATCAGATAACATGGTGCCTTTCATGTTATATTTCATCGGCATATTGCTGATGGTTTTATAACCACCGGTATTATCTGTAACCAGCGTTGCCGAACCATGTATAGCGTAGCCTTGCGGCGTAATATCCATCAATTGGTAAACAGAAGTTATATTCGCTTTCATCGCGCCTTCCATAATTGTATTAACAGTCCATTTATCATTTTTGGCGATAGCCTTTTCGGGCAATACAGCCATAGACATTTGCAGGTTACTTTTCAAGGCAGCTGAACCGAATGATTCTGTTAGCTGGCTTTTAAGCTGATCTTTCTGAGCATCTGGCACACCCTTAACACCATCAATCATAGCCGAGATCATGTTTTCGGCATTCTCAACCGAGCGGATCCTGCCGCTTTTGGTAATAGAGGCGGTAAACGGCCTGTTGGTAATGCCTGACATGATACGCGCCATAATGTTTGTGGTATCCTTATTATCCGAATCGAAAGCTACGGTACCTGTAGGCAGTGTCATTTTCATGCCTACTTTGGTATAATTAACCTCCATATAGTAAAGGGAATCATCGGTATTTAATACCTTGAACGACATCTTGCCATCAATGGTCATATCGATATTATTGAGTTGCCCGTTTATAGTTTGCTTAATAACCGAGTGCGCCGACGATACCAGGTAATAAGTATTGCCTTTAATTAATTTGAGTGCCGGTTTTACCTTTTGCGCGTAACCTGCTACCGATACGATAAGCATAGCCGCTGCTAATAGCGTTTTTTTCATCATGTTAGATATATGGGGCTAAAGATATTATAATA
Source organism: Mucilaginibacter sp. CAU 1740 (assembly GCF_039839285.1). NCBI lineage: Bacteria > Pseudomonadati > Bacteroidota > Sphingobacteriia > Sphingobacteriales > Sphingobacteriaceae > Mucilaginibacter > Mucilaginibacter sp. CAU 1740. The sequence continues at coordinate 97,718 of NZ_JBDOQS010000004.1, read as the reverse complement.
TTTTTATCAAAAAATCGCTTTGCAGTTAACAATTAATTAAAACATAATTCGTTAACTTTATAACAGTCAAGGCTCTTTTATTTTTTTAACCATTTAATAAACGGAAAGGGAGGTTTTATGTTAAGGCAGTTAGCATTTATACCACAGCACCAGTTTCATGTGCTGATTAATTTTTCTGGGCAGGATGAACGAATGTTGGCTGTATTACCCAATGAAGCAGGAAGGTTCCGCGTAGTTGATCAGGGTAAGTTTGTAGCCGAAATTAACTTTGAGCACAACAACTGTATTTGCTGCAAAGGCAAATTAAAACCCAGGGTGCTTTCGCAACTTGAGCACCAGATCAAAAACCATTACGCATAAAGATTTTGATAGTTCGTGGGATATGATCTCATGGTTCATAGTCCATGAGTTTTTAACTCATGGACTATCAATTCATTCTTTCTAATTACCGCTGCTTGTGGCTGCTGTTTTAGCAAGCATGGCTTCGCGTATAAATTTAACCGGGGCACTGCCGTAGCTTAAAAACTTTTCGTTAAACTCTTTAAGCTTGTATTTATCGCCCATTTTTAGTTTATAGGCATCGCGCAGATCAATAATTTCTTTATAGCCGGTATAGTAGCTGGTTAGCTGTACACTGGTAACACTTACACGTTTCCATTTGCCATCGGCTTCTGCTTGTTGTTGAAATGCCTCGTGGGTTAGCATTTTAATGGCATCTTCTTTGGTCATGTTACCGCTGTGCACGCTATAATCCAGTATGGTATTACATACCGAGCGCAGGTTCCATTTATACCACATCAGCATCATTTCGGGTTCGTTATTGCCAAAGCCGTTTTCAAGCATCATCTGCTCGGTGTAAACAGCCCAACCTTCGGCCATAGCACCATTGCCAAATACAGCTTTAATAATGCTTGGCGCTTTATTCGAGTACACACCCTGTACATAATGACCTGGTACGGCCTCGTGGATACTCAAGATCTGTAGTATGTAGTTGTTGTATTCGCGCAGATAACTCTCTGCTTTCTCTTTACTCCATCCTGATAAACTGCCAACATTGTAATACGAGTTACCGTTTTTATCATAAGGGCCAGGGCCGCTCATAGATGCTCCTGCAACACCAGCCATGTAGCCCGGTTCTTTACGGATGATGAGTGGTTTTGTAGGATCAAGCGTAAGCAGGTCTTTAGTTTTCACAAAAGCATTCAGCTTAGGGATGATCTGCTCAATAGATGATTGAAAATCTTCCGGCTTAACATGTTTGGTCGAGATGGTATCAATCAGCTGACTGATCATTTCCAAACTATCCTTAGGCATGGCGGCCTTACCCATATACTTTGGCCAAAGCTGCTTGCCTATTTTAGCCATTTCGCGGTGGGTATATTTTTTGCGCTCAACAGCGGCGTTGTAAGTTTTTTCGGCAGTGTTGCTTGCTACTATCTCGTACTTAAACTTATCCTCATACAAGTCTTTACCTAACCTGAAGCTGCGCGGATGGTCGTTTTTCAGGGCTTTCAACCAATCAGTGTAGGCTTTAATAGCGGTAACACTTTGGGCAGCCCTATCTGTCATTAATTTTTGTTCGGCTTTGGGGATATTTGTTTTTTTAAGCGAATCGGCAAAATCTTTTGATAGTACATCAAGCCCGCCAAGGTTTTGCTCAATAGCCAAATTGGTTAGTTCAACTACCGGATTTTTGATTTGCTTTTCGGCCTCTTTATAATATTGGGGAATAAAAGACATGCGCTGATAAAAGTGGCGCAGGCGTTTTGCCAAAGGCTCGTAATGCTCGTTCAGGATATAAGCGAAGGTGCCTATTACATTGTATGATGATGGGTCCCACTCAAACTGCCTTAAATGGGTGGTTTGCCATTGAATATAATCCAGCTGGTTTTGCAGAATTTTATAGTCTATTTTACTTCCTTCGGATAGGGTATTCACTTCAAAACGGCTCAACGAATCAACCTGGTATTTGGCAAAGTTCAACAGCTTTTCGCGGCTACCTTCATTAGGGATCACCATCAGGCTATCGTATTTATGATACCCTACCGATGTAGCCCAATCGGGGTTCAGCTTCCAGAAGTTATCTAAAAATGTGTTCTCATATTTTATAAAAGCGGCATCGTCTTTACCCAACAATGGCCCTGTGCCGCTGCCCCCCTCTTTTTTACAACCGGTTAAGGCTACTATAAATAAAATATTGGCGCAGGTTAGCTTAAAAAATATGTTTTTGATCACGACTGATTAAAGTTTTACAATGAACCATAAACTTAAAACATTTAAGCCGAATAAATCAAACCGGTTGTTAATTTGTTACTTTTAGCAACAATCAAACACCTATGAATAACGAACATCAAATAGTAATTAACGAGGTTTTACACCTGCTGCAAGGAGGTAATGCCCATGCCGACCTGAAAAAAGCACTCGACGGGCTACCAGCCAACCTGCGCGGTGTAAAGGTTGATAAACTCCCCTACACCATTTGGCAACTGGTTGAACACATTCGCATAGCGCAATGGGATATGCTGGAGTTTAGCAAAGATGGCAGCCATGAATCGCCCGAGTGGCCTGCTGCCTACTGGGTAAAAGAACTGGCTCCGGAAAGTGATGAGGCCTGGGAAAAATCCATTAAACAAATTGATGATGACCTGGAAGAACTGGCCGAACTTGTAAAATCAGGAGATATTTACAGCAAGATCCCTCACGGGGACGGACAGACAATTTTGCGTGAGGCCTTACAGGCTGCAGATCATAATGCTTACCATGTGGCCGAGATCATTGTGATCAGGAGGTTGTTGGGGGCGTGGTAATGTGCTTCGGAGTATCGCTCGCATAATTTACTCACCCGGTCTACGCTTCGCTGGACCTACCCTCTCTCCGGCAAGCCGCAAAGAGGGTAGGAAAAATAAAAAAATCCCCTCTTTACGCGCAGCGTAGAGAGGGGTGACAAGCGTAGCGATGTCGGGGTGAGTCCCTATTTCGCCGTTTTGGTTATAAAATTTATGATCGCCGTTACAAATTCCGGTTTTAGCGGCAAATCGGGCTGATTATAAGTTTCCTTGTTCTTCTCCTTATCGGCAGGGGCTTCCTTCAATACGTGGTTCATGTTGGGGATTATGGTAAGGATAGCATCCGATTTTGCTTTCTTCAACTTCTCAGCATCACCAACGGTAACCTGTAAATCGGTTGTTCCCTGAATGATCAGTATAGGTGCTTTTACCTTCCTGATCTCGCGCTGAGGATTGTACCTAAACCACGACATCAGGTATTTTTGAATGCTTGGTCGGGCGATGAAGTACAATGCAGGGTCGATATTATCAGTTGTTTTACCACGTTTCAAGCTATCCAGCATCCTGTTAAAACCATCCGAAATAAAAGATGGTTGCGATTTCATCTGCTCGGTAAGGATCTTATCTGCCGAATCACCAGCACCAGCTACCGAAATAAAGCCTTTTATCGGCTCATCAAAAGCAGCCATCATACCTACTAATGACCCTTCGCTATGGCCAAGGATGATCACTTTCGAAAAGCGTTCATCGGCAGTGAACATATTAAGTAACGCAGCGGCATCCTCAACATAATCTTCAAATCTTATTTCATTTTCTTTTATCGAGGTGGTGCTTTGGCCTACCAAACGCTTATCATAACGTAACGATGCAATTCCTTTTTTACCAAGTTCGTTGGCTATCATTTTGTAAACATTAGCATGCAGACCAAGCTTAGGGCTGTTACCATCCCTATCTGTAGGGCCCGATCCTGCAATGATCAATACCAACGGCACTTTACCGTTAGCATCTTTAGGCATGGCCAATGTACCAGATATCGAGCCTAATAAAGTTTTAACCGTAATTGGCGATTCTGTTAACGACGGATCAGTTGGAATTATATTACTTACCGGCGGAGCAGCAGTAGTTGCCGGAGCGGTATATGGCGTTAATGAAAGACCTGTAAATTTGTTATCAGCATTTAACGAAATATTTAACGAGAAAACACCTTTTTGAAAAGTTGCTTTATAATGGGCTATTGGCACTTCATAGTTTGCCAGTTCAGCGTCGCCCAGAGAACCTAACTGCGTTTTGAGTTGGGTAGTTGTATTCCTGAAATCAACCGGCGAAAGGGCCTTCATCATTTCGGGACCAAACATGGCATATATACTATCGGGCTTGTTATTGTTATACAATTGCCTAAATTTATTTAAAGCGGTAGCATAATTTGCAGGCGGCGTTTGGGCAAACAATTTACCAGCCAAACAGGTTATGAATATTAAAAGGAAAGCTTTTTTCATGTTATATTGGTTCAATCCACGATACCCGAAGTATCACGGCCGAAAATAGCGAAAAAATCAGCTTGTTGCGTTAAATATATTGTTAGCGCTTATTTGCAAACAATATTTATTTGCAACACATAAAAGCTTTTATCAAATGTTATTTATACAGATTTTGCAACATCTGGAAATAATATTTCGTTAAAATATCAATAAAGCACCTATAACTTTATATATATTGTTATATATTGGCGTTACATTTTATAATCTGAACACTATAGCACATCTCTACATCTAAATATTTAATGAACTTTTTAACCAGGGGCTTTTTATTCGCGTTCTTGATGGGATTGTGTTGTGCGGCTTTTTCACAAACCAAAGCTCCTGTAATACAAGGAAAAGTTTTTTTAGATAATAAACAGCCTGCCGAAGCAGCTACGGTGATCCTCTTTAAAATTAGCACCCCCGATACTTCAATACTACGTTCGGGCTTTGTTAGCCCAACGGGGCAGTTTGAATTTACAGATCTGAGGCCCGGCAGCTACCTGATCCAGGCCAGCCAGATAGGCTACACTAAAATTTATTCGGGTCCATATAACCTGGAGGCAAATAAAACAATAACCACTTCTGATATTATTTTGCAGCCATCCAACCATCAATTACAGGAGGTTAAAATAGTTGCCCGCAAACCCTTTATTGATGTTAAGCCTGGCAGAATAACTTTAAGCATACAAAACAGTGTATTGGCCGAGGGCAATTCGGCTTTTGATATTCTACGTCAATCGCCGGGGGTACGTGTAAACAGCAACGAAACCTTAAGTGTCACCGGGCGACAACCGGCTATGATCCTGATAGACGGACGGCCGACTAACCTAACCGGAGATGACCTTGCAAGCGTATTGAGAAGCATGCAAAGCAGCACTATTGATCAGATAGAAGTGATCAGCAGTCCATCGGCCAAGTACGATGCATCTGGGGGCGGTGTTATCAATATCATCCTAAAAAAAGGGAAGAACCTGGGTACCAACGGTACCGTTACCGCTATGGCCGGATATGGCAAATACTATAAAAGTACAGTGGGTATTGTTTTTAACCATCGCACCAAAAACCTCAACATATTTGGCAATTACACCTTTGATGCCAATAAAAGTGCCCGCACCATCGAAACCCGTCGCAGTATCCTTTTTGATGATGTGCTAAGCAATTATAATGTTGATTATAACAACATTCAAACAACCCGCAACCATAATTTTAAGTTAGGGGCAGATTACAATATCACCCCAAAACAAACACTGGGCTTTCAAATTTTTGGTATTGTACGGGAAGATGATTTTACCAAACACAATAACCTGGATATTTTAAACCGGGGCAAGCTTGATTCGATGGTGAATGCCCGTTCAAACCTTGACAGGGGCAGCAGTTACCTGAATTACAATGTTAACTACAATGCTAAATTAGATACTAACGGTCGTAGCCTATCTGTTGATGCTAATTACTCGAGCAACCACCGCCACTCTAACGAATATATCAATAACAGTTTCCTTTCCCCATCGGGAGATAGCTACCGAGACGATCTTGATCTGGAAAACCTTTCACCTGCTAAGATCCATATCTGGACATCTAAAATTGACTATGTTAACCCGCTTAATAAAACATCAAAACTGGAGATAGGTGCTAAGTACAGCCACGTAAACAGCGATAACGATCTCGTTTTCGGCCCCAAAGTAAATAACGTTTACCAGGCCGATCCTGAGCTTAGTAATCGTTTTTTATATAAAGAAACCATTACTGCGGGCTATATCAATTATCTGAATAAAATTGGGGCTTGGGATATCAATGCAGGGATCCGGGCCGAAGACACTCATACCAGTGGAAATTCATGGGCCATAGATCAAAGTACACCGTTTACCAATACCCGCAGCTATTTCAATATATTTCCGCAAGTACAGGTTAACTACGATCTGGACAAGAAGAACACTATAGGTTTGGGTTACAACAGGGGCATCCATAGGCCTATGTATGAGGATATCAACCCATTTTTATACTATACCGATCTGTACGATTACCGCGCAGGTAACCCCAACCTTAAACCCGAGTTTACCAATACCATACAGTTGTCGCACACGTACGATCAAAGTATATCAACCCAACTGTATTACAGCGTAACTAATGATGCTTATGACTTTCCGATATATCAGCAAAATGATACCACCAAGGTTAACATAACCATCCGTAAAAACTTTGGGCAGATATTTGTTTACGGCGCATCCTTTTATGCACCGGCGCAGTTTACCAAATGGTGGAACGCAGGCTTTAGCGTTGATGCCATGTATGTGCGTTATAAAGCCTATGCCGAAAACGGGGATTTTAACAGGGCAAAACAGGATATCATTTTAAGCACCACCCAAACGTTCAATATCACGGCAAAAACTACAGCCGAAATATTGGGCAGGTACGAAACGCCTACATTGTATGGCGTAAACAATTTAAAATCGAGCTATACGGTGAACGCAGGCATCAGCAGGCAAATTTTAAATAAGCTGGGTACGCTTAAGCTAACCGTAATGGACATTTTTAATACCGATAGGGTACGCAATTACGCCATATATCAAAACATAAACCTGAGTGAAAACAGCAAGCGCGATACCCGTATTGTAAGGTTAAACTTTAGCTACAGGTTTGGAAAAAGCACCGTAAAATCGGCTGCTAAGCGTAATACCGGCAATGACGACGAGCGTAGGCGTACAGGTAATTAACGGAAATGAACATACGCAACCTGAAGCTCGGGATATTTTCCCTTTATACGGGTTGTAAAGAAATGGCCCAATGATTCGGATTCGATAAAACGTTTATAGGTTACCGGCGCAACGCCAAAATATTCCCACACATCGCCGCTTTCTTTAAACTCTAACTCAAGGATGCGCGATTCGGGGTTGTACCCAACGCTACTTAAAGCCGATGATTGAACCTTTTGTCTTTGCATATATTTATAATATATGAAAGCTAAAAAAGTTTTAAAAAATATTATCCCGCGTGCCCGCTAAGCATACTGAACAAAATGATGAGTAAAACTATGATGGTGATACCCGTGTACAGGTAGTCTTTTTCCATAATAAAACCTATGGCCGAAAATATAACCCTAACAACCGGAGTGGCTATCAATAAAATAACGCCAGCCTGTATAATAGCCCGACCACGCCCTGTAATAATGCCATGAATAATACCAGCAGGATTGCTCACAAAATCGGGCACGCCAACAAACTTGCTGTAATCAACATAAGTTTGCCCGTGCCGGTAGATATAAATAACCCCGCCAATAAAAATAACGCTCATTGATACCAACACCCCAGCGCGCAGTATCCAGCCTATTACGGCCTGCATATCGGTATCTTTAAATTTTTTGGTCATTTTGTTCCAGTCATTGGGTCATTAAGTCATTTTTTTGCCGGCCATTAGCACATTTTTTTTGCTTAGCAAATTGGTGAGAATCCCATATCTCCACCATACAAAATGACCTAATGACGCAATGACCTAATGACAAATTAAATCGTCCCTGTAATTCCTTTATATATCATTTGCGATGCTAAAAACGTAACTACCACGGCAAACACCCAGCGTAACCAGCCGGACGACGAGGTGTGCACCAATATTTTCGAGCCGCTTAAGGCACCTAATAACACCCCTATGGCAACCGGCATCGAAAGGCCGGGATCAATATACCCCCTTTGCAGGTAAACCACCGCGCTGGCAGCTGCTGTTACCCCTATCATAAAATTACTGGTAGTGGTTGATACTTTAAAAGGGATGCGCATAATGCCATCCATGGCCAAAACCTTCAAAGCTCCCGAGCCTATGCCCAGCAAACCTGATATTACCCCGGCAAAAAGCATCATGAAAAAGCCGCCAACCACATTTCGCACGCTGTAGTTCACTACTCCTGCAGGCGTTGGGAAAGTTCCGTTTAGCTTTAACTTCTCGGCCAGTTCGCTTTTTTCCTGGTGAATTTGCTGCGCCTTTTTACGCAACGACATCACTGCTGATAGGATCAGTATCACGCCGAATATTATCGCGATAAAATTTGTAGGGATATAAACAGCTATCAATGCGCCAACCATAGCACCAGCTGTTGTAGCGATCTCCAAAAACATGCCCAACCTGATATTGGTAATACCTTCTTTTACATAAGCCGCCGCCGACCCGGAAGAGGTAGCGATAACCGAAATTAACGAAGCGCCAATAGCATACTGAATATCAACACCAAGCAATATAGTAAGCAAGGGAATTATAACCACGCCGCCGCCTAAACCGGTTAACGAGCCCAATAAGCCCGCCAAATACGACCCAATAAGTATGATAAGCGTTAGTACAGTTACCGACATGCCAGCCATTAATATTCGGCGGCTAAAGTAAGGATTTTATCATTAGGGGGATTGGGCTATTTGTTTGAACCATGATTTGTAGGATTAAAGGATTACCATGCGAAGACAGACTAATACACAAAATCCTGTTCATCTCTAAATCACTTCAAATCCCGGTTCAGAAAAGATCGGTGTAATCATCTAAAAATCGGTGTAATCCCAAAAACAAAAAACCTTAATTTCGCCACATGGGTTACTCAAGTTTACAAGCCTGCATTACCGATCTCGAAAAAAACGGCCACCTTGTACGGATCAAAGAGGAAGTTGATCCTTATCTGCAAATGGCAGCCATACATTTACGTGTTTTTGAAAATGAAGGCCCGGCCATTTTATTCGAAAATGTGAAGGGCAGTAAGTTCCCGGCGATATCAAACCTGTTCGGTACGCTTGATAGGTCGAAGTTTATTTTTAGGGATACGCTGGAGAAGATCAAAGTGCTGGTTGATATTAAGAACGACCCGATAAAGGCTTTTAAAAACCCCTTCAAATATGCAAACGTGGGCTTAACCGCGCTATCAGCTTTGCCAATGAAAAGCGGTAGCGGTGCGCCTATCAAATTCGGTAAGTGTAATATCAGTGATATTCCGCAGATCGTTAACTGGCCTATGGATGGTGGCCCCTTTGTTACCATGCCACAGGTTTATACTGAAGATGCCGATAAACCGGGCATTATGAATGCCAATCTGGGCATGTACCGCATCCAGCTGGCGGGGAACGATTATATTTTAAACGAAGAGATAGGCCTGCACTACCAGATCCACCGTGGTATTGGCGTACACCAAACCAAGGCTAACGCCAAAGGGCAACCATTAAAGGTGAGTATTTTTGTGGGTGGGCCTCCATCCCATCCGGTTGCCGCCGTGATGCCCCTGCCCGAGGGTTTATCAGAGATGACTTTTGCCGGTGCACTGGGCAATCGCCGCTTCCGTTACTTTTATGACAATGAGGGTTTCTGTATTTCTGCTGATGCTGATTTTGTGATCACGGGTATGGTAATGCCTCATGAAAATAAACCAGAAGGGCCATTTGGTGATCATTTGGGTTATTACAGTTTAGTGCATCCTTTTCCGCTGATGAAAGTGCATAATGTGTACCATCGGAAAGATCCGCTGTGGTCGTTTACCGTAGTTGGTCGCCCGCCGCAGGAGGATACAAGCTTTGGGGCATTGATCCATGAAATTACAGGCTCGGCTATTCCTAAAGAAATTCCCGGCTTGCACGCGGTGAACGCGGTTGATGCGGCCGGGGTACATCCATTGCTTTTTGCCATCGGCAGCGAGCGTTATACCCCATACCTTAAAGAGCGTAAGCCACAGGAAATTGTAACCATTGCCAACCATATTTTAGGCAAAGGGCAGCTGAGCCTGGCCAAATACCTGTTTATCGCTGCACAGGAAGATGATCCGAAATTGAATGTAAATGATATCGGCGGGTTCCTTAAACACATCCTGCAGAGGATCGATTTAACACGCGACCTGCATTTCCATACCAACACCACCATCGATACGCTCGATTACAGCGGCGAAGGCCTCAACTCGGGTAGTAAAGTAGCCTTCACTGTAGCTGGCTATATTAAACGTGAACTATGGAACGAACTACCCGATTGGTTCAACCTCCCTCGCCCTATCAGTGGATACAAAATGGCCATGGCCGGCGTACTGATGGTTGAAGTGCCAAAGCATGTTAACTATAAAGATATCCATAACATTATCAGCATTATAGAGTACGCGCTGCAAGATGAAAACCTTAACGGATTACCATTGATCGTTTTATGTGATGATTCTGAATTTGCCGCGGCGAGCATTAATAATTTTGTTTGGATAACTTTTACGAGAAGCAATCCATCGCACGATATTTATGGCGTGGGTAGTTTTACAGAGCATAAACATTGGGGCTGCACCGGTACGTTGATTATTGACGCGAGGATCAAGCCGCATCACGCCCCTGTTTTGGAGCGTGTGCCGGAGGTTGAAAGAATGGTGGATAAGCTGGGAGAAAAGGGAGGATCGTTGTTTGGGGTGATATAGCTTCGTGATTGATTTCTTATAACGACCTTTCAAAATCTATATTAGCAGTTATTAAATCAAAAGCATCCTTATTCATTCTTTGATTTTGATAGGCATATTGAGCGATCTTTTGAGGATAAAGTAAGCCTGTGGCTCTATAATAAGTGAGCACAGATTTTTCAAAACTCATAATTTTTGTATTCTTTCCGGTTACACCGGTATAGATAAAGTCAGTTCTATCAAAATAGAAAAAGTAAGTAGCAATATTTTTAAAACTCTCGTTAAAATTAATTCGAATATTGCCGTTACTGATCATTAATCCGCTTTGTTCAACGGTTCTAAAAGCCACTCTTTCTATGGAATGTTGAGGATTATCTAAAAATAGCGCGATCAGCGATGAGACATATCCCTCATTATGTGCATGATCAACCAAGTCTTTAAAACTACTATCATTAAATACAGTTTCAAGGATAATATTCCGTCTATTCTTTACCGCATTCTTAAAAACCTCTTTTACTCGCCATTTATAAACGTCAGTCATGATGATTTCAAAGTCATTAAGTCCGCTAATTCTGGTACGAATAAAACTTGATTTTCCTGCTGCATTGCATCCGGCAATAAATATCAGTTGAGGTTTATTCATTTGCCTAAGAAAGACGCTCTATTATTGTATCCTTAATTTCGATAGGAAACTCGTCTTGATCTGTCACTATCTCCACTTTAACCAGATATCGCTCTCCCGAAGGCAATTCTTTGGTGTAATAATCACCATTACCCTCATATTTCGCATAAAAAGGATTACCTAATTCAAATGCACGTTGACGACCCAATTCATGAATATTGTCGATACCTACTAACAGTTGATCAACAATAGATAATTTTTTCATAGTGCAAGTTATGCAATTTTTAGTGCACTTAAAATAATCAGCATTCGTTAGCTTCTCAACAGAACACAGCCCATTCTACCCCAAAATCTAACTTTAAACCCAACCAAGGCACTTTTTCAAAAAATAAACAACTGCCTAACCACCAATCTGTAATCTCTAATCACTATATTAGCATCCTTTTAATTTTACTCATGAATATATTTTACGGAACAGGGGTAGCTATGGTAACCCCTTTTCATGCGGATGGTCAGGTTGACTACGACGGGTTGCAAAACCTGATTGAACATTTAATTGATGGCGGGGTGGAATACCTCGTATCATTAGGTACAACCGGCGAAAGTGCCACATTGAGCGAGGCTGAACGAAAGCAGGTTTTTACTTTCACTGCCGAGGTGGTAAATAAGCGCGTTGGCCTGGTAGCTGGTATTGGCGGTAATAATACTCATGAAGTTGTTGAGCAGGTAAAAGCTTTTAATATTGATGGCTATGATGCCATACTTTCGGCAAGTCCTCATTATAACAAACCTACCCAGGAAGGTATTTATCAGCACTATAAAGCAATAGCGCAAAACGCTAAGCTGCCTATTATTTTATATAACGTACCAAGCCGTACCGGCAGCACTGTGAGTGCGGAGACTACTGTACGCCTAGCTAAAGAGTTTAAAAACATAATAGGTATTAAAGAAGCTTCGGGCAATTTCGATCTGTTTAACCAGTTGATGCGCGACAAGCCAGAGGATTTTCTGTTTATCTCGGGCGATGATCCGGTTACTTTACCGATGATGGCTTTAGGCGGTGTTGGCGTGATCTCGGTTATTGGCAACGCTTTGCCGCGCCAGTTATCTGATATGGTGAGGTTGCTTTTAAATGGAGACTATAAAGCTGCGCACGCGGCCCATTTCGACCTGATAGAGTTTACCCGTTTAATGTTTGCCGAAGGCAGCCCGGCCGGTGTTAAAACCGCCTTGAAGCAATTAGGCGTTTGCGGTGATACTGTTAGATTGCCATTGGTACAGGTTAGTGAAAAAACTGTTAATGCTATTGCTGAGGAGTTGAAGCATTTGGCTCCGGTTGCAGTGAAGGCATAAATTATACCCCACTCGTCATTACGAGGCACGAAGCAATCGCGAACTATACAGGGCGAACCTGCTAATCGGGGATTGCTTCGTACCTCGCAATAACGTGATGGTAAAAAGCAGTTAAGACTTCGATATAAATAAAAAACCCGATCCATGGATCGGGTTTTTTATTTGGAATAAGATGATAAAAAATCTTACTAAGCTTCTTTATTCTTAGCTTCCTGAACTTCAAGGCGGATAGCCTGAGCAAGGTTTTTAAGATCCTGCATGCCTTTACGTACACGTGTACCGGCAGCGCTGTTTCCTTTGTTGTAGAATTTATCCGCGTCGGCTTCTAAAGATGCTACAAGCTCTTTTACTTCAGTAAATTTTTTCATTGAATTACTCCTTTTAAAATTTGAGGTTTATTGTTTTAATTTAAGCTAATCTAAAATGTTTTTTGCGAATTAAAAATTTTTGAACGCTAAAAATACGGCCTCAGCGATGGTTTTTTTCCACATTTTCAGCGTTTTGAGATTATTAACCGTTGCTTATTTTTTATTAAAAAGTTTAAAACAAACACATATTTCACAATAAGCTTTATTCATAATTTCAATATCAAAAATAAGGCCTATATAAATAATATTTATATAGGCCTTAAGGCTATTATGCCCCTATTTTAAATACTTACAGATATTGTTATATCTGGTAGGTTTAAAAAGTTTGTTGCAGGATATCCGGGTAGTGTTCGTGCACTTTCAGGATCAATTCGCCAAATAAAGTGTTAGCCCAGGCAAACCATTTACGGGTAAAGTCCTTTGCATCGTCTTTATTGAACGATTCGTGCATAAAACCTGTGCCAGCGTGAGTCCCTTTCAACCATTTTAAGCACTGAACAATCTCTGCTTTATCTGTAGATGTGATACCGCGCATAATGATAGCCATTGGCCAGATGTAGCCAATACCCACGTGCGGACCGCCAATACCCTCGGCAGCTGTGCCTTTAAAGTAGTATGGATTGCTATCGCTCAATACAAATTTACGAGTGCTTTGATACAGCGGATCATCAACTTTTACCGAATCAAGGTAAGGCAATGCCAACAAGCTCGGCACGTTCGAATCGTCCATAAATAACTGGTTACCATAGCCATCAACTTCAAAGGGGATCACATTGCCAAATTGCGGATGATTACCTACCGCGTATTGCCTAAGTGCAGCCTGAACCTCGGTGGCTAAAGCTTTGCAAGCATCGGCAGTGGCATTATCATGACCGATGGTGCTGTACATTTCGGCCATTTGGTTTAAGCTGGCTACCGCGAAATAGTTTGACGGGATCAGGAACGGATAAATAGTAGCATCATCCGACGGACGGAAAATAGAGCAGATCAAACCAACTGGTTTTACCGGGTTGCCATAACCTTTGTTAGGTGCAGTATCGCTGGCAGTTTCTGTTTTGCGTTGGAAAAAGTATAGGCCTTTACCCTCTTTACGTTGTTGCTCTTTAAATGTAGCCAGGATGATCTTACCGGCTTTTTGCCAGTTATCATCAAAGAAACTGCTATCACCGCTTATTTTCCAGTAGTTGTAAGCCAACCTTACCGGGTAGCAAAGCGAATCAATCTCCCATTTGCGTTCGTGAAGCTCAGGCTTCATATTGGTACGGTCGCTATCCCATTCGCTGCCTGTTGGGCCTGCGTTGAAGGCATTGGCATAAGGATCAATGATCACGCATTTGGCCTGGCGACTCAATACACCCTGGATCAGTTTTTTCAATGCCGGATCGTTTTTGATCAATGGCAAGTACGGCCAAACCTGTGCCGATGAATCGCGCATCCACATGGCGTTGATATCGCCGGTGATCACGAAGGTATCTGGTTTACCATCCTTTTCAGAATAGTTTACCGTGGTATCTAAAGTATTGGGATAGCAGTTTTCAAAAAGCCAGGCCAATTCAGGATCTTTAATATCGGCTTTAACTTTTTTGATAATAGCTTCAACAGCTTTGCTGGTAAACTTACGGTCGGCCAGTTTTGGGCGCTGACTTTCGAAAGCCGGAGCCGCTAAAGAAGCAAATGCAGGTGTGATACCCAAACCAATGCCGGCTGCTGCCACGCTGTTCATTTTTATAAAATTTCGTCTGGTTAGTTTCATGGTTTTGTAATGGTAGCCGTAAAAATAGAAAAGGGTTTCAGTTATACAAAAAAGCTTGCTAAAATAATTTAGAAAACGATTTATCAAGATTTTGGTATCTATCCTTTAGCTGTTGTTGGTGTTGTCACCAACAACTCTACGCCATGCTTTTGAATATCGCATCATGAAATACGCGAGGGTTCTAACAGTTGTTGGTGACAACACCAACAACGGCGGGAATCTGCCGCGGGTTTAGCGATAGCGTAACCCGTGGTGTAAAAGTACTTAAGTCTCCGACTTAAGCCACAAAAGCAACACCAGATTAGATGAGTTATCCGTCATAACTAAGCTATGGCTAACTCGGTGGCATGTTGGTTCATTGGGGTTAAGTCAGAGACTTAACCGGTTATTCCCACGGATTACGCTATCGCTAAACCCGCGGTAGTAAGATAATTGGAGGAGGGGCAAAAAAAAGCCCCAAATTTCTTTGAGGCTTTAGATATTTTAAAACGGTCTACAATTAAGCGATCTCCAGTTTATTCTCTTTATAATAACCGGCTTTCAGCTTCTCGCCTATCGCGCTGTAAGCGTCAAGCGTGCGCTGTACATCTTCCAGGCTGTGTGATGCTGTTGGGATCAACCTTAATACAATTAATCCTTTAGGGATTACCGGATAAACCACTATCGAGCAGAATACACCGTAATTTTCACGAAGATCGCGGGTTAAGGCAGTTGCTTCAAACAGGTCGCCTTTTAAAAATACCGGGGTAACCATGGTGTTAGATGCTCCGAGGTCAAAACCACGCTCTCTCAAACCTGATTGTAGCGCATTAGCTATCAACCATAGTTTTTCGCGAAGCTCGGGCTGGGTTTTCAGCATTTCGAAACGCTTTTTCAAACCTAATACCATTGGCATAGGCAATGCTTTGGCAAATGTTTGCGAACGCATATTATAGCGCAGGTAATTGATGATATCCTGATCGGCAGCTACGAAAGCGCCAATGCCAGCCATCGATTTGGCGAAGGTTGCGAAGTACACATCTACCTCATTCAAACAATCCTGTTCTTCGTGCGTACCGGCACCGGTTTTACCCATGGTACCAAAACCATGCGCGTCATCAACTAATAAACGGAAGTTGAATTTCTTTTTAAGTTCGGCAACTTCTTTCAGTTTGCCTTGTGCGCCCGACATACCGAAAACACCTTCGGTAATTAACAGGATTCCGCCACCGGTTTGCTCGGTTAAGCGGGTTGCACGTTCGAGCTGTTTTTCGCAGCTTTCAATATCATTATGTTGGTAAACAAAGCGTTTACCCATATGTAAACGTACGCCATCTATAATACAGGCGTGCGATTCGGCATCATATACGATAACATCGTTCCTGTCAACCAGTGCATCGATGATAGATACCATGCCCTGGTAACCATAGTTAAGCAAAAAGGCCGATTGCTTGCCAACAAAATTGGCCAGGCCGTTTTCTAATTCTTCGTGATGGATCGAATTTCCCGACATCATCCTTGCACCCATTGGGTAAGCCATACCATAATCGGCAGCGGCTTTAGCGTCAGCCTCCCTCACTTCGGGATGGTTAGCCAAACCAAGATAGTTGTTCAGGCTCCAAACCAAATGCTCTTTACCATTAAACTGCATATGAGGACCAATTTCGCCCTCCAGCTTAGGGAAAGAAAAATAACCATGCGACCACTTCTGATGCTGCCCTATCGGCCCACCCAGACTTTTCGTTATTTTATCAAATAAATCCAAAACGAGTTGCTTTTATAAATTAAATGCAAATATAGCCGTTAAAACAGGTTTAAACAATAGCTATAACTTTTTAGAATAGGTTATAACTTAAGGAGAATAGAGGCAGGAAATCAAGAGGAAAGAAGCAAGAAAAAAATGCTCTATGCCTGTAAATATAAAACGACTGTCATTTCGACGAACTGGGTGGGAATGTGAGTGGGTGTGAGGAGAAATCTTGTACGCCATGCTTAACGGCCTTGCAAATATGCTTTTCGCTCGTACAAGATTTCTCTTTCGCCCCAGCGCTCCATCCTACCCTTTGCTCTATCGAAATGACATCTTTCTTTATTTCAACTACCATCACCGCAATAACAAAAAAGGGAGATCAACTTTTAGATTTAACTCCATGTTGATCCCCCATTCAATTGTTGTGGTTTTTATCTTATTTCTTGACTCTTAAAGTCCTGATTCTCTCCTTAATCTGCGTTTCCGTGTAGGTATGAGTTGTTATTCCTGATCTCTACGTTACCTTCGTTATCCTGGATCAGTGAAAAACGTGAGATCTGGCTTTCGTCGGATGCCGGGGTATCCTGCAGCGCTATCTCTTTACGTTTGTAGGCCGGTACGTTTTCCAATTCCTGGATGTTGCCGGTGCGGAGCTTCATGCTTAGGTCTTTTAACCTCATGATGCGCTCACGCGATTTTTTCAACTGCTCTTCTATCGATTCATTGGTTTTGTTATCGTCAGCGCCAACAATGGCTTGCGGTGCAGGGGCAGGAACCGGTGTTGGTTCAGGCTCTGGCATGCGCGGTTGTTCCCTTACAGGCGGCTGCTCGTAGCTAACAGGCTCGCTCATTTTAAAGGTAAAACCTGCTGTGTCCGGTTCGTTATCCAGTTCAGGCTCCTCCTCGTTCATCAGGCTATGCCTAACTACAGCAGGTTCTTCCTGGCGGCTTCCGGCAAACATATCAAACAAACCACCTTGCTTGGCATCTTCTTTAGGTGCTTTGGCATAAGGCTCGGCAACGGCATTAGCTTTAACCGGCTTGATGAACTCGTTAACAGGTTTTGCCTGTTGCGGCTCTTCCGGTACCAGCATCGAAACAATTTTTTTGTTGCTGTTTTCTTTTTCGCGCTCGTCTTTAGTTTGGAAGCCTGTAGCGATAATCGTTACAGATAATTGCTCGCCAAGGTTCTCGTCGATACAGTTACCCCAGATCAGGTCGGCAGCTAAGCCGGCTTCTTCCTGGATGTAATCAGTAATTACGCTGATCTCATCCATGGTAACCTCTTTAAGGCCCGAGCTGATGTTCAATAATATATAACGTGCACCTTCAATCTCGTTATCTTTCAACAATGGTGATGCTAAGGCACCTTCCACGGCCTTCAAGGCGCGGGTTTCACCATCGGCGCTGAAGCTGCCCATGATAGATACACCGCTATCTTTCATTACGGTGCGCACATCTTTAAAATCCACGTTGATATAGCCCGGTAACGTAATGATCTCGGCAATGCCTTTGGCAGCCGTGGTCAAAATATTATCGGCCTGTGCAAATGCCGAACTCATGGTAAGGTTACCGAAGATCTGGCGTAGCCTGTCGTTCGAGATCACCAGGAATGAATCCACGTATTTGCGTAGTTCTTCCAAACCGGCATCGGCCTGCATTTTACGACGCTTACCCTCAAAAGAGAAAGGCGTGGTAATGATACCTACCGTTAATATATCCATTTCGCGGGCCGCTTTGGCAATGATAGGGCTTGCGCCTGTACCCGTACCACCGCCCATACCAGCTGTAATGAACAGCATTTTGGTATTAACGCCCAGCATTTGTTTTATATCGTCAATGTTTTCAATAGCCGAATTTTTACCAACTTCGGGTATCGAGCCTGCGCCCATTCCTTCGGTTAAACTTGCGCCTAATTGCACCTTGTTAGGTATAGGGCTAAGCTCCAATGCCTGGGCATCGGTGTTGCAAATTATAAAATCAACACCGGTAATTCCTTGCCTATACATATGGTTTACCGCGTTGCCACCACCACCGCCAACACCAATTACTTTGATGATAGACGATTTTTCTTTTAACATTTCAAAATGCATAATCTTCGTTTTCAGCTATATGTAAATCAACCAACATTAGATTTTACCATCGTAATAATAATACTTTTTCAACAGTGTTTTTCCACACTTGTGAATAATGTGCAAAAGTTTATCTGTTGTGAATAATTATTACTTCAGAAAGTCCTCATCATTAATGTCATCCTTAATAAATGTGATGCTTTTTTTCAGCAGCCTGTCTAACAAACCGCCTTCTTTGCTTTTAGCATCGTATTTTGGCTTAGCCGTTTTCACTTCGGCCGGGATCGCTTCGTTCATGTATTCCATTTTCTGGATACCTTTTATCAGCAAACCAATACCGGTAGCAAAAGTTGGGCTTTGTAATTCTTCGTATGTTCCTTTTGGCAGTACTTCGTTTTTGGCCAAATGCTCGGTAGGGTAACCTACGCGGCAATCTAAACCGGTAACAAACTCAACCAACTGGCGCAGGTGTTTCAACTGTGCACCACCGCCTGTTATCACAATACCTGCTATCAGTTTTTTCTCGTAGCCTGATGATTTGATCTCGTAGTAAACATGCTCTACAATTTCTTCCATACGGGCCTGAATAACATAAGCCAGGTTTTTAACCGAGATCTCTTTCGGTTCGCGACCACGTAATCCCGGTACGCAAACAATCTCGTTCTCTTTGTTCTCATCAGCCAAGGCCGATCCAAACCTTACTTTCAATTGCTCGGCAATGTTGCGCATTACAGAACAACCTTCGCGGATATCTTCGGTTACGCTGTTACCACCGAATGGGATAACCGCTGTATGACGGATAATACCTTCGTGGAAGATGGCCACATCGGTAGTACCACCACCAATATCCACCAAAACCACACCGGCTTCTTTTTCTTCTTCGCTCAATACCGATTCTGAAGATGCTAATGGCTCCAATATCAGTTCTTGGCTTTCCAGACTGGCTTTGTTAACACATTTTACAATGTTTTTGATAGCCGTTACCTGGCCCGATATGATATGGAAGTTAGCTTCCAACCTAACACCGGCCATACCTATAGGGTCTTTAATACCGGGCTCGTTATCCACAGTAAATTCTTGCGGCAATACGTGAATAATCTCCTCGCCCGGAGGCATCACCAGGTTGTACATATCCTCAATCAGCTTATCGATATCCTTACGGCTGATCTCCGATTGCAAATCCCTGCGGGTTATTAAACCGCGGTGCTGCAGGCTTTTAATATGCTGACCTGCAATACCAACGTTAACCACCCTCACCTCTACATTTGATTGCGAACCCGCGATATCAACCGACTGTAAAATGCCCTGTACTGTTTTATCTATATTTGAAACCACACCGCGCGTTACACCCGCAGATTCGGCTTTGCCAATTCCTAATACCTCAATTTTCCCGTTCCTGCTCCTACGCCCTACAATGGCGCATATCTTGGTAGTCCCGATGTCCAATCCTACTACAATTGGCGAACTTTTTTCCTGAGTCGAGCTTTTGTCCATATTACAATTTAATTTGAGATGAATCCCTTTTCGTTTTAAGCGAATCCTGTTTGGCGGCATTTGCAGCCTTTACCGAATCTGCTTTTATATTTTCATTTTTTATACCAATTACCTGGTTGGTATATTTTACATTTATTATCCTGTAGGTATCCCAGCCAACTCGTGGCAATACCTGTTTGTAAAAGGCTTGCAGGTTATTCAGCTTTGTGCCGAGCGAATCCGCGTTACCAATCAAGATCCTTTGGTTACCTACCCTTGGGATCAATTCGATCTCGCGGTTGGCGTTTACATACATCTGCGCTATCTGCGCGTCCCATAGCGAATCCTTACGGATATAATCTGCCGTTTTAAACAGATCTTTCGCCAACCTTGTATGCAACGAATCAACCCGGTTGGTAAACAACTCTTCGATAAATCCATTGGCCACCAATACCCTTGCGGTAAAGTTTTGCGATAGCGGAATTTTTAACCCATGCTGATCAACATAAAAATCCATATCATAATGGTTCATGATGCGCAGGATGGGCTGGCGCTGACTAACCTCTACCTGTAAAACACCATCCATTTCGGCATAAACCTTGGCAAACTCAATGAACGGGTTAGCTTTAAGTTTATCTTCCAATCCCTGGATATCAATATTCTCTATCCGCCTGCCCACTAATGATCTGCCTTCGGCTTCAATAATGTGATCTACCTCCTGCTTATCAATAAAATACTGACCGCCGGGAATACTCACATTTACAGCCGTACAAACTACAGCCGCTTTTTTTGTTTCAATAAAACCCATCAGCACCACAAGGCCACCCAGGCATATTACCCAGGCACAACCTATCAGCAGGCGCTTCCAAATGAGTTTTTTATTCATTGATCAGTACTTGTTTTAATGGGCTAACCAGTGTATCAATATCACCGGCACCTACAGTTAATAACAGTTCTGGCTTTTCGGAAGCTATTGCAGCTACCGCGGCCTCTTTGCTTAATATTTTTTTGTTCGATAAATGCATGCGGTTAAGCAGCATTTGCGAGTTAACACCTTCAATAGGCAGTTCGCGCGCCGGGTAAATGTCCAGCAGTATCAGTTCATCAACCATGTCCAACACTTCGGCAAAGCCATCGGCAAAATCGCGGGTGCGGGTGTACAGATGCGGCTGAAATATGGCTGTTAATTTTTTAGCCGGATACAACCTTTTTATAGACGATATGCAAGCCCTTAATTCTTCAGGGTGATGCGCGTAATCATCTATATAAATATGCTTCGGCGTCTTAACTATATACTCAAACCTGCGTTTAACCCCTTTAAATGATGCCAGTGCCACTCTAATATCTGCCGGGGCGATATCCAGTTTCAGCACAGCCTCGATAGCTGCAACCGCGTTTTCGATATTATGCGTACCGGCAATACCCATCCTGATATCAGTAATGTTTACCGCGGCGCTGTTATAATCAAAGTAAAAGTCGCCGTCAATAATGCGAACATTCGATGCATGTGCATCGGCGGTTTCATCTTCAAAAGCGTAGGTATAACCAGCATCCAAAGGCAAGCCATTTTTATGCACCAGTGTACCGCCCGGTTTTATCTGCGAAGCGAACAATTTGAACGATTCGGTTAAGTGCGCGTGATCACCATAAATATCCAAATGGTCGGCATCCATCGATGTGATAATAGCCACATCAGGATACAGCGTTAAAAACGACCGATCATACTCATCGGCCTCAACCACCATTACATTGTTGCTGCCATACAGCACATTGGTTTGGTAGTTTGATGAAATGCCACCCAAAAACGCCGAGCAATCATTACCCGATGCTTTCAGTAAATGCGCCACCATTGTTGAGGTAGTGGTTTTACCATGCGTACCGGCAACGGCGATAGTATAAGAGCTTTTACTGATCAACCCTAAAACCTGCGAACGTTTGAACAATTCAAACCCGTGATTTTTAAAGTAGTTAACAATGTGCGAATCTTTAGGAACCGCCGGAGTATAAATGATCAGCGTATCGTTACATGGTTTCTGGAAGCTCATGGGGATATATTCCGCCTGATCTTCAAAAACTATCTGGATACCCTCGTTGTGCAACTGGTTTGTTAACTCAGTTTCTGTTTTATCATATCCGCAAACAATGCAACCCAAATGATGGAAATAGCGTGCCAGGCCGCTCATACCGATGCCGCCTATGCCAATGAGGTAAACCCTTTTTATATCGTGCAGTTCCATTTTCCCTTTGTTTAAAAAAGGCCCTCCTCCCTTGCAAGAGGAGGACCATCATTTTAATTGTTACTTATAATTTGGATAAGTTCCTTTGCTATAGTTTCATCGGCATTTGGCATAGCCATCTGCGCGATGTTATTGCTCAATTTTTTTTGCAGTTCACGGTCTTCCAATAATTCCAGCGCCCTGTCAACCAGTTTTGCCTCAGCTTCGCTATCAGCCACAAAAACGGCGGCATTCTCTTCTACTAAAGCCATCGCGTTTTTTGTTTGATGATCTTCGGCCACATTTGGCGAAGGCACCAATATCACCGGCTTTTTGATCACACATAACTCGGCTATTGTTCCTGCACCAGCACGTGATATAATGATATCGGCAGCTGCGTAAGCCAGGTCCATTCGTGTTAAAAACTCCCTGATCTGTAAGTTGGGGTGATAATCCGCACCAAACTTTTCAATGATCCCTTTATAGTAAAACTTACCGGTTTGCCATATCACCTGTACATCGGCAGCCAGCAGCTTATCAATCCCATTCATGATACTGTTGTTTAGCGTGCGCGCACCAAGGCTTCCACCTGTAATCAGTATAGTTTTTTTAAAGGCCGAGAGACTAAATAACTCCAAAGCCTGATTGTGTTTACCATTAACATTCACCGCATCCTTACGGATTGGGTTACCGGTTTTAATGATCTTATCGGCAGGAAAAAACTTATCCATACCATCAAAGGCTACACAGATCTTTTTGGCATGCTTGCCCAACCATTTATTAGTAATACCCGCATACGAGTTTTGCTCCTGTATGAGGTATGGTATATTTTTTAACGACGCCGCATACAACAACGGCCCAGAGGCATAGCCTCCTACACCCACCGCAGCATCGGGCTTAAAATCTTTAATAATCTGGATAGCCTTAAGCACGCTTTTAACCAGCTTAACCGGGAACATCAGGTTTTTCACAATAGAACCACGCTGAATGCCCTGGATATCCAGACCGATAATTTTGTAACCCGCCGTCGGTACTTTTTCCATTTCCATGCGGCCATTGGCCCCCACAAAAAGAATCTCGGTGTTGGGGTCGATAGCTTTCAAAGCATTGGCAATAGAGATAGCCGGGAAGATGTGTCCTCCTGTTCCGCCACCGCTTATGATGATACGCGGCGACGCCCCCCCCGCCCCCTGAAGGGGGTGCTTTTGAGTTGCATCTTTCATATTGCTTTTATCTTCCATTTGTTAATTACTCTTTATTCAATCTCCGCTATTGTTCCCCCTTCAGGGGGTTAGGGGGCGGGGCTTACGCCGTCCTGATCTCTCCCACTATAATTTTATTCGGTCCAGTGTTATCTTTCTTCGGCTCGCTTTTTTCCTTTTTGCCTTCTTCAATGTCCTTACTTACCGATAGGATGATCCCGAACGCGATGCTGGTGAACAATATCGATGTACCACCCATACTCACCAACGGCAGCGGCACACCAGTCACCGGACCTAAACCAACCGCCACGGCCATATTGGCAAATGCCTGTATAGTTAAGCTGAAACTTAAGCCACAAGCCAGCAAAGCGCCGAAGGCTTTTGGAGCTTTCGTCACTATTTTTATACAACGATACAGCAGGAATAAATAGATCCCCACTACAGCTAAACCGCCTACCAAACCGTACTCTTCGATGATGATGGCGTAGATCTCATCCGAATATGATTCTGGCAGATAATTTCTTTCTGTACTATTACCTGGCCCTTTGCCAAAAATGCCGCCGCTGGCTATAGCTATTTTAGCATGATCACCCTGGAACGATTTATCTGCTTTGGCAAGTTCAGGATGCAAAAACACTTTCACACGAGACACATAGGTATCACGTCGCGGACCAAGGAATATTACACCTAACAACAATATAAAACCCGCGCCGCAGGTAATGGCAATTTGCCTGATACTAATACGGCCGATGATCAATAACAATATACTAACCCCAAACAGCATCAAAGCTGTTGAAAGGTTAGCCAGCGCGATCAGGATAAACACCAAACATACCGCGCCCATCACCGGCAGGAACGATTCTTTCACGTCCTTAATATTTTCCTGCTTACGCGATAATGTGCGGGCCAGGTAAGTGATGAGGGCCAGTTTAGCCAAATCGGATGTTTGGAAGCTTAATCCTGTTCCGGGAATGGCTATCCACCTGCTGGCGTTGTTAATGTGGCTACCAAAAACCAGTGTGTATACCAACAGTGGGATGGTAACGATCATCATCACTTTAGAGATACCGGCGTAATAACGGTAATCCAGCTTGTGCGAAATATACATCAGCACAATGCCTCCCAATATCATCAACACGTGTTTCATGAGCAGTATCTCTACACCCTTGCCTTGTTTAAAGGCCAGCGTAGCCACCGAACTATATACCGCCAACAAGGATATAACAGAAAGCAATATGACAATAAGCCATATCCAGCGATCTCCTTTTGTGTTATCTAATATCCTATGCATAACTCTCTGAACCTCGATTTTTAGGATTTTGGGATTAGCCTGATCCTGTATTTTATGTTACTTATTCATTTATCATCTGCACATCTGAAATCTGCACATCTACAGCTCTTTTACAGCATCTTTAAACTGCCTGCCGCGATCTTCGTAGTTTTTAAACAAGTCGAAGCTTGCGCAGGCTGGTGATAACAATACAGTATCGCCTTTGGATGCCAGGTGATAGGCTACTTGTGCCGCTTCCTGAGCTGATGACGTGTTTACTATTAGTTCTACCATATCGTCAAAAGCATCATGGATTCGTTTATTGTCTTTACCGAGGCATACTATCGCTTTCACTTTCTGTTTAACCAGGTCGTTCAGCATGCTGTAATCGTTTCCTTTGTCAACGCCGCCTAATATCAGCACTACCTCGCTGCCCATACTTTCTAAAGCGTACCAGGTTGAGTTAACGTTGGTAGCTTTCGAATCGTTGATGAAGCGGATGCCGGATATGTTGGCAACAAACTCCAAACGGTGCTCAATGGCTTTGAAATTGCCCATGCTCTCTCTCATCGTCTCGTTGCGCAGTTCCAACACTTTTGCTACAATACCCGATGCCATTGAGTTGTAAATGTTGTGTTTGCCTTGCAGGGCCAGTTCTTGAATTGACATTGTAAAATGTGCTTGTTTGGTGTTTATAACAATATTTTCGTTCTCGTCCAGGTATGCCCCCGGTTCAAATTTTTGCTGTATGGAAAACGGCAACAGCTGTGCCCCGAACGTTCGTTCCTTCATTCCGGTTACTGTTTCCGGGTCATCGGCACAGTAAATGAAATAGTCGGCGGCGGTTTGGTTCTGTGCTATCCTGAACTTGGATGCCACGTAGTTTTCCATTTTATAATCGTAACGGTCCAGGTGGTCGGGCGTTATGTTCAGCAATACGGCTACATCAACCTTAAACTTGAACATATCATCCAGCATAAAACTGCTTAGTTCCAGCACATACCACTCAAACTTTTCGGTAGCTACCTGGTAGGCGAAGCTTTTGCCTATGTTACCTGCCAAACCAACGTTCACGCCTGCCTCATGCAAAATGTGGTAAGTAAGACTGCTGGTGGTAGTTTTACCGTTTGATCCTGTTATACCGATGATCTTAGCATCAGTGTACCTCCCGGCAAACTCAATTTCGGATATAACAGCGATCCCTTTTTCTTTCAGCTTCTTGATGATCGGTGCCTTATCCGGAATCCCGGGACTTTTGATCACTTCGGCCGCGTTCAATATCAGTTCTTCAGTATGTTGTTTCTCTTCAAACGGGATTCCCCATTCTTCAAGCTGTTTTTTATAGTTATCAGCAATAGCCCCAAAATCCGACACAAAAACATCAAAGCCCTGCTGTTTAGCAAGGTAAGCTGCACCAGCACCGCTCTCTCCCGCACCAAGGATCACTACTCGCGCAGCCCCCCCCGCCCCCTGAAGGGGGTGCTTTTGATTTGCTTGTTCACTTTGCGTATTCACCGGATTCTTCTTTTTATAGTTTAATCTTTTATTCTATTACTCTCTCTTTTGCTCCCCCTTTAGGGGGCCAGGGGGCTTTACCGCAACTTCAACGTTATCACCGTCACTATCGCCAGCATGATACAAATGATCCAGAAGCGGGTAACGATCTTTGCTTCGTGGAAACCTTTTTTCTGATAGTGATGGTGCAGCGGAGCCATTAAAAACACCCTGCGGCCTTCGCCGAATTTCTTTTTAGTGTACTTGAACCATGATACCTGGATGATCACCGAGAAATTCTCTATCAGGAATACGCCGCACAATAAAGGCAACATCAGTTCCTTACGGATCATGATCGCAAATACCGCTATAATACCACCTATGGCCAAACTACCGGTATCGCCCATAAACACCTGCGCCGGGTACGAATTGTACCACAAAAACCCTACGCATGCACCAACAAAGGCACCGGCAAAAATTACCAGCTCGCCCGAGTTGGGGATATACATGATGTTCAGGTAATCGGCAATTACCGTGTTACCCGATACGTAGGCCAGTATGGCCAGTGTAATCCCAATAATGGCCGAAGTGCCCGTTGCCAGGCCATCAATACCATCTGTTATGTTTGCTCCATTGGATATGAACGTAATAATGAGGATCACAAAAAACAGGAACACTACCAGTGCATATTGCTCATAACCTCCGCCTAAAAACTTCAATACCTTGGCATAGTCAAACTCATTGTTTTTATAAAAAGGCATGGTTGTTTTGGTGGAGTGCACATCTTGCGTATAGATCTGCTTACCGGCTTTGATATGATACTCAACCGGTGCATCCGACTTAACCGGCAAAACCACCTCCTGACGGATAATGATACTGCTGTTAAAGTACATTGTCCAGCCTACAATCAGCGATAAACCAACCTGACCAATAATTTTAAATCTGCCTGCTAAACCCTCTTTATTCTTTTTAAATACTTTAATGTAATCATCCAAGAAACCGATAGCACCTAACCAAATGGTGGTAATGATCATCAGGATCACATATATATTTTCCAACTTGGCAAAAAGCAGCGTTGGCACCAGGATACCAAGCAAAATGATGACACCACCCATAGTTGGTGTACCCGATTTTTGCATCTGGCCTTCCAGCCCTAAATTCCTAACAGTTTCACCCACTTGTTTAAAACGCAGGTAGTCAATCAACCTTCTGCCGTAAACAGTAGTGATCAGCAATGACGTAATTACAGCCATCGCCATGCGGAAGGTGATGTATTGAAACACCCCCAACCCAGGGATACTGTAATTTTTGTATAAGTAGCTAAATAAATAGTATAACATCTTTTACTGATTACACTGATTTTATTGATTTCACCGATTGCACGGGCAAGCAGCTTTATTTCTTTGTTTATATCAAGTCTTTAAATTGACTTTCCAACTCTTCCATATCATCGAAGTGGTTTTTCACTCCGTTTATTTCCTGGTAATTTTCGTGGCCTTTACCAGCTACCAAAATGATATCACCTGGATTGGCCAGCATGCAGGCAGTTTTAATAGCCTCATGCCTGTCGATGATGCTTACCGTATGGCGTTTAAATGCAGGGTCAACACCTTCTTCCATTTCTTTGATGATCTGCGCCGGGTCTTCCGTACGCGGATTATCTGAAGTAAGGATCACCTTATCGCTCCACTCGCAGGCTGTTTTAGCCATGATGGGGCGTTTGGTTTTATCCCTGTCGCCACCGCAGCCAATAACGGTTATCACCTTTTCGTTTCCTTTACGGATATCATGAATAGTGCTTAACACATTTTGTACAGCATCGGGCGTGTGGGCGTAATCAACAATACCTACAACCTTATTTGGCGCGGTGATATACTCAAAGCGGCCTTCGGCTCCGGTTAGCTTGCTTAAGCTGGTTAGCACTTTGGCTTTATCCTGCTCCAGCAACATCGCGGTAGCGTAAACACCTAATAAATTATAGGCGTTGAATGTGCCAACCATTTTAAACCATACTTCCTCACCATCAATTTGCAGCAACAAACCGCTGAATTGGTTTTCGAGGATACGGGCTTTATAATCGGCCATGGTTTTAAGGCCATAGCTTTTTTTGTGGGCTGATGTATTTTGCAACATTACATTGCCGTTCTTATCATCGCTATTGGTAAGCGCGAAAGCATTTTTAGGCAAGCCATCAAAAAACTCTTTCTTGGCATTTAAATACCTTAAAAAGGTTTTATGATAATCGAGGTGATCGTGCGTTAGGTTAGTGAACACACCGCCTGCAAATACCAAATGCTCAATGCGCTTTTGCGAAATAGCGTGCGAGCTAACTTCCATAAAGCAATAATCGCAACCGCTATCCACCATATCAGCCAGCAAGCTATTCAGTTCAATAGGATCAGGCGTGGTATGGGTTGATGGGATAATTTTGCCGTTGATCTGATTTTCAACAGTTGATAGCAATCCGCATTTATAACCCAAATCCCTAAACAACTGATAAAGCAGCGTAGCAATAGTGGTTTTACCATTGGTACCGGTTACGCCAACCAATTTTAATTGATGCGATGGGTTATCGTAAAAATTAGCGGATACAATACCTAAGGCCACTGCCGAATCGGCTACCATCAAAAAGTCAACCTCGCCAGTTGTGTGGGCTGGCAGGTCTTCGCAGATTACTGCAACCGCGCCTTTTTTAATCGCCTGTTCAATATAATCGTGCCCATCAACAACAGTCCCTTTCACGGCAACGAACATTGCTCCCGGAATTACCTTCCTCGAATCGAACGCTATCGCGGTGATCTCCACATCGGCACTTCCCTGCAATTCAGTGAAGGCCAGTCCGTCAATTATATCGCTTAAATACCTCATTGCAGTTCTATTAAAATTTTTGATCCCTTTGGTATTACACTTCCACCGGTAACCGACTGGGTGGTAACAATACCGCTTCCGCGTACCGTTACTTTATAGCCCGCATTACCCATAGCATATAGCGCATCGCTCAATCCCATACCTGTTACTGCTGGTACGGTACCGCTTTTATATTTTACACCTTCATAAGGGATACCATCGCTGGTATCAACACTGCTATTAGCAGATGCATACAAAGGTTTAACACCCAATTTACTGTACACCTTTTTTAATGCCTTCAGGTTGCCCTGTTTTATCTGCGGCATAATGGTGTTGCCTACAAAACGGGTTTGCGGCGTTTGGTTAATATCCAGATCGTTCGCGTAAACCCTATCAGCCACTTCCCTAAACACCGGACCGGCAACTTTAGCCGCCAAATAATCGCCCTGTGTAGGGTTATTGATTACTACGATCATCGAATATTTAGGCTTATCTGCAGGGAAATAACCGCAAAACGATGCCTGATATTTTTTATCCTTGTAACCTTTAGTGCCGTTAGCCACCTGCGCCGTACCGGTTTTACCGGCAACACTGTACAGTTTATTTTTAATTACGTTTTTGCCGGTACCGTTCATCACTACGCCTTCCAGCATGCCGCGAACTTTACCCAATGTTTGCTCCGAACAAATCTGCTCGTTAATTACCCTGGCCTGAAACTGCTCGATAGGGTTACCTAAACGGCGAATTTCACGAACCAGCAGCGGCGCTATCATTTTACCGTTATTGGCAACCGCGTTGTAATAGGTTAACATCTGCAACGGCGTAATATTCATTTCATACCCGTAAGCCATCTCCGGCAAGCTGTAGTTTTTGTTCCAGCTACGGTTTGACGGATTTTTGATTACCGGCTGGCCTTCACCTTTTATCTGTAAGCCCAGCTTTTGGTTCAAGTGGTACTCGTACAGTTTATTGATGTACTGCCATGGGTTATTATGATAAAACTTATCAACCAGTTTTGCCGCGGCCACGTTTGATGATTCTTCGAACGCGCGTTTTACCGACATTTCATAATTATCGTGCTCGGTATCGGTAATGGTTGGCCCTTTCGGGAATTTGTATTTACCGCCCTCGGCATTGATAATGGTACTGGTATCAATTTTATGCTGATCGAGCAAGGTCATGTACGATGCCAGTTTGAAGGTCGAACCCGGATCGATAGCGTTGCTGATGGCATAATTCATCAACTCGGCATAGTCACCATCTTTAGTACGGGTATAATTGGCAATAGCCCGGATCTCGCCGGTTGCCACTTCCATCAATACCACACAACCATGATCGGCAGCGCTTTTAGTCAGTTGTTTCCTTAATGCATCCTGCGCAACATCCTGAAAATTTACGTTGATGGTTGAAATGATATCAGCACCATCTTTAGGCGCTATTTCATCATCGTCATCAACCGGCATCCATGTACCACCCGGAATGCGCTGCATTAAACGCCTGCCGCTTTCACCATCAATGTAGGTTGAAAAAGCACCTTCCAAACCCACCGGGTTGTTCACGTTTTCGTTTTTATAACCGATAGTACGTGCAGCCAACGATTGAAACGGACGGATCCTTTTATTTTTCTGGATCACGATCAAGCCGCCTTTGTATTTCCCCATATTAAAAATGGGGAACTGGCGGATTTTCTTCAGATCCTGGTATGACACTTTCCTCCTGATCAACTGGTAACGTGAACTATCAGCACGGGCATCGCGCAAAATGCGTGCGTATTCCCTTGCCGAACGGTCTTTAAACATGCCCGAAAGCTTGGAAGCCAACTCGTCGATATGGTTATTGAAAGCTGTATCGGCAGCAATACCCCCAGCCAGCATATCCATGTGTAATTCGTACTCCGGTACAGAAGTAGCCAGCAGGCTTCCATCTACAGAAAAAATATTTCCACGCGCTGCTTCAACAGTTTGATATTGGGCGGACAGGTCGGCAGCCATGGCTTTCCACTTGTCGCCCTGTACAAATTGCACGCGGCAAAGTTGCACCACAACGGCAAGCGCAAAAAACAAAATAAGCCCGAAGGCTATATAAACCCTGAGCAGTATGTTAGTCCTAATTCCCATTGGCCACCTCCTTTACTGTTATCTTGGTGGGCGGGTCGACTGTTTGGCTCAACCCCAGTGTATCGGCCCGTTTCCCTACTTCGGTGAGCGTACTCTTAAAGGCCAGATCGGCTTTGGATGATTTATAATCCCAGCCCAGCTCTTTCACTTCCTTATTAAGCGCATCAATTTCCCGCACCGATTTTTCGGCCAGGTGCATGTTACCAATATATACCATACCCAAAAAGGCGAGGAACAACACAAAAGGCAAAGCGCTGGTAGCCCTCTCGGTAGTGAGAAAGCCTTTTTTGAGAACTTGTGTAAACAGATTATCGGGCAGGTCCCTTACAGGCCGCTCATCAACAATCTCCTCCACTTCTTCCTCTTCCTGAATTTCTGTACGTAAACGGTTACTCATTTTTTTACAGCTATCCTTAACTTAGCGCTCCGTGCCCTGTTATTATTGGTTATCTCATCTGCCGATGCAGTTATCGCCCCGCGACTTACAGCATCAAGCGGTTTATTATCATTTCCGTAGAAGTCTTTCTCCACCTCGCCGCTGAACTTACCTTTGGCGATGAAGTTTTTTACCAGCCTGTCTTCCAGCGAGTGGTACGACATTACCACCAACCTGCCGCCAGGTGCTAAAACATCGGCCGATTGCATCAAAAAATCCTTCAGCGCTTCCAACTCCTGGTTAACCTCTATCCTCAGCGCCTGGAAAACCTGCGCCAGGTATTTATTTTCTTTCCCTTTCGGGATCCGGTTACTGATCGCGTTTTTCAAATCGGCAATAGTTACTACCGCCGCGTTCAACCTTGCAGTAGCAATGGTTTCGGCCAGCGATTTCGCGTTCTGTATCTCGCCATAAATCCCAAAAATCCGGTGCAGATCGGCTACCGAATAAGTATTCACTACCTCTTTAGCAGTTAAATCGCTTAACTGATTCATGCGCATATCCAGCTCGGCATCAAACCGGATGGAAAACCCCCTCTCAGCCTCATCAAACTGGTGCGATGAAACACCCAGATCGGCCAGGATGCCGTTTACCGGGAGCGCATCGTGCAGGCGGCAAAAGTTTTTCAGGTACCTGAAATTCTGATCAACAAAAACAAAACGCTCATCATCAATCAAATTCCGCTGCGCGTCCGCGTCCTGGTCAAAAGCAATCAGTCTACCTTTTGGCCCTAAATGCTTCATGATCTCGCGCGAATGGCCACCTCCCCCAAAAGTCACATCTACATAAGTACCATCCGGATCAATATTTAACCCTTCTATGCACTCCGCCAGCATTACCGGTACATGGTACTCACTCATTCCTGCTCCTTACTTTTATTGCCCATTACCCTTTTTGCCAGCGCGCCAAAACTTGCCGGTTCATCGTCCATCAGTTTGCGGTGCGTATCGGCATCCCAAACCTCAATTTTATTCAACTGGCAAGCCAGCACTACTTCACCTTTTATACCTGCATACTCCAATAAAAACTTAGGCAGCAGTATTCTCCCGGCAGCATCGGGCGCAAGCTCGGTGGCACCGCGGGTAAAATATCGTATAAAGGCTATATTATCCTCTTCGTATTCGTTAAGTTTGCTTAGTTCCTCAAGTCGTTTATCCCATTCCGCTTTAGTGTATATGACAAGGTATTTTTCAAACCCGCGATTGATCACCAGGCCTTCAGTTTCAAGCTCAGGGAGCTTTTTCTTTAGGCCAGCCGGTATCATCATCCTAAATTTAGGATCAAGCTTACACTCAAATTCACCGGTTAAAAACGACATTGTATGACTTGGGCAATTTTTTAACTGTAAAAGTAAATACTTTTACCACTTCTTACCACTTTACCCCACTAAAAGTTTTCAACAATTTTTAGTGCGCTTGGTTTTGGATTTTTGAAAGATTTATCATTTTTCACAGCATACTTAAAAACGCTCATAAACAGTTACTTATGATTGATTATAGCTATATAATAAAAGAGTGTTTTAAAGTGGGAGAAAATCCCAGATTTGTAGCGAAATACAAGACTTATTTGCTAATTTGAGCGTAAGCGAGGGAACGTTTTGTATATTATGCCCTCCAAATTAGCAAACATGTACACCTATAAATATAAAGAACTTGCTTTGGCACTTTACGAAGCCTTAATTCCAGATCCATTTTATATAGAATTACTTCGCGGCATTCCAGGAGAGCAGGAAAAACAGGACGCGTTGATGGAGTACATGGATTATTCAATGACTGAAGGCAAAACTTACGGCGAGCTTACCGTAACACCGTACGGCGCGGCCATCTGGAGCAAGCCATTATCTGTTGATTTGGATAATAAAAAAAGCAGGTTAAAGAAGGATTTTATTAAAACCCACATGGGCGAGGCCGCGCTTGATGCTTATTCAAGCATTGTATCCTTTATGGCAGATCAAGCGGGTTCTGTTCCTCCAGAGGCATGGTATTTATCTATTGCCGGTATTGCCCCTGCTTACCAGGGTAAAGGATTGGGCGTTGACTTATTATCGGATGTACTTAACCAAACAGATAAAAATGGTTTGCCAACTTATTTGGAAACTTTTACGCCGCGGAATATTAAGTTTTATGAGCGGATGGGGTATAATATAGTGAAAAAGGTTGCCGAACCTGTAACGGGTTGTGATTATTGGATTATGGTTAGAGAGGCGAAAGCTTAGCTATCAGTTTACATGCGGCATCCCGTTATTCTCGTTTTAACGGGCTTTGGTTCAATACTAAGAACATTGGCCGCTCATTTGCCGCGGAGGCTGTTACTTTTGGCTTGGCCCAAAAGTAACCCAAAACCCAAGACAGAAAAAAGCTTCAGCCCGCAAGGCCATACGCCCGGCCCGCTTTTCTGTCAGGCCACCGCTCTTTAGGATATCGTTTTTAATCTTTTAATATTTAGGCAACTTCCGGCTGGGCTACTTTTACCCTGCTCCGTACTGGCTTCTTTTTTTTCTTATCTACACCAATCCTGTTCAACCACATCATTACCCCGGTTACCGGGAAAATAAGGGATACTAAAGAAATAACAAAAGCCAGGATTTTGGTAGGCCAACCATAAATGGATCCCGTATGGATAGGCTTGATCACTCCCCTAATGCGTTGCCCCAGGCTTTTATCAGCATAAATTACCAAACCGGCAACTTTACCGCTGTATTGATCTATGTAATAAACATCGGTAGCCAATTCGACAGAGCCTTTTTTTAGCACGCTGAAATTATAAGTGGCTACAGTATCTTTTGGAAACTTTACCGAATACGATTCGGCCTTGGCTATTTTATCGCTTAGTGAGGCTGCGGCAAGTTCTGGAGATAAGGCTTTGATACCTGGCTGATAAACAGATAGAGGCGCTTTAACATCTTCTTTGGCAACCACTTTTGAACCTGTTAAGAAAAACAAGGTATTATTAGCCCACTTAAAGGTCATCACCAAACCCGAGGCCGAAATAATGATCAGGAAAATTGACGTATAAAAACCGGTGACGATATGCAGGTCGTTAGTGAGGCGCTTGCCGCTTCCATCCCATTTTATTTTAAGCCTTTGTTTCATGATGGCTTTGGTTTTAGGCCACCATAATATTACGCCGGTTATCAAAATCACCAGAAAAAACAGGGTTGAAATGCTTATTACCCAATCGCCAACACTATCTCTTTTACCCAACAAAAAGCGGTGAAACATCTCTACCGAATACAAAAAAGTTTCCCGACGATTAAACTGTTCAATGATTTGCCCGGTGTAAGGGTTTATCATTACGGTGAGGTTTGCTTTTTCTGCTTCTTTGGCTTTATCGTCTTTTCCACCTCTTTTTACTCCGGCTTTCTTCTCACCTACAGGGGCACCCTTTTTTTTTTCCTTCTTTTCAGGAAGAAATACACCTGCTTCTATCGATCGTTCCGGATCGGTATAAACCGTTAAGGTTAGAAGTTTGGCCTTGGGAAGTTCTTTTTTAAATGCAGCTTTAATAGCTGATAGCGGCAACCTTGTTTGTTCGGGCTTTACAAAATAACGATCGTGATGCAAGGCTTGCTGAATATCTTTCTCAAACACCAGCATGGTGCCGGTTAAGCAGGAGCAAAATATGATTACCCCGGCGGCGAGGCTTAAATAAAGGTGAATGTTACGGAAAAATACTTTCATCGGGGTCGGCGCTCAACTTATTTTAATTAGATTAAATCTAATTAAGTGCAAAAATAGAAAAACGAGGCCGTTTAGCAAATGCTATTTATCGGGAAAAGGAAATGTTACAAAGGGGAAGCATGAATATCCAACGCTCTTCAATCATTCAAGCACAATCTTATCCGGTCCGGATATTTTAGCGATATGACAATTACAACCACCAGAAATCTTGAACAAGGTTGTTTTGGCATTATTGGTTGTGACATTGGTAGCTGTGACTTCAACATCATCGCCATCGGTAGAAAATTCGCTTTTATTATTATCTGTAGCGATGGTAAAAAAGTTAGGGCCAAGACCAGGAACAGCCGGACCGTTGCTTGTAGCGATAACCTGCTTACCTGTGCGTTTATTAACCGCTTTAACATCTTTAGCAGGCACAGCTTTCCCATCTTTATCAACAAAATTTACCGAGATGGAAACAAACTCATAGGTACAGGCTTTAGTTGGGCAGCCATTTTCCTGGCGGTGTTTTTTACAGGCAGCGATCATAGCTATCAGCAATAGGAAGAGCAAATATTTACGCATGTTAATTGGTTTATAATATTTTACGCACAAAGGCTTATAAACGTAACAGGCCCCATGAAAATTCATGAGGCCTGTTATGTTGATATAAAATATGTTTACTCGGTTACTCTTACTTTCAAATAGCTCGGACTTCCCTTCGAGGTATAAACCCTATGCGTAGCCTTCTTAAAATCGGTATCCTTCGCTTTCATAATATCCTGAAACTGCTGCGTGTTCCTGTCAATAAGCGGGAACCAGGTGCTTTGTACCTGCACCATAATGCGGTGACCTTTTTTAAAGGTGTGCAGTACATCCTGCAGTTCGAAATTTACCGGAGTTACTTTACCGGGCACAAAAGCTTCCGGCTTATCAAAGCCATTACGGAATTTACCGCGCATGGCCTCGCTGCGCACCATTTGCTGATAACCACTCAGGTAAACATCTTTACCTGCCCATTTGGTGTTTTTTGTAGAATCGGGATAAACGTCGATCACTTTTACAACCCAATCGGCATCTGTACCCGTGGTTGATACTTTTAGGTTGGCCCAGATGTTTCCGGCTAAGGTTACATCATTATCCAGTATTTCGGTCTGGTAAGTCAATACATCCGGGCGTTGCGAAGCGAAACGCTGATCGGCCGTCATATATTCGCGTTTCATATCCATATCAATGCTGTTGATGAATGGTACCGGTTTGTTAGGATCGGATATAAACTCATCAAAAGTATTAGCAACCGCGGCAGGCGCAGTAAACGACAATTTGCCACCCGGTAAAAAATAAAGATTTTTCTCTGTCGCTTCTTTTGGAGGCCAGGTGTTGTAGTTTTTCCACTGGTTAACACCGGTTTCGAAAGTTGATACTGGTTTAAGATCCAAATCAGTTCCTTTTAAATAGTGACTGAAGAAGTTGAACTCGATCTTCTCACGATAAAACGGACCGGTTGAACCACCGAAACCTACATCGCCCAAATGGTCGCCTTCACCCCTTGCCCAGCCACCGTGTACCCAAGGCCCCATGGCAAAGTATACCGGTGTTTTAGGGTTTTCTTTTACCAGGGTTTTATAGGTATTGATAGCGCCGTAAAGGTCTTCGGCATCGTACCAGCCACCGGTAACCAGCACAGCGGTTTTAATATCGTGCAGGTGGTAAAGCACATTGCGGTCTTTCCAATGCTGATCATAATTAGGGTGATCAAGCATTTCGTTCCACAGGCGGATAGTATCTTTATAGTATTTGG
Organism: Mucilaginibacter sp. CAU 1740; assembly: GCF_039839285.1. NCBI lineage: Bacteria > Pseudomonadati > Bacteroidota > Sphingobacteriia > Sphingobacteriales > Sphingobacteriaceae > Mucilaginibacter > Mucilaginibacter sp. CAU 1740. The sequence continues at coordinate 60,621 of NZ_JBDOQS010000004.1, read as the reverse complement.
TATTGGTATTTTTTACCGAACCCATTTTCAGGAAAAAGTCGTAACCATCTTCGGTACCGGCATCAAAGCCTTTGCCGCGACGTTGGGTTGGCTTATCATCCTGCCTGTTGGTAAAACCCGGATAAAAACCAAAGTTGGCTACCAGCATAAACGCGCCGTTGTGAAAAGCATCGTCGCGGTATAAGTCGGCAATGGGTGCCTGCGGTGACGCGGCTACTAATGCCGGATGACGGCTCAACAAAGCGGTTGTAGTATAGAAACCTGGATAAGAAATACCCCATACCCCTACTTTACCATTATTGTTAGGGATATTTTTCAGGAGCCAATCGATGGTATCGTAGGTATCCGTTCCCTCATCCACATCTTTATTGGTTTTATGATCTTCCTTTTCGGGGGTCATTTCTTCGTAAATGCCCTCGCTCATCCAACGGCCTCGTACGTCCTGGTAAACGAAGATATATCCATCGTGCGAGAATAATGATGATGGGCCGAGGCTGCCTTTATACAATTCAGTTCCATAAGGGGCAACGCTGTACGGCGTGCGGTCCATCATGAACGGATATTTTTTGGTTTGATCTTTCGGGACATAAACCGAGGTGAACAGTTTTTTACCATCCCTCATCGGGATCTGGTACTCGTATTTTTGGTAGTTGGCTTTGATGTATTCCGCGTCAGGCGATTTTGGCTGAGCGAACGCGCCTAAAGCAGTAAGCAAAAGGCAGAAAGCGAAAAGTAAGTTTTTGTTCATATGATTTTGTCAGTCAGCATCAAATGTAAATCAATAAAGTAAAAAGGGCAAAAAGCTGATCGGATATTTAGAAAATATACTCTCCCAGACGTCGTTGCGAGGTACGAAGCAATCCCAAACTATACAGAGAGACTTGCATAGGCGTTCTGCTAATCGGGGATTGCTTCGAACCTCGCAATGACAACGTCTTATGGTTGACAGCGACAATAAATCAAGTGTTAAAAGCACAATTATTAACCATGAAATAATTTTTATAAAATAAAATTAAAACCTTGTAAGCAATTACATTGTTTTTATGGTCTATTACCTTGAAACCAATTTACCGCTGCGCGCGGCTACCTAACGCTAAGCGGCAACCTAAAATTTAAACCAGTTTTTAAAAATGATGTGATATCCCTGGCTATGCTATGGATCAATGTTACGTGCAACTTAAGTGCTAAAACAATTTATCAATTATAATCACTTACCAAACACAACAATTTATGAGAACAACTTTTAATCAATCCTTCACCAAAACCCTTACTGCCTTATTTGGCGTTGTTATGCTGATCACTTCCGCCTGTAAAAAAGACCACGCGCCCCTACCTGCTGATACCGGCAAGAGCGCATCAAACAACCTTAGCACCAATGCTATTGGTGTATCAGGCCCCAAAGGTGTTTGTTATGTAGAAGTGAACAATAATGATATCCGCAATGTGGGCAACTATACCCTATCAACCGGGCAGCAGCTATTTGATATCGCCATTATTTTCGCCGCCAATATCAATTACAACACTACTACCCAAAAGGCCGAGTTATTTTTCAACCCACAGGTAACTAATGTGCTTAACAATAAGGTTACCTATATCCAAAGCCTACAGGCCAAAGGCATCAAGGTACTCTTATCTATTTTAGGAAACCACCAGGGTGCGGGGATCAGCAACTTCCCTACCCAGCAGGCTGCTAATGATTTTGCTCAACTACTAAGCAATGCCGTAACCACATATGGCCTGGATGGTATCGATTTTGATGATGAATATGCCGACTATGGCACAAACGGAACCGGGCAACCAAACTCAAGCTCATTCGTTTACCTTGTTACCGCCTTACGTAACCTAATGCCGAGCAAAATCATTTCCTTTTACTATTACGGCCCAGCAGCCTCTCGCCTAAGTTTCAACGGCGTAACCGTAGGTTCGAAAGTAAATTATAGCTGGAATGCCATTTATGGTACTTACTCTGTTCCAAACGTACCAGGATTAACTGCTGCAAACCTTGGCCCGGCGGCTATCGATATCCAAAGCACCAGCTCGTCAACTGCGGCATCATTGGCTACACAAACGGTAAATAACAGCTACGGCATCTATTTATACTACAATCTGCCAAATGCCGATTCGCATACTTATTTATCAAGCGTATCGAACGCGCTTTATGGCAAGCCAACGGTATTTAATTCGGGAACAAGTACTACAGGGGTTAATTTTTACCAGGATATCAACTACACAGGCACAGCTACCAGTGCTATCCCTAAAGGAACTTATACCCTTGCACAATTACAGGCTTATGGCTTTGTGAACGATTGGGCTTCGAGCGTAAAAATTCCGGCAGGATGGACAGTTACTATGTATACCAATGATAATTCTACGGGTACTTCCTGGACGTTAACATCCAATACAGCTAATTTCACTACGTTATCGCCTAACGCTAATGATGTAGTTACTTCGGTTAAAATTCAATAAAACAACACGGCGGCGTTCCAATCCCAAAAACGCCGCCGTATTTTTTTTCAAATACTGAACCTCTTATTTCCACTTCCAATCAGGTTCTCTATTTATTATGATAGAGGGGTTGTTGAATATTAATTCCAGTTTCTGTACAAAATGGTCGTCGTTAATAGTAGACTTGGGCAAAATCAACGATTCCCCCGTTTTTGCTTTTATAAAATAATGAGTCCCAATCTCATTAATCTCACAAACCTCACTCGTATATATTTTCCCTTCACCCGTTGTATCGTTGCTAAATATGTAGTCGGGCTGAAAATCAATCATGGCTTCTTTTCCAATCTTATTTTTGTAACTATCCAGAATAAACTTATTATAGTGCTTTTTATAATGATAACGTTGGTAAAAAGGATAAAACATCAAACTGATAACACCGGCACCTAAAAAATAAAATGAATAAAATTTAATGCTATTGTAAAACATTAAACCAAGTATTAAAAAGCAGCCCGACAATATTAACCATGACCGATAACGATTACGCTTAATTCTCTCGCTTTTAGATGCTGTGTATAACTGATAGGTAAGATAATCCGAGGCTGTTAAAACGAGTTTTATTACCATGACAAGGCTAATATATTTTGGAGGCGTAAATTAGAATAATTAGTTTAAGACGATAGATCAATTCACCTCTCACATCTCATTCTTCAAAAAAATCAACCCAAACAATCTACCTATACTCCATCAAATAATAATCGCCAAGCACATCACTCCCATTCTCAATAACCTGCCAGCCTTGCCTTTTATAAAAATTGATAGCAAGCTCATTTTTCACCAGGCATTTTAGGGTAAGCGGTTTAGGATACATTGAAATAGCCAAGGCTAACAACGCCTTTCCAATCCCCCCTGCCCGGTACGCCGGTTCAACATATAAATGATGAATAAACGAATCGATAGCCCAAACAGAGATAAAACCGGCTATCACCGCTCCATACATGGCAACGTGGATTTGCTCGCCTATAATATGGGCTTCAAAATCTTCCAATTTAAATTGGGTACTGTCGCACCAGTAAAAAGCCTGGATACGGCAAAGCAAATAAATTTCGCGGAGCCTTTCGCGGTCACTTTCTGCGAAGGGACGGATAGTTATGTTTTTATTCAAGTAGATATATGGTATTTCTTACAAACGCAAAAGAGGCCCGGCTGTTTAGCAACCGGGCCTCTTTCATATTAATTTGATTAATTAGTCGTTGATAGCTTTAACGCCTGGTAGTTCTTTACCTTCCATGTACTCTAATAAAGCGCCGCCACCGGTTGATACGTAGCTTACTTCATCAGTCATGTCGAATTTAGCTACTGCTGCAGCCGAATCGCCACCACCAATCAGTGAAAAAGCGCCATTTTCGGTTGCTTTAGCTACAGCTTGCGCGATAGCTTTAGTACCGCCTAAAAACTTCTCCATTTCAAACACACCCATTGGGCCGTTCCATAAAATAGTTTTTGATTCTTCAACTACTTTGCTGAACAGTGCAACAGTTTCAGGGCCGATATCTAAGCCCATCCAGTCTTCTTTAATCTGGCCGGTTTTAGCAACATCAGTATTAGCTGTTGGCGAAAACGCATCAGCAATGATATTATCTAAAGGCAATAACAGGTTAACACCTTTATCTTTTGCTTTTTGACGTAAGCTAATAGCAAGATCAAGTTTATCCATCTCAACCAATGAAGTACCAATGTTACCGCCATCAGCTTTAGCGAAAGTATAAGCCATACCACCGCCAATGATCAGGTTATCAACTTTATCAAGCAATTTCTCGATCAGTTCAATTTTATCAGATACTTTCGAACCACCCATGATAGCTGTAAACGGCTTAGGGGCATTGTTCAAAATTTTCTCGGCATTGTTCAACTCGGCAGCCATCAGGTAACCGAAAAATTTAGCTTCAGGGAAAAACTGCGCGATGATAGCTGTTGAAGCATGCGCGCGGTGAGCTGTACCGAAGGCGTCGTTCACATAAACATCGCCTAACTTTGAAAGTTTCTCGGCAAAGGCAACATCGCCTTTTTCTTCTTCTTTATAAAAACGTAAGTTCTCTAATAATAAAACCTCGCCGTTGCCCAATGCTTTTGCTTTTTCAACAGCCTGCTCGCCAATGCAATCATCAGCAAACTCAACCTGCTGACCTAACAGATCAGATAAATGAGGTACAATATGTTTTAATGAATATTTTTCGGTCGGACCATCTTTCGGACGGCCCAGGTGCGACATAAGGATAACTTTACCGCCATCTTTTAATATTTTTTTGATGGTTGGCAAAGCAGCCGTCATGCGGTTATCATCAGTTATATTGTAATTTTCATCAAGAGGCACGTTAAAATCAACCCTGATCAGGGCTTTTTTACCGGCAAAACTAATTTGATCTACTGTTTTCATACTATTTAAAGGGTCATTGTAATGAACGGGCGCAAATTCAGCATTTTAATTCTAAATTCTTAAGGAAAAAATAAAAAAGCTACCTAAAACCGTTTAAATTTCATTTTATTTTAACATACATTACATAGTGCGGACCAATGCCCGGCACCTCAAATTCGGGTGAGACGATCTCCAATCCCAGGCCTTCATAAAACTTCACAGCTTTTTTACGGGCGTTACACCATAGGTAATCCGCCTTCAGCCCACTCAAATGATCTAAAGCAAAATTAACAAGCTGATTACCGATGCCTTGTCGCGATATTTTTCTGTTGTAGCCATTCCACGCAGCTGGTATCCCACGCCGATAAGTTCGCCGTATGGCTGCGGATGGAACGAAGCTATGCAAGCCAGCTCCTCATTTATAAAATAGCCCAAATGAAAATTACCGGGTTCGTTATCCGAAGGAAAACGGCATTCATCGAGGGTTAGCCTGCCTTCACGCAGTACTTCGTTCCGAACATGTAATAGTTCTTCAACTTTAATAAACCTGATCATAGGCGCAAAAATGGGAAAAATCCACGATTGGGGAATTTTTATCCCACACAAATAACTGAGCACAAACGCTCAAATTACCATATGTGGTTAAACATCCAATCTCAGGGTTAAATTCCTTTACCTGCTGGTTATCATTACCCCAAAAAGGAGTAGGGCATAGTTGTTGCCTAATAGCTTTCAAAAACCCTGAAATTAATTTGATATGAAAAGATACATTACCTGCTTAATATTAGCCACTACCCTTTTTAGCTGCCGAAAACTTACTAATACTTTACCAACACCATCAAAAGGTAATAATACAACAGAAGATTCAGGAAGCGGTTCATCATCAGCAACTGTAAAACTTGACATTGCTACACAAATAGTAACTACCAAAGTAACCGACGATGTACTTTATTTAAACTATGTTGAAACTGTAAACCTGATCCTTAATCCTGATGAATATCAAAAATCATCAGCAGTGCATTTTAAAGAAGATTTTTCAAAAACCAGCCTGGCCAATTTTAGCTTCACTACTATCAACAAAGAAAACCAGGTAGCTACTAATTATCTTGAAGATAACCTGAACAACGTTGTGATCAAATCGGCCACTACAGTAACTATTGATGGTAAAAAATTCACTAAACTGGTATTGGAACGCGAACTGGTATTTTCAAAAGCTTATAAGCAAGCTGATCTTGCTATTGAAGCGCAAAACGACATTCTGAAGAAAAGCGGCGAAACCATCGGCTTTTCGTCCTACTACTATATTGACGGTAAAAACTCAACTGCAACAACAGCAACCGCCAATATCCTTTACAAGAAATAACTAAAACTGTATAACTGAAAAAGCCCTCTTAGCCAAAAGCAAGAGGGCTTTATTATTTACAATCAATTGATCAAGCCGGTTGTTTTTTAAGTTCAGCTATTTGCATAACCAGATCGGCAAGGCGGCTGCTGTAGCCCATTTCGTTATCATACCAACCAACCACTTTTACCAAGCCGCCAACAATTGAGGTTAGCTGGGCATCAAAAATGCAGCTATGCGGATTATCAAGGATATCTGTCGATACGATCGGATCTTCGGTATATTCCAACACATTTTTCATAGCACCGGCTGCGGCCTGTTTAAAAGCCTCATTAATTTGAACTATGGTAGGCAGCTTTTTGAGGCTGCACGTAAAATCAGTTAATGAGCCATTCAACACCGGTACCCTGATCCCAGCACCACCTAATTTTCCTTCCAAATGCGGAAAAATATTGGTTATGGCTTTGGCAGCACCTGTTGTTGTTGGGATGATAGATGCCGAAGCCGCCCGTGCGCGGCGCAGGTCCTTGTGTGGCGCATCGTGCAGGTTTTGATCGCCTGTCATAGAGTGTACTGTAGTAATGTAACCATCAACAATGCCCCAGTTATCATCAAGTATTTTCACCATGGCGGCCACATTATTGGTTGTACATGAAGCGTTGGATAATATAGGCGATTGCAGGTCTATCTGGCCATCATTAACCCCAAGTACAACAGTGGGTACATCTTTATCAGCCGAAGGCGCTGATATGATCACCTGTTTAGCGCCGGCTTTTAAGTGAGCTTCAGCACCTTGCTTTGAGGTGAATTTACCGGTCGATTCAATTACCAGGTCGATATCAAGTGTAGCCCAGGGTAAGTTAAGCGGATCGCGTTCGGCCAGTACTTTAATCGCGGTGCCGTTTATAATGAGGTTTTGATCATTATGCTCAACCGTACCTTTAAAGCCGCGGTGCACAGAATCATATTTAAATAAATGCGCGAGGGTTTGCGTATCGGTAAGATCATTAATGGCAACTACCCTAATATCGGGTTGTGCTAAAATATTTCTTAAAAAAATACGGCCTATCCGGCCAAATCCATTTATAGCTATATTCATTGTTGTGCTGTGATAGAGTAGCAAAGTTACTTAACCTACAGCTTACCGGAGAGATTTTAATTGAATACTACATAGCGGTTACATACGCCAGCTATTATAAAAGCTTACGCGAAGAGATTACGTAATGACAGGCTTTCACGCTCTTTAGAACGGATAAAAAAGGTGATCATCCAGTTAAAAAACAGCGATAGCAGCAATATCAATACAATAAGCAATGAATTACTCAAACTGGTTAGCAACAACACCATGGCTATTGAAACTATATTCATGCCTGCCAATACCAATGTAGTTTGCAAATGGGTTAAACCCAGCTTAAGGATACGATGATGAATATGGTTACGATCGGCATCAAAAGGCGATCGGCCATCAAGGATGCGTAACGTAAATACCCTTAAAGTATCAAAAACGGGCCCTATCAATATGGCAATGGTTAAAGATGGTGCAGTAAAATCAAAAGGAAGTTTACCACCAGATACCTTGCTTAATTCCATAAACTTTATAGCCATTACCGCCGATATTAAGCCGATAAGCAGCGCGCCGGTATCACCCATAAATATTTTAGCTGGGGTAATATTATACCTTAAAAAACCAGCTATAGCGCCAACCATAGCAAGCGATATTGCCGCCAGTTCGTACTGTTTAAGATAAATAAACAAAGCTGCAAAAGCGCTATTAGCAACAATGCCGGTAGTAGCTGCCAAACCATCAATACCATCTATCAGGTTAAATGAATTAACAATAAGCATAATACCCAATACAGATAATATTACGCTGGGGATATATGGCAAAGTTTCGATACCAAAAATACCATACATGCTGGAGATCCGGATATCGCCGGGAATTACCAGTATAGCGGCTACAATAAATTGGATCAGGAATTTGGTGCTTGAATTTACGCCCGAAAGATCATCTTTTAAACCCATAGCAAACAAAATGATGCAAGCGGTAAGCACGTAACTTATTGGTAATGACTTATCAATAATGCCAAATAAAAGTGCGGTAATGGTAAAACTTACAAAAATAGCTACGCCACCAAGGCGTGGGATACCGTGATCATGCTGCTTACGGAAATGGCCAACATCATCATACAAATGCCTGGCGCGCGCCACATGTAATATGGATGGGATACATAATAATGTTACCAATGCTGATAATACAACAATAAGTACATTATAAATAAAATGATAAGAGCGTAGAAATTCAAGCATATACTATAAAGTATTTTTGTTGACCGGCCTATTCATTCTCACAACCTGTTATACGGGGGACTACAAAAAAGGTTAACCTTTAATTAAATAAATTGAAAAATCTTCCTTAAAGGCTTTAATATAATAGCTAAAACCGGAAACTTTATCCCGTTTTTACGCATAGCATTTAAGTCAAACTTCCAGGCTTTTACGCGATTCGCGAAGCTTTTGTTACTTACGCCGCCAACTCGCATGTTAACCATTACTTTATCTAAATAAAAGCTTTTAACCTTGTACTTATACATAAACCGAACCATCAACTCATAGTCGCCGGCCGAACCATATTCAAGCTGATAAAAACCCAGTTTTTTAAACAAATAACGCTTACAATAAAAAGTGGGGTGCGGGGGCATAAAACCCCAGTTAAAGGATTTTTTTCCACATTGAGTACTACGCCATTTACGGATAATTTTTCCGGAAGGATTTACATAATCCAGATTTCCGTAAACAATCTCTGTATCATTATTTAAAAATGCCTGTGCTACTGATGATAAAACATCTGGTTGGGAAAAAAAATCATCGGCATTGAGTGTGCCCACAATTTCGCCGGTAGCCAGGGATATTCCTTTGCTCATGGCATCATATATGCCTTTATCAGGTTCAGATACCAAAATGTGGATATGGGAGCGGTACTGGTTAATTATCTGTAGTGTACCATCTGTTGACCCACCATCAATGATAATATACTCAATATCGGGATAATTTTGCCCTATCAACGATTCGATACATTTGCTAATGGTATCCTGGGCATTATAAACTATGGTAATGAGAGAGATTTTCAACCTTTCAACTTTAGGCAAAATACAGCGTATTTATAGCCGCAAATTATGTAATTTTGGGTTCGTAGCCTAATTATAATTAAATATTACGAGAACTTTTATAGTTAAATATGCGCAATTATATATCTACCTGCCTGATCATCGGGATCGCTTTAATAGTATCTTCATGTGCCAACAAGCAATACCAATATCTATTTGAACCAAAACAAGCTGTAACAGACACAGTTTCAGCCCAAAAACAAGCCAATATTGCAACCGGCAGCTACCGTATTAAGCCGCAGGATATATTACAAATTAAAAACCTGCAAAATATTAAATATATAGTAGACGAGACGCCGGCCGCTGGTTCAGGCTCAAATAATGGTGGTAGTGCCGGCACGCCAGGCCAAACTTTTCAGGTTGAAGATGATGGCACTGTTGCTTTACCCGCAATTGGCCATATCAAAGTTGCCGGCCTTACCAGGCCTGAGGCTGCAAAACAAATTGAGGATTTATATCGTAAAAGCCTGCTTAAAGACCCTATAATTGAAGTAAAAATAGTTAATCTGAAAATAACACTGCTTGGTGAAGTAAAAGCACAAGGAAATTATACGTTAACCAAAGACAGGACCACACTGGTTGAAATGATAGGCGAAGCAGGCGGCTTAACAGATAAAGCAAACGAAACAAACGTAAAGATAATAAGGGGCGATCAGCTTAATCCGCAGGTTGCCGAAATTAATCTGAGAGATATCCAGTCAATTAATGATCCGCGGGCCATTCTTCAAAATGGTGATGTTATTTATATAGCGCAAAATAAACGTGCTATACGTAATGAGAAGCTACAAAACCTATCGGTTATTACGCAACCTGTGTTACTGTTACTCAACACAGCATTAATTATTTTCACGCTCTCGCATCGGTAAATGGAAGAATTAGAGAAAGTTCAGCGAAAGCTACCCAGCCAGGAAATTGATTATTTTAAGATCGGTAAAATACTGCTGAGCCGCTGGTATTGGATAGCGGCATCGGTAATATTAGCATCGGCCATATCTTATACCTATTTGTGGTATACCCCAAAAATATACGCTACTTCCGGTACGCTTAAAATCGAAGAAAAAAAATCCGAGATCTCTGATCTGATCTCGGTAATGACCGTTCCTGAGCGTGGCCCATCAAAAATACAAAGTATAACATCGGTACTTACCAGCCGCAGCCTGATATTAACTGCCATAAAAGATCTTGATTACCGTACAAGCTTTTACATATCAGGCCGAGTGCGCACCACCGAAAGCTATCCTCAAAAACCACTGGATATTAACCTGATAAAGTTTGACAGCCTGAACTTTTTTCACAGCCTAATGACTTTTAAGCCGGTTAACCAGCAAACTTATAATCTGAGCTATAAGCTTAACGGTAAAGATGTTCAGGCTAATCATAATTACGGAAGTCTGGTAAGTATAGGCAATACCAGCTTCAGGATAAAATATCCCGGTACCGTTCCGTCAAATACCATTTACCAGTTTAAGTTTAACATTCCCGAAGATTTTATAGGCAGGGTACAAGGCGGCTTGTATGCTGGCGAAACGGCAAAAAATTCAAATATCATTGCCATACAGGAAACCGACTCGAACCCACAGTTTGCTGCCGATGTGCTCAACGCCATCATGAACGAGTATGTGATATTTGACAGAAACCAGAAAGCCCAATCGGCCTCGCAGATGATCGATTTTATTGATAGCCAGCTGGCCTACCTTTCTTCTGAAGTTAAGGGCTCCGAAAAATCTATCGAAAGCTATAAGAAAAAATCAAAGATACTGGATGTAACCGCTGCCTCAACAACCTCGGCCACCAAAGCATCCGAACTTGAAACCAATAAATCATTATTAAAGATCCAGCTCATAGCGCTTGATCAGCTGGCCGAACAGATCAATAAGGAAAAAAACAACGTAACGCTTAACTTTAATGTGGGCGGAACAAACCTCCCTTCGCTCGAAGCGCTTGTTACCAGGTTAGATAACCTGATAACCGAACGGGCCAGCCTGCTATCAACCTATAATGCAGATTCGCAGCCTATTCAAAACATCAATCAAAGTATTTTACAAATAAAAAATACAGCCCTTAACAATATCAAACAGATAAGGGTGGGGCTTGAAAAAAACGTACAGTATCTGGATAGCCAGCTTGGGCAGGTTAACACAACCATCGAAGCCCTGCCCGCCGCTCAACGGGATATGGTTAGCCTGCAGCGCGATTTTGAAATTAACGATAAGGTTTATTCTTTTTTATCCGAAAAAAAACTCGAAGCCCAGATTAGCAGAGCAGGCATACTCCCAGGCGCTACTATAATTGAATTAGCGCAGCCGAACTTTAATCCGGTTTCACCTAATGAGCATAACATTCACCGTACCGCTATTATTTTAGGTTTGGCCATAGGCCTTGGCATGATCATATTGATCAGGGTATTAAACCCTTTTATTTATGATAAAGAAACCGTTGAAAGCCTTACCTCTATTCCTATACTTGGGGTTATAAGAAAATTCCCAGACGAGATTGACGAAAATAACAAGCAAGCTCTCGCTGTTGCGAAACCCAAATCCATTTTTGCCGAATCGGTACGATCTGTACGTACCAACCTAAGTTTCCTGGCTTCCGAAAAAACCAATAAGGTGATCTGTATAACATCAGAAGTTGCGGGCGAAGGCAAATCTTTTGTGGCGGTAAACTTATCGAGCACGCTATCGCTTATTGATAAAAAGGTGATTTTGATAGCGGCCGATTTGAGGCGGTCGCGTTTGCACAAAACTTTCCAGGTGCCTAATGATGTTGGCTTAACCAATTACCTGGCACACCAGGCAGAAATCGATGATATCATTCAAACCGTAGATGTACAAACCGGTCTGGATTTTATAGTATCGGGCCCTGTACCTCCTAATCCTTCAGAATTGTTGCACAGCAACCGCATGAAAGCGTTAGTTGAAGAATTAAAAAAACGGTATGACGTGATCATGATAGATACCGCCCCTATCGGCCTGGTATCTGATGCTATCCCGCTTATCCGGATGAGCGATATCAATGTTTTTGTGATCCGGTCGGGCAAATCAAAATTTTACGCGGCAACAGTGCCCCAACGTATAGCACAAGAGTACCAGCTTGATAACACAGTTATAGTTTTAAACGCCTTTGAAGAGGATTTGCTGCACTCGAGATATTATACTACCAAATTTACCGGCGAATATACAGGCTCGCGTTATTACTATTATTCGGATTACAGCGGCTACGAAGGCTCGGGCTATTACCTGGATGATGAGAAGAAAAAGTGGTGGAACCCTAAAAATTGGTTTTAAATTCATTGAGTAGTAAACATTGTTTCTTACAAATTGAGTATGGCGGTAAACAAATGGTACCCGGTTTACACCAACCCAAGGGCCGAAAAAAAAGCATATGAAGCGCTGCTTACAAAAGGGATTGATGTTTATTTACCCCTGCACCGCCAGCTTAAACAATGGAGCGACCGTAAAAAATGGGTTGAAGAGCCTTTTATTAAATCGTACCTGTTTGTAAACATTACTGAGCACGAGCAGGCCGAAGTATTGATGACCAAAGGCATTTCACGATTCCTTTATTTTTCGGGCAAGCCCGCCATAATGCCCGATAGGCAGATCCAGGAACTTAAATTGTTAATGGCAAGCCCTTACGAATTGGAGATAACGGAGGAGGACCTGCAACCGGGCGAAAAGATCATTATAAAGGCAGGTGCGTTGAAAGGGATGACGGGCGAGGTGGTATCGCGCAGATCGCAAAAACAGTTGATCTTACGCCTTGAAAGCATAGGTTATTCCATCATTGTACACGTTGCCACATCGCTTATTGAGCGCTTTTAAAAACAGGAAAATTGTTTTGGTCTGTAGATTATATTTTATTATTTGCGACCATATTAGATAGATACGAACGGTTTGTGACCCCTGAAGCATAAACATTTAATAACTAATAAGTTACAAAATAAAACTGTGACTTACGGGGCGAAGCTATGAAAAACAACCAACCATGTGCCGCGTAGCGGGAATTGTTTCTGGCAACTTGCCGATAGGCGAGATCCGGAATAAAGTAAAGGAGATGTGCGGGGCGCAGCAACACGGCGGGCCGGACGATGAGGGCATATTTTATGATGACCAGGCCGGATTGGTTTTTGGTCACCGGCGTTTATCCATCATTGATCTGAGCCAAAATGGGCACCAGCCCATGGCCGATGCTGATCAAAAAGCCTGGATAACTTTTAATGGCGAGATCTATAATTATCCCGAACTGAAAAAGGAGCTTTCAACATTAGGCGCAAAATTCAAATCAGACTCTGATACCGAGGTTATTTTGCAGGCCTACATCTATTGGGGCACCACAGCTTTTTCAAAATTGAGGGGGATGTTTGCCTTCGCGTTGTATGATATTAAAAAGGCTACAACCTACCTTGTGCGGGATACCGCCGGTATAAAACCTTTATATTATTCTACAGCAAATAAAACGCTCAGTTTCGCATCAGAGGTACGGGCGTTTAAAGCAGCCTGTCTCCATACCGAAAATGATGGCGGATGGCAGATCAGGTTGCTGGCGTTTGGCCATATACCCGAGCCTTATACAACTTTAAAAAATATATTTAGCTTGCCTAAAGGGCATTTTTTAAGCTGGAATAATATCACCGCCCAATACACGCTAAATAGCTACCAAAGCCAAAGCACATCAAATATTATAACGGATATTAATGAGGCGCGGCAATTGATTAGCGAGTCGCTTAACAATAGTGTAAAAAGGCAATTGATAGCCGATGCGCCCATAGGTGTTTTTTTAAGTGGAGGCATTGATTCAAGCCTGATCACTTTGCTGGCAAATCAGTACAAAAAAGAGCAACTTAAAACCATTTCGATATTTTTTGATGAAAAAAGCTACGACGAGCGTGGCTACCAGCAAATCATCACCAATAAAACAAATGGTCAAAACTTTTTACACCTGGTAAAGCAAAATGATTTTGAGGCTTCTTTTCCGCAGATCATGAACGCGATGGATATGCCTACAACCGATGGCATTAACAGCTGGTTTATCAGTAAGTACGCGCACGATGATGGCTTAAAAGCAGTACTATCAGGTATTGGAGCCGACGAATTTTTTGGAGGATACCCTTCATTTAAGCGGATAAAACTCCTTGGCTATCTACGCAAGCTCCCATCAAAGTTACTTAGGGCGTTCAGTTCATTTGCTCCCGACAATTATAAAAGATTGAGCTTTTTAAGTGTTGATAGCCTGGTAGCCGATTATCTTGTATTAAGAGGCTTGTTTTTACCTGCCGATATTGCCGCCATTCTGGATACCGACACTAAACATATCAATGAGGTTTTATTTGCGTCGGCAGATAGTTTGGCGCCACGTAATTATAATGAAGAACATGCATCCTGGCTCGAGACCAATCTGTATATGCAAAACCAGTTGCTTCGCGATACAGATGTAATGAGCATGAACCATGGCCTGGAAGTGCGGGTACCTTTTTTAGATGAGGATTTTACCCAGGCCGCTCAATCCATTATTAACACAATAAGATTTAATACCGAACAACCCAAAAAATTATTGATAGATAGCTTTAGTAACCTGCTCCCAGCCGAAATATGGAACCGGCCAAAAATGGGTTTCACATTTCCATTACAACATTGGATGCAGGGGCACAAACAAATAAGCGACATCAATAACTATAAAGGAAAAAAAGCCCAAACCATTATTCAACAATTTAAAAATAACAACCTGCACTGGTCAAAAGCTTTTGCCCTGTATCAGGTACAAAACAATGCCTAAAAATGTAACTCTATTTACTTTACAAACTTTCAGTACCACGGGCGGCATTCAAAAAATGACCCGCACGCTTGGCCATTCCCTACATCGGGTAGCTTTAAAAAACAAATGGCATTTTGAACTGTGGTCGGCTTATGATAAGCCTAACGATTTGATGCAGCAATATCTGCCGCCCGCTTATTTTAAAGGCTTTGGCGTAAACCGCATAAACTTTGTTTTAAAAACCATTTTTAACCCAATGGTACTTGATGTGGTTGTGCTGAGCCACATTAACCTTTCCATTATAGGCCATGTGTTAAAATTTATAAACCCTCATTGTAAGATATGGCTGGTTGCACATGGTATTGAGGTTTGGCGGCCGCTTTCATTTTTTAAACGGAGGTTACTTAATAACTGCGATAAGGTGATCTGTGTTAGTAATTTCACCAAACAACAAATGATAAGCAGGCATGGCATTAATGAAGATAAATGCTTTGTGCTCAACAACGCCATCGATCCCTTTATACAACTGCCCCATGTGTTTGAAAAGCCCGAAAAGCTTTTAAAACGCTATGGCTTGAAAAATGACGATGTAGTTATTTTTTCATTAACCCGCCTGGCCTGTACCGAACAATACAAGGGGTACGATCAGGTTATCAGAACATTAGGCAGCTTAAAGACTAAATTTCCGCAGATAAAATATGTGCTTTCGGGCAAATATGATGACCAGGAATACAACCGCATCCAAAAACTGATTGCCGAATGCGATGTAAATGACCGGATCATATTAACCGGCTTTGTTGATGAACATGAGCTGGCCGATCATTTTTTATTGGCCGACCTGTTTGTTTTGCCGAGTAAAAAAGAAGGTTTCGGTATTGTGTTTATCGAAGCCATGGCCTGTGGCTTGCCTGTTGTTTGCGGCAATGCCGATGGCAGCATAGATGCCATACGAAACGGCGAACTGGGCGAAGCTATTGATCCTGATAACCTTGAGCAGCTTGATAGGGTTATTTCAAAGCACTTACAAAATCCATTAACCGCCACAAAACGCAAAAATCTGCAGCAGGAATGTGTAACTCATTTTAATGAACACGATTATATGATAAAACTGGAGCAGCTGATCAATGAGTAGCGCGAGCGAAGAAAAATGGGATTTTGAAATAAATGCCAAAAGCAGCCTGCTCGATCTGAAGCTGAAAGAACTGTGGCACTACCGCGATCTGTTATTATTATTAGTACGCCGTGATTTTATTTCGTTTTATAAACAAACCATTTTAGGGCCTATATGGTTTTTTGTGCAGCCCATAGTAACCATTGTGTTTTACACCGTGGTGTTTGGCGGTTTGGCCGGTATCCCGGTTGATGGCTTGCCTAAAGCATTATTTTACCTTGCCGGTACCATCGTTTGGAACTATTTTTCTGATTGTTTGATCAAAACATCAACTGTATTTAAGGATAATGCCGCCATGCTGGGCAAGGTGTACTTCCCGAGGTTAATTATGCCCGTGAGTATCGTATTATCAAACCTGGTGCGTTTCGCCGTGCAACTGGCATTGTTTGTTGTGCTCTATATTGTATTTTTAGCGAAGGGCGAACATATCGCACCTAATTATATCGCATTGCTTTTACCCGTTCTTATCCTGATGATAGCTTCGTTGGGATTAGGATTGGGAATGATCATATCGGCAGTTACTACCAAATACCGCGACATCGCTTTTCTGGTCACTTTCGGTGTGCCACTTTTAATGTATGCTACTACGGTTATCTACCCCTTATCTGTAGTGCAAACCCAGCATGCCAAATATGCCTGGATCATTGAGGCCAATCCTATCACAGCGGTAATTGAAACCTTCAGGTACGGCTTTTTAGGAAAGGGTAGTTTCAGTTGGGAACTTTTAGGTTATAGCGCGTTAACCACAGTTATTATCCTGATAATAGGAACAGTGGTATTTAATAAAGTTGAAAAAGCTTTTGTTGATACAGTATAAATGGGCACGGTAATTAAGGTAGAAAATCTTTCAAAAGCCTATCAACTTGGCGATTTCGGCACAGGTACCATCTCACGCGATCTGGAACGTTTTTGGGCCAGGCTACGGGGCAAAGAAGATCCGTTTTTAAAAATAGGCGAGATCAATGACCGCAGCACCAAAGGCACCAGCGATGTGGTTTGGAGCCTGAGTGATATCAACTTTGAAGTTGAACAAGGTGATGCGGTAGGCATCATAGGCAGGAATGGTGCAGGCAAAAGTACCTTGCTCAAAATATTAAGCCGGGTTACCTCCCCTACTACCGGTTCGGTAAAAATGAAAGGACGTATAGCCAGTTTGCTGGAGGTAGGAACAGGCTTCCATCCCGAATTAACCGGGCGCGAAAATATATACCTCAACGGTGCCATCTTGGGTATGCGCAAAGCCGAGATCAAACGGAAATTTGATGAGATAGTTGATTTTTCGGGCGTTGAACGTTATATCGATACACCGGTAAAACGCTACTCGTCGGGGATGTATGTGCGGTTAGCCTTTGCGGTGGCTGCGCACCTTGAGAGTGAAATTTTAATTATAGATGAGGTATTAGCCGTAGGTGACGCCGAGTTCCAGAAAAAATGCCTTGGCAAAATGGGCGAGGTAAGCAAAGGCGAAGGTCGTACCGTTTTATTTGTGAGCCATAATATGGCCGCGGTGAAAACGCTTTGCAATAAAGGGATTGTACTGGCCAACGGGCAGCTCATTTATCAAAATAAACAGCTGGAAGCAGTTAGCTTCTATCAAACCAATAACAATACAAAATCAAGCTTTGAGCACCGTGGCAATCTGGATTCGGCACCAGGTAATGAAAATATCAGGGTGCTGAAATTTATGATCAGATCGTTGGAGGGCGAAAGTATTTCCATATCAACGGGGCTTAGTTTTGAGATGACGTTTTTTAACAAAAAGGCAGGCATCAACCTCGATGCTACTTTCGAATTAAAGAACAGCGACGAGATCCCCGTGTTTCATAATGGCGTGCTCATCTCAACCAATAATGATTCAAACACCGGTTTATATCATGTTAAATGCGTTATCCCTCCTTACTTATTAAACGCGGGCAATTATTCATTTAAATTGATCTTTGGCGAAAACCAACGTTATCTGCTATTTAGTGCCGATGACTTTATCGGCTTCGAGGTGGAAAACGAGAGTAAGGGCAGCAATAGCGCTTTAGCACCGGGAGTTATCCATCCCAAACTTGATTTTACCGTAAATTACCAGGCATAGTACCTTATGGAAGTTCCACACATTATACAACTGCCTAAATTTTTAGATGACCGGGGGAACCTCTCCTTCATCGAAGAAAACAACCATATCCCGTTCAAAATTGAGCGCACTTACTGGATCTACGACGTACCGGGTGGTGAGCGGCGCGGCGGGCATGCCTACCTCAGTTTGCAGGAATTTATCGTTGCACTAAGCGGCAGCTTTGATGTGGTACTGCACGATGGTGATAAAGAAATGCGGTTCAGCCTGAACCGATCATACTACGGTTTATATGTGCCTAAAATGATGTGGCGGGAGATCGAGAATTTCTCCACCAACTCACTGGCATTGATTTTGGCCGATGGTAAGTACGATGAACAGGACTATATCAGGGATTTTGACCAGTTTGTAAGCAAGGCACATGAGCAGTAAAACAACCACCGTTTTTGATTGCAACATCATCCACCTGCGCCGCATCCATAACCGGGCGGGTAACATTACACCTGTAGAAAACAACATTCACGTACCGTTTGATGTAAAACGGGTTTACTATTTATATGATATTCCCGGCGGCGAATCCCGCGCTGCGCATGGGCACAAACAATTGGAGCAATTTATAGTGGCAGCCAGCGGGAGCTTTGATTTGACTATTGATGATGGCATCAACAAAAAAACAGTACAGCTAAACCGCCCTTACATGGGATTGCATGTAAAACCCGGCATTTGGCGCGATATTTCAAACTTTTCATCAGGGGCTATTTGCCTGGTATTAGCTTCGATGCTTTATACCGAAGAGGATTACCTGCGCGATTACCCGGATTTTAAACAATACAAAAACCTGTGATACAATTACCCGCGCATCAATACGGATTAATTTTCAGGCTGGTTGAGGAGCAGGATGCCGAATTTATTTTGAGCCTCCGTACCGATCCGAGGCTGGCCAAGCATGTATCGCCGGTTAGCAATGAACTTGAAGCGCAACAAGCCTGGATCCGTAAATACAAAGAACGGGAGGCCCGCGGTCTTGAATATTACTTTTTATATACCGATGAGCAAAATGAGCCTTTGGGGGTTTTCAGGCTATATAATATTGAGCACAATACTGTAACTTCGGGTAGCTGGCTGGCCAAAAGCGGGCAGGACGAGTTAAATTCCATCCGGGCTGATCTGTTCCTGACCACCGCGATTTTTGAAGAATTTAAATTTGACCGCTGCGTGATAGATGTACGAAAAGACAATAAAAAGCTGCTCCGCTATCACAAAATGTTTTTCACCGTAACAAGCGAGGATGACCTTAACGTTTACATGTATATGAACGCGGCAGATTATCAGCGTAAAAAAGAATTTTTAACAAGCATTATACAACCATCAATATAACAACAGCATGAACATTGAAACATTTGTACAGGAATTTGCAGAACAATTTGACGAGATCCCTGCAGACCAGTTTGCGGCCGATACCCTGTTTAAAGAAAATGATGAATGGAGTTCAATGACAGCGTTATCAGTAATAGCCATGGTTGATCAAAATTATTCGGTAAGGTTAACCGGTGATGATGTTAGAAAATCATCAACTATTGAAGATATATACAACATAGTAGCTTCAAAACAAAACGCGTAATGGCATTCCTGCATATAAAAAATGTGGCGATTAAAGGGGTAGCCGCCTGTGTACCGCAAACCATTGAAGAGAATACGGCAATAACCAATATTGCCGCGCCCGATGTGGAAAAGCTGATCAAAACCACAGGGGTTGAACGCCGCCGCATTGTAAAAGCAGGCACATGCACATCCGACCTTTGCTTTAAAGCAGCCGAAAAGCTGATAGAGGATCTGGGCTGGGATAAAAAAGATATTGACGGCCTGGTGTTTGTAACCCAAACGCCCGATTATATTTTACCCGCAACATCCTGCATTTTACAAAACCAGTTGGGCCTATCAACAGAGTGTTTTACGCTCGATATTTCGTTAGGCTGTTCGGGCTTTGTTTATGGCTTGAGCACGCTGGGTAGCTATATGCAATCGGGCACCATCAAAAAAGCCTTGTTGCTGGCCGGGGATACATCGTCAATGACATCATCAAAAAACGATAAAAGCACCTACCCGCTTTTCGGCGACGCGGGCACTGCCACCGCACTTGAATTTGTTGAAGGCGAAGAAGGCATTAAGTTTCATTTAGGTACAGATGGCAGCGGTTACCAGGCTATCATCATTAATGATGGCGGATACCGCAACCGTTTTAACGAGGCATCGCTGCAAGAAAACCCGATTAGCGATGGTATAAGTCGCAATAACCTGGAACTTACGCTTGATGGTATGGATGTATTCTCGTTCGGTATTTCAAAAGCGCCGGAAACGGTTAACGCGCTCATCAATAAATTCGGCATTGACAAAGGGCAAGTGAACCACTTTTATTTTCACCAGGCCAACCTGATGATGAACGAACGTATCAGGAAAAAGCTTCAGCTGCCAGAAGATAAAGTACCGCTTTCGTTAAAAAACTTTGGCAACACCAGCAGCGCCACTATTCCCCTAACCATGGTTACCGAAACCGCCGAAAGTTTACGCAATGGCGAAAATGAGATCATCGCCTGTGGCTTTGGTGTAGGCCTATCATGGGCAAGTTTAATTTGCAAAACCAACAGGCTTGTTGTGCCAGACCTGATCACTTATGGATAATCCGTTCTCATTACAAAATAAAAACATCTTAGTTACCGGTGCATCATCCGGTATCGGGCGGCAGGTAGCTATCTCCACCGCCGGGATGGGTGCTACTGTACATATCACCGCACGCGATAACGGCAGGCTGGAGCAAACCCTGCAACAATTAGAACCCGGCAATCACCAAAAACACATTGCCGATTTAACCATAGATGCAGAAACCGACCTACTGGCCGACGCTCTACCCCCTTTAGATGGCCTGGTACTTTCGGCAGGCATTGTTAAAACCCTGCCTTTTAAGTTTGTTAACCACGCCGAGCTGAACAATATTATGCAAACCAATTTTTATGCACCGGTATTGTTGATCAGCAAGCTGCTGAAGAAAAAGAAGCTTAATAAAAAGTGCTCCATCGTATTCATCTCATCCATAGGTGGTAATTTTATTGGGGCTAAGGGCAATTCGATGTATAGCGCATCAAAGGGTGCTATCAACTCCATGCAAAAGGTTATCGCGCTCGAGCTTGCCCCGCAAAAAATAAGAGTGAACAACGTGTCGCCGGGTATGGTGCGTACGGAGATGATCGAGAATACAACCGCATTTTCGGCCGAACAAATGGCCGAGGATGAAAGCAAATATCCATTGGGCTATGGCGAAGTTACGGATGTGGCCAACGCTATCATCTACCTCCTGTCCGACGCCAGCAAGTGGGTAACCGGCATCTCTCTATTATTGGATGGAGGCTTTACAATTCAGTAATGCAGGCTTTTATTAAAGCAATCTCGTATCATTTACCCCAGCAGCAGTTAAGCAATGCCGAGTTATCGGCGTTGTTTCCGGAATGGGGCGTGGAGAAAATAGCCAACAAAATAGGTATTGATACCCGGCATATTGCCGCTATGGATGAGTTTGCATCAGACATGGCCGTTGCTGCCGCTCAAAAACTTTTTACGGAGCATAGCATCAATCCTGCCGAAATTGATTTTATACTCTACTGCACCCAAAGTCCCGATTATTTTTTACCCACTACGGCCTGCATTATCCAGGATAAATTAGGCATCCCGGTAAAAGCAGGAGCGCTCGATTTTAATTTGGGATGTTCGGGCTATATATATGGTTTGGCTTTGGCCAAAGGATTGGTAGCTGCAGGGATAGCCAAAAACATTCTGCTGCTCACTTCCGAAACCTATTCGAAATTTATCCATCCCGGCGATAAAGGCAACCGTACCATTTTTGGCGATGCCGCCGCCGCTACGCTTATTAGTACCGATGGTTTTGCAGCTATCGGCGATTTTGAGTTAGGCACCGATGGTAAAGGAGCAGAAAACCTGATGGTAAAACAAGGAGCCATCCGCTACCCGGATAAAAACGCTGATAGTGTGAAGGATGGTTACGGCAACCAACAATCGCCGGGGCATTTACATATGGACGGGCCGGAAATCTTCGCGTTCACATCACAGGCCGTCCCCGGTCTTATTGCCGATACATTAGTTAAAAACAATTTGGATAAAGCCGAGATCGACCAGTTTATTTTGCACCAGGCTAACCAATATATGCTGGAGCACCTGCGCAAAAAGATGGAGATCCCTGCCGAAAATTTTTATATCTATATGGCCAACGTGGGTAATACGGTATCATCATCGGTACCCATTGCGCTTTATGAAGCCATGGAACAAAAACCAGCCCCAGCGCATGCAAAATGGCTTTTGGCCGGTTTTGGTGTAGGCTACTCCTGGGGGGCAACCGTTATAACCTTTTAAATCCCTGATGAACATTCCTTTTTTGTCGTTTACCGCTCAGAATGATTTAATTGAAGATGAGATCCGCGCGGCTTTTGAGCGTGTGTTTCAAAACAAGTGGTACATACTGGGCAAGGAGGTTACGAGCTTTGAGCAGGCCTATGCCCAATACAACCAGGTACAGCATTGCATAGGCGTAGCCAACGGACTTGATGCCTTGCACATCGCCCTAAAAACATTGGAAGTTGGAGAAGGTGACGAGGTGATCACACCATCAAACACATTCATAGCCACCTGGCTGGCCATATCGCAAACGGGCGCAACGATTGTTCCCGTTGAACCCGATCCGCAAACTTATAACATTGATGTAACCCGGCTTGAGGCGGCCATCACCCCAAAAACTAAAGTGATAATGCCTGTACACCTGTACGGCCAGGCATGCCAGATGGATACCATTATTCAGATTGCAAACAAGTATAATTTGTTTGTAATTGAAGATAATGCTCAGGCACAAGGCTGTACCTATAACGGCAAACTTACCGGCAGCTTTGGCAATATTAACGCAACCAGCTTTTATCCAACAAAAAACCTGGGGGCATATGGTGATGCGGGGGCTTTGACCACCAACGATGCCGCTCTTGCCCAAAAAACAAACCTGATTCGCAATTATGGATCGGAGAAAAAATATTATAACGAGGTTATTGGCGTAAACTCGAGGCTGGATGAATTGCAAGCTGCATTTCTTTCAGTAAAATTAAAATACCTCAACAGCTGGCTTGATGAGCGTAAGCAAATAGCCGACGCATATACCAAAGCACTCGCCGGTATCCCTGATCTAATATTACCGGTTACCGCACCGCGCGCGGACCATGTTTATCATTTATATGTAGTGCGAACAACCAAACGCGACGAGCTTGAAAAGTATTTAAATGATAACAGCATTGGTACAGGCATCCACTATCCTGTTGCACCACACTTGCAAAAAGCATACGAGCATCTGGGCTATAAAAAAGGCGATTTCCCGATAGCCGAAGAAATGGCCGAAACCTGCCTGAGCCTGCCCCTTAACCCGGGCATGACTGATGAGGAGATCGCTTATGTATGCAAAGCTATCCAACAGTTTTATGAATAATATCCTGATCATCAGTAACAGGCTGGGTATTGGTGGTGCAGAGAAGCTACTGATTGAATTGGTAACCTTCGCTCAAAAGAACAATATAAACCCCACGGTGCTTATACTGGATAGTTACGATGAGGAACATTATGATCGCATCTTAAAAACTCAGGGTGTTAAAGTAGTGCGCACACGTATTAATAACATAAAACATTTCAGGGCACCAGCTAAAATGATGCGTTCAGCATGGTGGGCTGTTAAGCTAAAATATTTTGCAGCAAAATATTATAAAAGCATCCACACCATAGGCCTTTATAACGTGGATAAAGTTTTTGACACCGTGTTACACTCCCACCGCTTTTTTTGGAATGTGAACAACGCTGTTCAATTCCCTAAGCGGGAATATGCCTATCAACAAGAGATTTTCGGCAATCCCAATGATACTATCGTCAGCATCAATAAATACCAGGAGACTGAACTTTTCAGCCAGTACGGTAATGCTATAAAAGCCAAAATGGTGCTGGCAAAATTATTTATCAATGATCAGGATTAACCTGGTAGCCCGTGTAGCGGGGGATAAGAACGCCTTCCCCGACCTGGTAAATATGGCCCATCAGCTTAAACAGCAGGGCATGACGGGCTTTGTGCTAACGTTTATTGGTGCTATTGAGGACAACGCTATATATGAAAACACCATCCGGTTGGCTGAGCAATTGGGGGTTACAGAGCATATCGCTTTCACCAAAAGATCAATCCCGATGGCCCAACTGAGTGAAGAGCTTAAAAGCGGTTACTTCTTAAATTTTACCGTTGGCAGTTTTATGGGCTACTCATCTATAGATAGTATTAACCTCGGCTTCAAAACCATTTTTTGCAATTGTGACGAATTCCTTGCGGATGAGAAGTACGATTACATTAACGTTTGCCGCAACCTTAATGAAGTGGTAAAACTGTTTCTATTAATAGATAAAGATGCCGAAACGATTGATAAGCAGATGATGGCTAATAACCAACTCATGAAGCGATCGTTTCTGTTAACAGCCGAAGACGCTTCGCTGTTAAAAAGCCTAATGTTACCGAATGGATAACACTGCGCAGTTGGGCATATCGGTAATCATTTGCACTTATAATGGCGCGCTGCAGTTGCCTCAAACACTCAGCCACCTGGCAGCGCAAGAAGTGCCTGCAGAAATAAATTGGGAGATCATTATTGTAGATAATGCATCAACCGACGCGACAGCCGAAGTCGCCCGTTCTGAATGGCAACAATACGATTTGCCTAACGTGGGCTTTTCTATTTTAACCGAATCACGCCCACGCAAGTATTACGCCCTGGCAACAGGTGTTAATAACGCTAAATACGAATACATCGTTATCTGCGATGATGATAATTGGTTAAATGCGGGGTATATTAACAAGGCCTACCAAACTATCAATACCAAACCATTGGTTGCAGCCGCTGGCGGGCAAGGTATAGCCGTTACGGAAAAGGAAATCCCCTCATGGTTTGCACAATATCAGCAGATATATGCGGTGGGCAAACCGGCAGCAACATCGGGCGATGTATCGACTAAAGGATATTTATGGGGGGCGGGCATGGTATTTCGCAAATCGCTTTACCAAAAGGTTAACCGTGATATTTCATCCCTGTTGCTTGGCCCCGATAAAACAGAAAGTGCCCGCGCCGAAGATGTTGAACTTTGCATGCGGTTTATCTTAGCCGGTTACAGCCTTTATTATGATGAAGAGCTGGTATTTAAGCACCATATTTCATCTGATAGGCTAACTGAAAAATATCGAGATAAACTCCTGAATGTTAATGATCATGAAACCCGGGTGCTCAACCTGTACCGGAAACAGATCGGCATCAACAGCTTATCGGCATTAAAAAAAAACTTATTGCTTGTTGCAAGCTGGTTACGCTACCTGGCCTGCAAAATAATTCCGGGCATTAAAAAGTGGCATTACGCTTATGAGGCCGAGGTAATTTATCTGCTGAATGGCACAAAAATGGCCGGAGTTTCTGACGATGCGATCAGGGTCAGGGAATTAAATCTTAGTTTATCTAAAAAAGCTGTTGCCTAATATCTATAAACATGCTCATTTTTTACCCGATGCCTTTGGGCATGGCGGTAATAAACGCGCCTCGCAGATAGATCATTTGCTATCCGAGGCAAGGATTGAAGCAAAACAGGCTGATCTGAGTAATACCATAGCTACCGGCAGCAAACTCTCTTTTTATTTAAGCGGACTGCAGCAAACCAAAACCCTGCGAGCCGGTAACAAAAACAACTATGCCATTGGCCGCTACAAGGCTATTTTTGAACAGTTTGTTAAACAACATAAACCAGATCTTTTTATCTGGGAATCGACGGTTGAGTATAACCTTTTACTGGCCGAAGTTCTTTACAAGCATCATGTTCCGGTTGTAGCCTTACCGCATAACCTCGAATCGTTAGTGGCAGGTAATAAAAGCGTGTTTTCAAACAAACCGTCGCCGCAATGGCTATTTGAAGAGCTGGATTATCTAAAGCTATGTAAAAAAGTGTTCACCATTTCGCGCGAGGAGCATTGGCTGCTTTCTAACTATGGCATTGATGCAGCGTACCTCCCCTATTACCCGGCCCCGGCTGCCGAAGATTTTCTAAAACAGATTAGGCAAAAACGAGAGCTGGCAAGCAATAAAACTGAGAATACAGAACAAAATATATTGCTGCTCGGAACATTCCACAACCAGCCAACACTTACCGGTTTTAGTGAACTGTTACAGCAAATACAAACTATAAAAGGAATTAATATCCATATCGCGGGCTTTGGCTCGGAAGTGTTAAAAGATAAATTCCCGGCAGAAAATATTAGGGTATGGGGATCTGTCGATAACAATACTTTAGCTCAGTTGATAGCCGATTCGGATTGCGCGGTTATCCATCAGCAACCTTCGGGTGGGGCTTTAACACGCATACCCGAGTTATTGATTGCCGGCTTACCTGTTATTGCAAACACGCACGCAGCCCGGAGCTGCGATCTGGTAACCGGGATAATGGTTTACGATAGTTATGACGAGTTGAAAGCTATCTTATCATCCGGAAACTTTACCCAGCCATCTGTGCTAAAACGCCCGGCTGAAGAGCAAAGGTTTATCAGCTATATGAAAACTTTAACAACAGTTTAAAATTTGAACCTGCCCGATTTGTCATCTTACCAATCAAACTTCATTACCAAAGGAGTTAAATTGCCACTGCCTGTTATTGAACATGCGGAAGATGGCTTATTGAATAGTTTGCCATCTCCGCCTTCCGGTAAAACAGGCTGGCCATGGGACAGGCAAACCGATCCGGCTGTTTACAGTAAAAAAACAAACTGGCCAAAGCTTACCATCGTTACCCCGTCATACAACCAGGCGGGTTTCCTGGAGCAAACCATCCGGGCAGTGCTATTGCAAAACTATCCCAACCTTGAATATATCGTTATGGACGGTGGCAGCAACGATGGCTCACTACAGATCATCGAAAAATATGCCCCCTGGATCAGCTACCATCAGCATGAAAAAGATCGCGGCCAAAGTCACGCTATAAACATGGGCTTTAGCTTGTCATCGGGCGATTATCATGCATGGATCAACAGTGATGATTATTACCTGGAAGGCGTTTTTCAACAGGTAATAACCAGCTTTATAAAAACTAAGGTCGATTTTATTTACGGTTATGGAATTGACCGCAATGTGTTAACCGGCCAGGACAAACTTAACCGTATCCTGCCTTTTATTGACTACTTCATTAAAATCCCAGGTTTGGTACAGCCTTCAACATTCTGGAGTGCAAAAATTCACGAACCAATTTGGGAAGAATTACATTGCGCCTTGGATTATGAACTTTGGCTGAGGCTGGTGAAAGGCCACCGCAGGCTGTTCATCAAACAACCTTTATCGGTAGCGCATATCCATGACGAGGCCAAAACCCATTCTCCCAAAATGAAGGAACAGTGGGAGGCCGACCATCAAATGATCTGGAGCGAAAGTGCGCATGGCGCTGTACATGAGTGGAAAAGGATCACGTTTTTAAACCGGATCAGGATAAAGCTTTATTCACTATTTCAACGTTTTACTCCCATCAAAACGAAATGAAAAACTGGATAAGGCGTAGATCTTTTCGTCTGTTGGGTTATTTCATCCCCGAAATACACGAACTCAAATGGCTTAGGGCTATTAAAGGCTCAAGCATAGTACCAAGCAAACTAACAGAATCTGAAGCCGGTAACGCCAATATTTTCGCGCCATATACTATTGTTAAAAGCAAAATTGGTAAGGGAACTTATATCGCCCGCAACTCATTTATCAGTTTTTGCGAAATAGGGAAATTTTGTTCTATAGGGCCTAATGTAATTTGCGGCTGGGGTATCCATCCAACTAATGGCTTATCAACATCGCCGGTATTTTATTCAACGCAAAACCAGGCTGGGTTTCATTATGCCAAAGAAGATAAAATTACCGAAAGGGCACCCATTACCATAGGCAACGATGTTTTTATAGGCATGAATGTTACCATTTTAGATGGCATTACCATAGGTAACGGCGCTATTATTGGTGCAGGCGCGGTTGTATCTAAAAATATCCCTCCTTATGCGGTAGCCTATGGCTCACCTATCCAAATTGTGCGGTTCAGGTTTAGCGACGAGCAAATAACAGCCCTTGAAAAAATTAAGTGGTGGGATTTTGATGATGAAAAGATCCTTGAGGTAGAGAAACACTTTTTTGATATCGATGGGTTTATCAACAAATACAAACAGGAAAATTAAGCTTCAATAAATGCTGTCATTCTCCGATCTGAAAAAAAATTTAAAAAAAGATATTACCAGCTTAACACCCGTTAAAGTAGCATTGCTGGCCGATAGCGCATCGCAGTTTATAAATACCGCAATAAGAGGCTATGGCGTAGAACTGGGTTTAAAGCTGGAATTATACGAGGCCGATTATAACCAGATTGAACAACAGGTTTACGATCCAACATCTGAGTTATATGCCTTCGCCCCCTCCTACATCGTTATCATCCAATCAACCGAGCATTTACTGCATAGCTTTTATAAGGAGGATAACCGCGCGGGGTTTGCTAATGAGGTGATCGCCAAAACAGCCGATCTTTATACCACGCTATCCCAACGCTTAAAAACCCAGGTTATCATCAATACTTATGTTGAGATAAATGATCAGGTTTTTGGCAGTTACGCGGCTAAAACAAAAACCTCGTTTCTATATCAGTTGCGAAAATTAAACTTAGGTTTAATGGACCTTGCTGTAGAAAATACAGGTCTGCATATTACAGATCTCGCTTCCCTATCTTCGTTTAAGGGATACCAAAACACCTTCGATACCAAAATGTATATTAATGCCGATATGGTATTCGGGATTGATTTTTTACCGGCCATTGGTCAAAGCATCAGCCAAATCATCGCGTCGACACTCGGCAAATCAAAAAAATGCCTTGTGCTTGATCTGGATAACACCCTTTGGGGCGGCGTTATTGGCGATGATGGTATGGAGAATATTATGATAGGTAGCCTGGGTATGGGTAAAGCTTTTACCCAGTTGCAGCTTTGGTGCCGCGAGTTAAAAAATCGGGGCATTATATTGGCGGTATGCAGCAAAAATACACTTGAAATTGCGCAAGAACCATTCATCTCTCACCCGGATATGGTACTAAAACTGGATGATATTAGCCTGTTTGTAGCCAACTGGGAAAACAAAGTTGATAACATCCGTTACATACAACAGGTACTGAACATTGGGATGGACAGCATGGTATTTTTGGATGATAACCCCTTTGAACGCGAAATGGTCAAATCGGCCATTCCCGAACTAACGGTGCCTTCCCTACCCGATGACCCTGCCGATTATATGCTATTTTTGCGGGAACTAAATTTGTTTGATACCGCGTCTTTCACCGAAGATGATAAAGATCGCACCGAGCAATACCGCCAACAGGCACAGCGTACCAGTCTGCAAAACAACTTTGCCAACGAGGCTGATTATTTGGCCAGTTTGGATATGCACTCACGAGTGAACGCTGTTGATAAATTCACTTTGCCGCGGGTTGCGCAATTAACTTTGCGCTCAAACCAGTTTAACCTGCGTACCATCCGCTATAACGATGCGGATATCACAGAGATCAGCAATTCGAAAGATCATTTTACGCTAACTTTTAACCTCGAAGATAAATTTGGCGATAATGGATTGATAGCCGTGATCATCCTCAAAAAAACAACTGAAGACAACCTTTTTATCGATACCTGGATCATGAGTTGCCGGGTATTAAAACGCGGAATGGAAAACTTCACGCTTAACAATATCGTACAAGTTGCCCGGGATAATGGGTTCGGCAAAATTGTGGGCGAATACCTGCCTACTAAAAAGAACGGCATCGTAAAAGATCATTATCAAAACCTGGGCTTCACCCAAAACGGTGATGTTTGGGAACTTAATACAGACAATTACATCAATAAACAAACATTTATAACCGGCAAACAATAATGGCTACCGAACAAATAATTACACAGGTTAACGATATTTTTAAAGATGTATTAGAAAACGACGACATCGTGCTTACACCCGCTACCACCGCCGCCGATGTAGAAGAATGGGATTCGTTAAACCACATCCAGCTGATTGTAGCTATCGAAAAAAAATTCAGCATCCGCTTCACCACTGCCGAGATCTATACCTGGAAAAACATTGGCGATATGTGCGCCATGATAGCACAAAAAACGCAGAAATAATCCTTCGCCCGGCCAATGCTTTTTAACTCGCTCCTGTTCCTGCTTTTTTTCCTGATAGTAACGCCTGTTTACTACCTGCTGCCCCACAAAGCCCGCTGGGGCTGGCTGCTGGCTGCAAGCTGTTACTTTTACATGTACTTTAAGCCGGTATATATCCTCATCATCTTTTTCACCATTATTGTTGATTATATAGCCGGTATAGTGATCGAGAAATCGGAGGGGCAAAAGCGGAAGCTTTTTCTTATCCTAAGTCTGGCGGCTAACATCGGTGTACTGGCTTTTTATAAGTATTTCAACTTTTTGGCCGAAAATATCAACTTTATCGGCTCCTCGTTCCACGCGCCCGAGATCCCTTTGCTTAATTTTATTTTGCCCATCGGGTTATCGTTCCATACATTTCAGGCTATGAGTTATACCATCGAGGTGTACCGCGGCAATCAAAAGGCCGAGCGGCATTTGGGCATTTACTCCCTGTATGTAATGTTTTACCCGCAAATGGTAGCAGGGCCAATTGAGCGGCCGCAGCATATTTTGCCACAGCTACATAGGGTTAATAACTACAATACTAAAAACCTGGTCACCGGTATTTTCCTGATGCTGGTAGGTTTGTTTAAAAAAGTAGTGATAGCCGATAGGCTGGGTTTATACGTGGATCCGCTCTTTGCCAACCTACATGCCCATTCGGCTTTGGATATGATGGTGGGCATTTTCTTTTTCGCCTTCCAAATCTATTGCGATTTTAGCGGTTACTCGGATATTGCCGTGGGTGCGGGGCTTACCCTCGGCATCGAACTGATGCGGAATTTTAACTACCCGTTCACCAGCGCCTCTATCACCGAGTACTGGCGACGCTGGCATATCTCGCTTTCCACCTGGCTTAGCGATTATGTATTTACACCCATCCTAATCAACAAACGCGATTGGGGCAAGGGAGCGGTATATTTCGGTTTAACGGTTACCTTTTTCATCAGCGGTTTATGGCATGGTGCCGGCTGGCCTTTTATTATCTGGGGCTTATTGCATGCTGTAGCTATGTGTTACGAGGTTTATACCAAAAAGCGTAGGGCCAAATTGGCGAAGAAGATTCCTGCCCCACTTTACCAAAGCTTGAGCGTAGTTTTCACCTTTTTATACTTGCTTTTTGCCTGGATCTTTTTCAGGGCGCATACCATTCAAGACGCGTTTTTTATGCTCGGCCGTATCGTAACGTTCCATAACATGAGCTATACAGCAGCCGGGCTGATGAATGTAAAAGAGATCTTCTATTGCCTGCTCATTATCGTTTTATTGGTGGCCGGCGAAAAAAAACTATATAAGATCGCGGACCTTAGCATCACTAAAAAAATACTGGCCTCGGTTGCGTTCTTGATATTGTGTTACTTTCTGGGTGTTTTTAACGAGGCCCAGTTTATTTATTTCCAGTTTTAATGCGTAAGATAACCGGCATATTGATCACCATTGCAAGCCTGGCCGTATTACTAACAGCCATGAACCAGGGTTTTATAAACCGGGTTAAGCAGGACAGATATTTCGACCATCTTACGCCAGACAGCGCGAAACCAAAATCACTTTACCGCAAAGTTTTTATGCGCAGCGACCGATGGGATTATGGCGACTTGTACGGTATCAGTTTCATCCCCGAATACAGGATAAAACTAATCCCGTTTAAAACTTACGATAACCGGGCTGATAAAGCTCCTACCAATAAAGTACTCTACATTATCGGTGATAGTTTTACAGCAGACAAAAATTTCAATAACGCCTTTGATGGTTTTGACCAGGTAGTTTTCCTGGACAGGCGGTTTCCATTCGGCCCGATCAAACCTGATACCACCAAACAAAACTACCTCATCATGGAGTTTTCGGAGTTGAATATTGCCAACTACCGTTCAAAAAAATCGTTCGAAATCTTAAACGATGCCGATGTGCCTCCGGCCTTCAAACCGGTTTCATTGCCTGAACGCCTGGGCAATATCATCTTTAATAAAGACCTCAATAAAAACATCGAGCTGTTACTTTTTGATGATAAGTTATTCACGCCTTTTAAAGAAATTAAAGCAGCATTCAACTATCATATTTTAGGACGTTTACCTAAAGAGGTGGCCGTGAGTACCGATAAAAAACGATTGTT
Organism: Mucilaginibacter sp. CAU 1740; assembly: GCF_039839285.1. Taxonomy (NCBI): domain Bacteria; kingdom Pseudomonadati; phylum Bacteroidota; class Sphingobacteriia; order Sphingobacteriales; family Sphingobacteriaceae; genus Mucilaginibacter; species Mucilaginibacter sp. CAU 1740. The sequence continues at coordinate 27,859 of NZ_JBDOQS010000004.1, read as the reverse complement.
GTTAAACAGCACTGTGGATACTACTTCTAATCAATCTGTATTCAGGTCGTTATCAGATACCGAAGTCGATTCTGTAAACATAAGCCTCAAAGCCGATGAAAAGCATTACCTATCGCTGGGCTTTAAAAAAGTGTACCTGTCGCTTATACCTAACGCCGCATCAATTTATGATGAGCATCGGTTAAACTATAATCATTTAGGCCCGAGGATTGAAAATAAAACAAGCGTTCCTCTCATTTCTGTCTATAACATTTTCAAACAAGATAAAAGAAACCTATACTCCCGTAGCGATGCACATTGGAACGATGTAGGTTTCGGCATTTGGGTAACACAGGTTAATACTGTTTTAAAAGCAGGTAGCAATTGACGCCTTTTTTCTCCATCATTATGCCCCTGTTTAACAGCGGCAAAACACTGCAGCAAACTTTGGATAGTATCAGCAATCAGAGTTTTAACGATATTGAACTGGTGTTTGTAGATGGAGGCTCGGCCGATGATACCCAGCTTATTGTTAGCAACTTCAGAAAATCGGGGCAGGCGGCAGTCCAATTCATATCCGAACCCGATAAAGGGATTTACGATGCCATGAACAAAGGCATCGATATGGCAAAGGGCGAATGGCTTTATTTTATTGGGGGGGATGATTCCCTTGCCGACAACGGGGTGTTGCAAAAGGTTTACGATGCCATAGGCGATCAAAATATTGATCTGGTTTACGGCAATGTAACCGGCATAGCATCCGGCACAAAATATGCCGATGATACTGTAACCAAAGTATTATCGCGCGGCATCCATCACCAGGGTGTATTTTACCGGCGCGAGGTGTTTAATTACACCGGTAAATATCAGCTTAGCTTTAAAGTTGCTGCCGATTACCATTTAACGCTGAAGGTATTCTGCAATCCTATTTTCACAACACAATATATCGATACCAACATCGCTTACTTTGGTGAAGCTGGCTTGAGTTCAACCATGTACGATTATCGTTTCTTTAGTTATCACTACCGGTTTTTAGCTCAACATAAAGCTACGGATAACTTGGCAGATGAATTGGCCTGCCTTAACCAGTCGGTTTATTGCTGCCTTTATCTCGCTAAACAAAAACAGAGCATGAGTTTTGCCTGGAGCAATCTATTATATTATATAACCCGCTCAAATCCGCTAACCATCGTACAACGCTTTAAAACGTTCTTCAATATGCTAAGCTGGACCATTAAGCCCTCAAAATAATTGGCCGGACCGATCAAAACCATAGCCGCCACACTGGGCAAAATTTTAAAACACGGCCTGCCATCTCACATTATAGCATTCGGCGAATCGTTGGGTGATAACCTGCTACTCACTGTACTAACAGCCAACCTTAATGAACGTGGCTTTAAAAACGTTTGGATCAAAAGTGATAGGGTGCAATTGTTTGAACATAATCCTCATATTAAACTGGTACTCCCCTTCAACACTTTGCTATCAGGCACATTATTGAAATTGTTCGGTACAAAAATGGTGTATCCCAAATACACTGTCTACAATAAAGAAACTGATAGCGACCAGATACCGGAAAAGCATATCATTTTAAAAATGGCCGATGACCTGCAACTGCAAGGTGATATCAAAGCCAGTCCGGTGTTAAATCTCACTCCGGCGGAGCGCAGTACCGGCGAATGGGCGAAAAATGCTATCGTTATAACCACCTCGGCAACAGCGGCCCTTTTTCCCATGCGTAATAAAGAGTGGATAGTTGAAAGGTACCAGCAAATAGTTGATCGTTTTAAGGATGATTATCAGTTTATACAGTTAGGCTCATCAACCGATGCCCCCTTGACTAATGTTACCGATATGCGCGGCAAAACCGATGTACGCCAAAGCGCTGCCATACTAAGTAATGCAGCTTTACTATTGTCGCACGTGGGTTTTATGATGCACCTTGCACGGGCCGTTGATTGCCGGTCGGTAATTATTTACGGTGGCAGGGAGAAGCCCGAACAATCTGGCTATGCCTGTTTTGAAAATATTTATTCGGCCGTTGAGTGTTCACCATGCTGGTTGCATAATACCTGCCATTACGATAAAAAGTGCATGGATCTAATATCGGCTGATATGGCTGCTGATGCGATTACAAAACAACTCAGTTTAAAAAACGAACCGCTAACCACAGATATATTGGTTAATTAATGAGGCTTTCGGTAATTATCCCCACATACAATCCTGATAAAAAACGGCTGGAGCAAACGCTGAATAGCCTGAAAAGCCAATCATCAGGAATGCATGAGTGGGAACTGATCATCATCGACAACAACTCATCAAACAATTTTCAAAACCAGGTTGATTTGAGCTGGCATCCCGCCGCCAAAATTATAACGGAAACCAAACAGGGTTTAACTTATGCTCGTCTTAAGGGTTTCAATGAATCGGCAGGCGAAATCATTGTGATGGTTGATGATGATAATATTCTCAACAGCGATTACCTGGAGCAGGTTATTTCCATATTTGATCAAAACTCACAATTAGCGGCCCTCGGCGGTAAATCCTTGCCTTTATTTGAAGCGGCACCTCCGGTTTGGCTTCATGAATTTTACGGCAATTTGGCCCTTCGCGATTTAGGCAACGATATCATCATTTCCGGCTGGGTTAACCAATACCCACATGCTGCACCAATTGGAGCAGGTATGGCAATGAGGCGCGAAGCGTTAGATACCTATATCGTCAAAATAACAACCAGCAAAAGCACTATCAGTGACCGCAGTGGAACTTCCTTAAGTTCGGGAGGCGATAATGATCTGGTACTTGAGATCCTGAAAGCAGGCTGGCAGGTTGCTTATTTTCCTCAACTAACGCTACAGCATATTATTCCAGCCCAACGGATGGAGGTTGCTTATCTTGCCCGTTTAGTTCACGATACCAATAAATCGTGGGTGCAGCTATTGGAAAGCCACGGTATTAATCCCTGGAAACGCATCTCAACTTCCGGCGTACTGCCCCGAAAAATAAAAGCCTGGTTTACTTATAAAGCATGGAAAAGCAAACCCGATCACATCAAATGGCAGGGGGCCTGCGGCTTATTTGAGGGTTTGGCCAGCCTTCCCCAAAACTAAATGATGCAGGCGCTGATCAACTTTCTATACCGTAATCCCAAAGCAAAGCTTAAACATTTCGCGAGGTTTGGCGGATATTTCAATTACCGCAAAATGATGGCAGCGCGCCGGCAGATGGAAAAGGCATCGCTTAACCTGCCGCCCATTGCATCAACAAATGATGGTTTGCCTGTTTATTTCTTAACCGGCAAAAATTATCTCTATCAAACGCTTTTCTGCATCCGCTCGTTGGTTTTGGTTACTAAAACAAATTTCAGGTTTGTTTTGGTTGATGATGGCAGTTTTGATGAGGAGCTTATCAGCAGGATAAAAAAACAATTACCGGGGGCTGATATCGTTACTAAAGATATCATAGCACGAAACCTTCAACGTGTAATTCCGGAAGCACAATTCCCTTATCTGCATCAAAAAAAGGCTGTTTATGCACACATCAAAAAACTGACAGATATCCATACAATCCCCGGTGAAGATTGGAAGCTGGTGCTTGACTCAGATATGCTTTTCTGGCATGAGCCTTTCGAAATGTTGGAATGGCTGCGATCGCCCAATCGCCCCTTACATATGATCGATTGTGGCGAAGCTTATGGATACTCAAAAAAACTAATGGAAGAGCTGGCCGGTACAACTATTAAACCATTAATAAATGTTGGTGCCATCGGCTTAAACAGCAATAATATAAATTGGCATGATCTGGAACGCTGGGCCGAAACCCTGGAACAGCGGGAAGGCACATCCTACTATTTAGAGCAAGCTTTATCGGCCATGCTCATCGGCGATGAACACGCCGCCGTACTACCGCCGGGCAAATACATTGTTAACCCCGGCAAAACAACTATAGCCGCGCAAAACGGGTTGTTACACCATTACGTCGACCTATCTAAAGAGGGCTATTATAAACTGGCATGGAAAAAACTGGTTTAAAAACTATGCCCCTTGTTTCGGTTTGTATCCCGGCTTATAACTGCGAAAAATATGTTGGCGAAGCTATCCAATCTGTATTAGCGCAAAGTTATCCAAATATTGAGATAGTTGTTGTTGATGATGGTTCGACAGACGGCACATTAAACGCTATCGAGGCAATAGATGATAAACGGATCAAATCCATAAGTTCAACAAACCGGGGAGCGGCAGCGGCCAGGAACCTCGCTTATCAAAACTCAACCGGCGAGTTCATCATTTTTTTTGATGCCGATGACCTGCTATCTATTGATTTTATCGCGCAGCAGATGAGCAGAATGGATGGCAGGAAAGATGCTATCGTACTATCAGGATGGGGCCGCTTTTATAACGATGATCTAAACACCTTCAAAAAAGAAGAGATCCCCTACCGTGAGATGGGACTTGCCCAATGGATCAATACCTACTGGTACCAGGGCAACCCCATGACAGCGCCGGGCAGATCGCTTATCCCCCGGTCGCTGCTTAACGAGGTCGGCACATGGAACGAGGAGTTAAGCCTTAACGATGATATGGAATTTTATACGCGGTTGTTCGTCAAAGCTTCGGGCATATTAATCTGTGATGAGGCCTTGTTATACTATCGTTCGGGCGTAGGTGGCTTATCGGGCTACAAAGGTGATAAAGCTTACCGATCGCTGCTACGATCCATCGGTCTGTCTATCAACCATATTTTACAGGCAGTGGATAATGATGATCAAATAAAACGAAGCTGCGCCAATATGTTGCAGGGCTTTATTTATGAGCTTTATCCCCGTCATACCGCACTCATGAGCGAAGCCCAAAAACAAATCGATGAACTGGTTAAACCCGATCTGAAATTTATGGCGGGCGGCATCACCAGTTATATGCTACCGGTTTTTGGATGGAAGCTAACCAAGCGCATCAAGTTATTATTAAAAGGAGATCGTAATTAGATCAATAAAAAAGCGTTGAAAACAAAGCCGGCGAAGATCAGTATAGTAAGTCAATCGCACCTTTGCCGAAACCCGCGGGTTTTGAAAGAGGCCTTGGCATTGGCCGATGCGGGTTATACTATAACCATTTTCACTGCCATTTACAGCGACGATCTGTACCAACAAGATCTTTCCTTAATTGCAGGTACCGGCATCAGATATGAAATTTATAGCGATCTGCGCAATCAAAACTTCGCAGCTTTTAAAGCGAGGATGAACCGAAAATTTTGGCTTTTCGCACAAACACTCGGTATCGAAAGCAAGTATAGCCTCGGTTACGACGCCTCCCGATTAAAAAAACAAATACTTGCACAACCTGCCGATTTGTACATTATGCACCAGGAACTGGCAACCGTAACCGGTAGCCAGATGGTTAATAAATACAAGGTAGCTTTTGATATTGAGGACTGGTATTCGGAAGATCTTTTACCCGAAGCCCGTAAACACAGACCCATCAAACTATTAAAACGCGCCGAAAAAACAGCCATTGAAAAAAGCGCTGCCTGTTATACCACATCGCATGCTATGGCGCAAGGGCTTCAGGCTTTTTATAAAACAGCGAACAGGCCTACGGTTATATATAATTCCTTTAATGCCGCCCCAAGTGTTTCTACACCTGAACAGCACGATTTTTTACACTTATACTGGCTGTCGCAAACCATAGGTGAAGGTCGTGGATTGGAGTTTTTTATTGGCTGCATGGCTCAAAGCATCAGCAAATGCAAATTGAGTTTAAGGGGCAATGTTTCCGAGACTTATAAAGACAGCCTGCTTGAATTATTATCGCCAAAAGACAGTATTGATTTTTTGCCAATGCTGAAAAACGACGAGATCCAGACTGACATGGGCAGGTATGATATTGGCCTGGCTCTTGAGCCGGATAACCCGCCTAATAAAAACCTCACCATATCAAACAAGCTTTTTCATTACATGGCGGCGGGCCTACCGGTTATTGCCTCCTATACCAGAGGTCAGGCCGAAATAGCGAAGCAATGCCCGGATCTGGTTTTTCTGTACAACCAAAACCAGGCAGACGACTTAACGGGGATCTTAAACAAGCTTGGTTCACAATTACAAACCGGGCAATTGAACGATTTGAAAACGCAGGTACTTGATTTTTACAAAGCAAATTTTTCATGGCCTATGGAGGCTAATAAATTAGTCGCGCTTATCAATTCTATTTTTGAAACAGAAAGTTAGTCTACAGATCAATCTCGCCCCCGGCGATTACCCTCATGTTCAATACCTGCTTCCGCACCAGTTGAAACAGCTGCAGGCGCAAGTTGATGAGATTATTTTAACAGTAGATACGCGACCCGGCAAAGGCCGCTTTGCCGAAGGCTGGTTTAAATACAAAGATTCGCTTGATCAATTTTTAAAAATAGTTATCGAACCGCAGTACCCGGTAAAAATTATCACTGTTGATTATACGCCCGCAATTAAGCAACAAGTAGCACAATACTTTTTTGGCAAGGATAACATGCCTGTTAAAGATTTTAGAGGTGGGCCATTTTATGCCTACTTTTTTGGCCTGTACTCGGCTGTGAATAACTTTGTATTTCATTTAGATTCGGATATGTTTTTGGGTGGGGGTAGCCAGCATTGGATTGCGGAAGCTGCACAGCATTTCAACTCCGATCCGGCCTGCTTTGTGATGGCACCTTTACCGGGACCACCCCGAGCCGACGATACTTTGCTTGATCAGCAGATTATTGATAAGCCGGCACCTTTTACATGGCAACTTGGAGGCATGAGCACCAGGATCTTTTTGATGGATAAATCACGGTTTAATACAGATAAGCTTGAGTTAGGGAAACCATCGCTACGCAACCAATTAAAAGCAATTATTGAAAAGCATAATGTTGCCGATCTGCCCGAGCATTTAATTACCTCCTTTATCAAAAAACACAATTTAAAGCGTATTGATTTTTTAGGATCGGGCAAAGGTTTGTGGTCATTACATCCCCCCTACCGTACCGCGGCCTTTTATGAGCAACTGCCCGAAATCATTAAGCGGGTTGAAGCCAACGATCTCCCGGAAAAACAGCAGGGCTTTTATGATTTGATTGATGAGGTTTGCGACTGGACGAAAGCCCGCGAGAAACTAAAAAACAACCGCTGGTGGAAACGCTAAAAAAACTACTCATCATCTCTCCATACTTTCCGCCGGTAAACGCCGCCGATATGCAAAGGGTACGCATGAGCCTACCCTATTTTGCCGAACAGGGCTGGCATGCCGAAGTAGTGACCATAGCGCCTGAGTATTCAGATCTGGCACAGGATGAATTGCTACTGCAAAGCGTTCCTTCTACCATAAAAACACACTACGTTAAAGCTTTTAGTAAAAGCCTTACATCAAAGGTAGGCTTGGGTAGTATCGCGTTGCGCTCGCTTTCGTATTATCAGCAAAAAGTAAATAGCATTTTAAAGCGGGAAAAATTCGATCTTATCTATTTTTCAACTACCCAGTTCCCCGTTTGTATTTTGGGTGCCTACTGGAAAAAGCGTTTCGGCGTTCCTTATGTTATAGATATGCAAGATCCCTGGCATTCCGATTATTATATCAATAAACCCAAAAGCCAGCGTCCCCCCAAATATTGGTTCGCCTACCGCTTAAATAAATACCTGGAGCCTATCGCCATAAAAAATGTGGATGGGCTGATCAGCGTATCGGCAGGTTATATCGATCAGCTTAAATCCCGTTACCCGATAATTAAAAATATCCCGGCCTCGGTTATCACTTTCGGCGCTTTTGCTCCCGACCTCAAAATAGCGCAGGATAACAGACAGCAATTTGTTCCGCTTTTAAATGATGAGTATATCAACATTGTGTATGTTGGTCGTGGGGGGAAGGATATGCACCGGGCTATCAGCCCGGTTTTTGAAGCATTCAAAAGCGCGTTAAAAACCAATCCGGAAAAATTCTCAAAAATAAGGTTTCGCTTTATAGGTACCAGCTATGCCCCGAGTGGGCAAGGCGTGGCTACCGTTTTACCTTTGGCGCAACAATTTGGTATTGAAAACTATGTTATTGAACATACCGATCGTATCAGCTATTATTGTACCCTGCTTACCTTGCAACAAGCCAACGCGTTGTTCATCCCCGGCTCGGACGATCCGCAATACACAGCGTCGAAAATATTCCCCTACCTGCTTACCAGGAAACCCGTACTCGCTGTTTTTAATAAGAAAAGTTCGGCAATACCCATTATGCAGGATTATGGCGTACAACATATTTACAATTATGATGATGTAAGCCAGGAACAACTTTCAGTATTTTTTGATCAACTGGTGAATCATACTCTCGACGCCGTTGACTATAATGCCGATGCCGTTAAAAGACATTCGGCCGCCGAAATGACACAGGCGCAATGCCATTTATTTGATCAAATACTTAATGCGGGCCATTAAACGCACCATCGGTTTTATACTAAACCATCCGTTAGGAAAAAAGCACCCGGTAAAGGCCCTGCTTAGATTTGCCTATTGGCAACTGCAATCAAGGCTATCAAAATCGAGGTTTATTATAAAACCATTTATTGGCGATGTTAAATTTTACGCTGCTAAAGGCTTAACCGGCATCACCGGCAATATTTATACAGGCCTGCACGAGTTTACAGATATGGCTTTCCTGCTGCACTTTTTGCGACCGGAGGACCTGTTTTTCGATATCGGGGCCAATGTAGGTTCATATACCTTGTTAGCTTCAGGACACGTCGGCTCAATAAGCATTACGCTCGAGCCTGTTAAATCAACCTTCGAGATCCTCAGCAAAAATATCCAACTGAATAATTTACAAGGTCAAGTTCAATTGATCAATGCCGGCGCGGGGTCACAAACAGGCGAGATCAAATTTTCGGCCGATGAAGACACGGGAAACCACGTATTAGCCGAAAATGAAACTGGCAAAACCAATACCGTTACTGTACCTGTAATTACTGTCGATTCATTATCGGCAACTGCTCCGGCTTTAGTTAAAATAGATGTGGAAGGATTTGAAACAGAAGTACTGAAAGGGATGACCAATACGCTTAATTCATCAACTCTTAAGGCTATTATTATTGAGTTGAACGGATGCGGAGAGCGGTATGGTTTTAATGAAAAGGATATTCACAACTTACTGCTAAGCCATAATTTTAAACCTTTCAATTACGATCCTTTTAACCGGACACTAACCGAATTAAATACATTCGGAAATTACAATACTATTTACTGCCGCGATATCGATTTTATCAATAACCGCCTGCAACAGGCAACTCCCATTAAAATAATGGGCGAAACTATCTGATGCAAAAGTTAGCCATTATCACAACCCACCCTATCCAGTACTATGCCCCGGTGTTTAAACTGTTAAACCAAAGGCAAAACATAGGCATTAAGGTGTTTTATACCTGGGGCGAGGCCGCGCAACAAAAGTTTGATCCGGGTTTTGGAAAATCCATCAGCTGGGATATTCCCTTATTGGAGGGCTATCCTTATGAGTGGGTAAAAAATGTAGCTCCGGATCCCGGTTCGCATCATGCCAAAGGAATTGATAATCCGGGGCTGATTGAACAGGTAAACGCATGGCAACCGGATGCCGTATTGGTTTATGGCTGGTTTTATAAAAGTCACCTCAAAGCCCTGCGCAACTTTAAAAGCAAGATTCCGGTTATTTTCCGCGGAGATTCAACGTTGCTTGATAATACCGGAGACATTAAGGCGATATTAAGGGCGATTTATTTAAGTTGGATTTACCGTAACGTTGATCATGCTTTATATACAGGCACCAACAATAAAGCCTACTTCAAAAAATTCGGGCTGAAAGAAGCCCAGCTTACCTTTGCCCCGCATGCTGTGGATAACGACAGGTTCGCGGTAACAAGACTTGAGGAAGCAGAGGTATTAAGGAAACAATTAGGCATAGGCCCGGATGAAAAACTGGTACTATTTGCAGGCAAACTTGAAAACAAAAAAGCACCAGCTTTATTGTTGCAGGCTTTTACCGAACTCAATATCCCCGGTACGCACCTGCTTTTTACAGGCAGTGGCATTTTAGAGATCGAACTAAAAAACCAGGCCTCGCTGTATAAAAACATCCATTTTATGGAGTTTCAAAATCAGCAATATATGCCGGTAATTTACCAAGCTTGCGATTTGTACTGCCTCCCCTCAAAAGGCCCGGGCGAAACCTGGGGGCTTGCCATAAACGAGGCCATGGCCTGCGGCAAAGCCATCCTGATATCGGATAAAGTTGGTGCCGGTACCGACCTTGTTAAAGAAGGCGAAAACGGCTCAATATTTAAAGCAGGCGACCTCACCGCTTTAAAAAGCGAATTAAAAACATTGCTCCAAACCGAAAAAAGCACGTTATTTACCATGGGGCAACGCTCTAAAGCAATTATTGCCGACTGGAGTTTTACACAACAGGTACAGGCCATTGAACAATTAACCAATAAATGCAGGAAAACAGCAAAGCGATAGAGCGCTATATTGTATTATTTGTACCCTGGCTACTGGCACTTGCCTGTAAAGGCGATAGTGTTCTTTCTTACTTTATTGCATGGCTTGGCTCCTTCTTTATTTTTCTGATCAGCCTTACGGGCTGGGTGCGCCCTATACCTAAAGACCGCTCAATGGCCGAGCAACTTATGCGGCCAATATTCATTATCCAGATCATATTTGCCGGGTACATGTGCTGTACCTCGATATTTTACTTTTTGAACAGCCTTGGTTATGAAAACTTTAAGCAGGTTAGTTTTCATACCCTGCATGATAAGGATACACTTGGTTTGATAGCGCAATGCCAGCGTTATTATTGCCTGGGGCATGCCTCGTTTGTTGCTGGTGTGCTGATATTTATGAACCACCCGGTCAAAAAAAAGTATCATATCGAAAACCAGAAGCTGGCCAATTTGCTGTTATTTGCCGCGGTGATCAGTTTTCCGGTATCGATCATGTTTTTGAAAATACCGGGCCTTTCGCAGTTTTATTATCAATTCAGCTCCTTAAGTTTTATAGCGGGCACGCTTGCTCTTGCTTTCGCCATACCCTTAAAAAAAATAGGGAACACACTTATCTGCCTGGCATTATACTCTTTCAACTTTTACCAGGCCCTAACATCGGGCTTTAAAGAACCTATCATTATCAGCGTGTTGGTATTGGGGATTTTTCTTTATCCAACTTATAAAAAATTAATAGCAATAACCTTTGTACCTCTTATGCTGTTGCTGTTTATGGTTTTGCCCACCTATAACCATATTTTCAGATCGAACGCATGGGGCGGCGATGCCAACAGCGATGAAGCATCGCAAGTGGCCCTGAGCGCAGCACTTAACAGCGACGATGATGAACTGGAAGATACCAACTGGGATTTTTTGGTGTACCGCCTCAGCGAGATAGATATGTTTACCAAGTTTGTACAATCAACCCCCAAAACGGTTGATTATTACGGCTTCGATCTCATTAAACAATCACTCATTGCACTGGTACCGCGGGTATTCTGGCCTTCCAAACCTATTACCGAAGATCTGATCATGCAGCGTGTTTATGATGCCGGGGTAATTAACCGTAACTCAGTAGTTTCGGCAAAGCCGGCTTATATTGTTGATGCATACCTATCCGCAGGCGATTTCGGGATCTTCTTTTATCTCTTCGCCTACGGGGCCATAGCACAACTCATCTGCCTCAAAGCCGAAAAACTTTTCGGCGGATATATTTTAGGTACAGCGTTGATATTTTCCGGCCTGTTCCAGATCATGTGGCGCGGTATCAGTTTCGAATTTATGTTTAACACGGTATTCTGGAGCTATATCAGCATGCTGGCCATCCATAAAATATTGTTAAGCACCCATACTTTAAAAGAGGTTTGAAAATTCTGCATGTTGTTGCTTCGTATAAACCGGCCTATGTTTACGGCGGGCCCATCATGTCGGCAGCTATGCTTTGCGAGCAGCTGGTTAAAACCGGGCAGCAGGTACAGGTTTACACTACTACAGCCAATGGCGCTACAGAACTTGATGTAGCAACAGGAAAACCAATTGATGTTGATGGCGTACCGGTAACTTATTTCCCCCGCAAAACAAAAGATCATAGCCACCTTTCGCCCGGTTTGCTTAAAGCTGTATATCGTGATGCCAAAAAGTTTGATGTAGTGCATGTGCACGCCTGGTGGAACCTTGCCGTAGTTTTAGCTTGCTTTGCAGCTTTAAAGCGCGGGGTGCCCGTTGTGATTTCGCCACGGGGTACTTTAAGCCCGTATTCGTTTCAAAATAAAAACACCGCCGTTAAATCGCTGATGCACCGTATCAGCATGCCTTTTTTAAAAAAGAGCCACTTCCATGTAACCTCAGTTCATGAGCAGGAGGCTGTTAAAGCCGTAGTTACCGGGAAAAGCATTACCAATATACCCAACTTTGTTAAGTTGCCGCCGTTAAAACAAAACAGCGATGAAAGCCACCGCTCGGATGTTTTTAAACTATTGTTTTTTTCAAGGATCGAGGAAAAAAAAGGCCTGGATATCCTGATCCGTTCATTAAAATTGATCAAATTCCCGTTTCAGCTTACCGTTGCAGGCAGTGGTACAGAAGATTACGTTAATGAATTGAAAGCCCTCGCTATTGAAAATGGCGTTGATGATAAAATAACCTGGACAGGTTTTGTTAATGAAGAAAAGTTCAACTTACTCAATAACAACGACTTGTTCGTACTGCCATCGTACGATGAAAACTTTGGCAATGCCGTAATTGAAAGTTTGAGCGTAGGCACCGCGGTTTTAATCAGCAATGGTGTTGGCTTAGCCGGTTATGTTTCCATTAATGAACTTGGCTGGGTTTGCGAAAATAATGAAGCCACAATTGCCACGCATATCAATAATATCATCGGCACACAAACCACCGAACTTGACCGTATAAGGCAAAGCGCGCCATCAATAATTTATCGTCATTTTGAAGGCAGCGCCTTAGTTAAAAAATATATCAATATGTACCAACAGATCATTACCTCATGAGTAATTACCAGGATTACGGCTACCCTAACGACAGTCCCTGCCACATGGTTCAATACCTTGAGCAGCCACTCATGTCGCTTTTGGATAAAAACACTAACCGCAGCATCCTTGATCTTGGTTGTGGGAATGGCTTTTGGGTAAACTATCTGATCAAGCATGGATATAATGCTTATGGCATCGATGCCTCAGAACAAGGTATCGCGATAGCTGATAAAATAAATCCAGGCAGGTTTTTTCTGCACGATCTTTCGGTACCCGGCTTGCCTAAACAACTGCATGGGATGCAATTCGATACTGTTATATCTACCGAAGTGATCGAGCACTTGTATGATCCTTATGCTTTTGTGGCCCTCTGTCGCGATGTATTAAGTGAAACCAAAGGCGAACTCATTATCTCCACCCCATATCATGGCTATTTGAAAAACCTGTTTTTGAGTATTTTTAACAAGTGGGATAGCCATATCAGTCCGCTGTGGCAGGGTGGGCACATAAAATTCTGGTCGGTTAAAACGCTTACCCAAATTTTAAACGAGCATGGCTTTGAAGTAACCGAATTTAGGGGTTGCGGCAGGGTTCCGTATCTTTGGATGACCATGATAATCAAAGCCAGACTGAAGTGAGCGAAAGCCTCGACATTATTATTTTAACCTTTAACGAGGAGCGGAACATTGAGGCCTGCCTGCAAAGCGCGGCACAATTAAAGGCCAATATTTTTGTTGTGGATTCGGGTTCGACGGATCAAACTATTGCCATCTGCCAAAAATATACGCCGAACATTTTTGAGCATCCTTTCGAAAATTATTCAGTTCAGCGTAATTGGGCACTTAATAACTTACCGCTAACCGGCAACTGGATCTTGAACCTTGATGCCGACCATCGGGTAACGCCCGAACTGGCCGCGCAGCTTAACGATATTTTCGGTAAACAGGTTAACGAAGAGATCAATGGCTTTTTAATTAGCCGTCGTACCATGTTCATGAATAAGTGGATAAAACATGGTGGCCATTACCCAACATACCATGCCAACCTGTTTAGGCGGGGCTTTGGTATGTGCGAGGAGAAACTGTACGATCAGCATTTTAAAGTTACCGGTAAAACGCAGGTGCTTAAAAATGATATTGTTGATGTAATTACCGATTCGCTTACCAGTTTCATCAACAGGCATAACCACTGGGCTACGCTTGAGGCACAGTATCAAATGGAGCAGCAACACGCCCCCGCCCTTGACGATAACGGACAATTGGTACACCCGCGCCTGTTTGGCAACCCGATGGAGCGCCGCCGATATCTGAAAAAACGCTACGAAGCCTTTCCATTATTTGTACGGCCTGCAATTTACTTTACCATCAGGTACTTTTTTAAGTTGGGCTTTCTGGATGGCACAACCGGCCTGATATTCCACTTTTTACAAGGCTTTTGGTTCAGGTTTTTGATAGATGCCAAAATTTACGAATTACGGAAGGAGGCTAAAAAGCGATGAAGCAGTTTTTAAATAACCCTGTTATCCGTTTTGTTGTCCTCTTCGTGTTACTGTTCACTTTATTTTATTGCTTTAACTTAGCTTTCTTCGGCATAACCAGTCCGGGTAATAATTACAGCGAGTTTTTAGCTAAGCATTTAAATTATATAGCAGCACTGCGCCAGCTTTTATTGGATTGCAGCGGACAGATCCTGAACTGGTTGGGATACACAGCCATTGATAATAATTACGAGTTGCTGGTTGCCGGTCGCGGTAAATTGGTAGTTGTGTACAGTTGTTTGGGGTTAGGTTTGATCAGTTTCTTTTCGGCATTTGTGCTGGCTTATCCAGTCAGGATCAAATCAAAAATTATTTTCCTGGTATCGGGCGTGTTAACTATTGAAATTTTAAATGTTACACGCTTTGTGTTGCTGGCCGTATTTTGGTCAAAAAAAACAGGCCAGATAGTTGATCACCATACCATTTTTAATATCATTCTTTATATCCTGATAGCGCTTAGCCTTTATATTTGGGTGAAACGCACCGATAAGCAGAACGCCGCCAATGTCAAAAACTGATCTGTCAACCTATAATAACTATCCTTACCATCCGGGAGGCAGCGCGGCAAAGCGGATAGTGTGGTATTACGTTAACGCGTTTTTTCTAAAAACAAGCCTGATCCCCTCAAGCAAATTTAAGGTTACGTTGTTAAGGTTATTCGGCGCCCGCATTGGCAAAAAAGTTACCATTAAGCCTTGCATAAACGTAAAATATCCATGGAATTTAAGCATAGGCGATGCAAGCTGGGTTGGGGAAAATGTTTGGATAGATAGCCTGGTGCAAATTACCATTGGTGCAAATGTATGCCTCTCGCAAGGGGCAGTCTTGTTAACCGGAAGCCACGATTATAAAAGATCATCTTTTGATTTGATAACCAAAGGTATAATTTTGGAAGATGGAGTTTGGATAGGTGCCGGTGCCATGGTTAACCTTGGTATTACTGCGGCATCGCACGCCGTGCTAACCAGTGGTTCCATCGCTACCAAAAACCTTGAGGCCTATAGCGTTTATCAGGGTAACCCTGCGGTAAAGATACGCGAACGTAAAATTGAAACAACTTAAACTACATCTGCTTAAAAACATAATATGCTGAAACAAAAGCTGCAAACCCATCAAATAATTTTACTGGTTATAAGTGGTATAGTTTTGATAATGGGTATCATGCTGTTCATAGCCCCGGCAGCCCTCTATCCCGATCCCAGCTACGGCTTCCAGGTAATGCGTTCGATGGAGTTGGGCCATGGCTTTAACATTAACTTTAAACCGGATCAGGGAGATATCAACAAAAATATTTCTGATTTTTTGGCGTGGTGGTCGCCGGGGCAATACCTGGTGCCTTACTTTTTTAAATCTGTATTAGGCATCAATACCGGGCAAGCCGCGGCAATTGTTACTACACTTTTTTCTCTTTCGGGGATAGCGGGCTTTTTCTTTTTCTTCAAAAAAGCGGGATTTACACCAATTATATCAGCGCTGAGTGTGCTTTTCATTGTAATTCAGCAAGGGTTCTTCACGCCTTATATATTTTATAACGGCGGTGAGTTACTGCTGTTCGGCTACATGGGCTGGTTCCTGTACGGCTGCCTTACGTTTAAACAACCCGATTGGAAGCTGGTGCTTTTTCTATTTGTAGCAGGTATTTTAGGTTTTATCTGCAAATCATCATTTTTATGGATGTTTGTAGCTGCCTGCACACTTATCTGGATCAGGCTTTCGTACGGTACAGCTGGAATCATCAACTGGATAAAAAACGCGATCTGGATAGGTATTCCATCAATCCTGTCGCTGTTTGTGATCTTTCATTTTTATCTTTCTAAAGGGGGCAACCCTTCATCGGCTGGCGAGGGGATTAAATTGCTTTGGGAAACTTTTGCTTTCCCATTGGCATCGCCCATCCTTACGGCATTCTCAATAGATGACCTATCAAGCGGATTGTTGTTTCATGATGATGCGCCTATGTTCAATTACTTTTGGTCGGTTATTATTGTGGTGGCCTGCGCGGTGCTCAGCATTTTATTGGTGCGCCTTATTATAAAGCGGGTTCCCAACAAAAGCTATGTGCTTTTGCTGGTGATATTTTACGCGGTAGCGGTGCTGTTTTTTGGGCAGTCGTTTTTAAGGCAGGTGAGCATCTCGTACGAGGCGCGGCATTTCAGGATGATAGGCCTGATCATAGCTCCGGGTATCATTTACCTGGTGAGTAGTTTAAAAGCGGGTTTTAGGTATCCGTTTTACTTTGTTTGTTTTGTGATAGCTTACTCCAGCTATAAATTTTTTGTGCCGAGTTATTTTCAAAACAAAAATGTTAGCGCGCATGGGTATTCGGGTTTAGCGCAGCTGTTTATCGATCAGCCATCGTTAAATTACATCCGCAACCTCGACAGGCAAAATAACAATGCTACTTTCGTGTTTACCAGCCCAGATCTTTGTTTGGAGATTGAGCATAACAGAACCATTACCGTTGATGCCATAAGCGACGAAGTATCTATTAATTATGATGATTACGTTTATAAAGGTCATGCCGGGCCATTATACATCGTTTTACCATCTAATTATATCGGCCCCAAATCAACCATTATGCGGAAGTGCTTTCCGGGTTATAAGGGTTTTAAGATGACGATGCTGAGCAATGATTATATTTTGTGGGAGGCGAAGTAAGGAAAGGATATCCTGATATTATTGTCGTATAGCCATTGTTGGTGTTGTCACCAACAATGTTTAGGACCTCAATGTCTAAACCATCGAAAGCCCCCGTTAGTATGGCGTAAAGTTGTTGGTGACAACACCAACAACGGCGAGAGTAGGGGGGAGTAATAGACAGAGATAATTAACCTAAAACGTCATTGCGAGGCACGAAGCAATCCCCTATTTGCAGGTCCGCCCTGTATAGTTTGGGATTGCTTCGTGCCTCGCAATGACGTTTCTTTTTATGCTATTCGTTGCTTTTTAAACTCGTTGCTTTTTAAGCGAATCTTAAATCACACTCGCGTTGATCTCTTTCCAAAGCAGATCTTTTAGCTGATCGATATTTTTCTGGGCTACTGATGATATAAATACAGAAGGGATTCCCTCAGGGAGTTCCTTTTTCATTTCAGCCTGTAGCTCTTCATCCAGCATATCGGTTTTGGTAACAGCCAGTACACGGGGTTTGTGCATTAGTTCCGGGTTATATTCTTCCAGCTCGTTGAGCAGGATGCTGTATTCTTCTTTAATACTGCGTGAAGTATCGGCAGGTACCATAAACAACAATACCGAGTTACGCTCGATATGCCTTAAAAAGCGCAAACCTAAACCTTTACCTTGCGATGCTCCTTCAATAATCCCCGGAATATCGGCCATTACAAATGAGCGGCCACCGCGGTATGATACAATGCCCAGGTTAGGCACCAACGTGGTAAAAGCATAATCCGCAATTTCCGGCTTAGCGGCAGATACTACTGAAAGCAGGGTTGATTTGCCAGCGTTAGGGAAACCTACCAAACCAACATCGGCCAGTACTTTTAGTTCGAGGATATTCCAGTCTTCACGACCATCTTCGCCGGGTTGGGCAAAGCGAGGGGTTTGCAGGGTTGAGGTTTTAAAGTGCCAGTTGCCTAAACCACCGCGGCCGCCGGGTGTAAGTATCTTGGTTTCGCCGTCCTGGGTGATCTCAAAAAGTACTTCGCCGGTTTCGGCATTTTTTACTGTTGTACCAAGTGGCACTTCCAAAATCTCGTCGCGGCCAGTTTTGCCAGAACGTAATGAGCTACCGCCCGAATCGCCGTCGCCGGCAATAACGTGTTTGCGGTATTTAAGGTGGAGCATGGTCCAGAGTTGGGCGTTACCTTTTACAATAACATGACCTCCCCTGCCGCCGTCGCCACCATCGGGACCTCCTTTAGATGTTAATATATCACGATGTAAATGGGCAGAACCCGCACCTCCGTGGCCCGAGCGGCAACAGATTTTCACATAATCAACAAAATTGGAACCCTGCGACATAATATTATTGTACTAAAACTAAAAATCAGTAAAGTCCGCAAAATTAAGAATTTTAACGCTCTTAACTTGCGGACTTTACTGACTCTCGGTTGTGATTAACTTCGAATTATTTTTTGTAAGATTCGATCACTTCAACAATGGCGGCAAAGATCTCATCAACCGAGCCTACACCATTAATGCTTGTGAACTTATCCTGATTTTTATAAAAACCTGCTACCGGGGCAGTTTTATCATTATATTCCTGAATGCGTTTGCGGATCACCTCGGGGTTGGCATCATCTGGCCTGCCAGATTCTTTACCACGCTCCAATAAACGGCGCTCCAATTCATCATCACCAACTTCAAGGGCTATCATGCCCGAAATTGCCGATTGTTTTGATACTAACAACTGATCTAAAGCTTCGGCCTGCGCAACTGTACGCGGGAAACCATCAAAAATGAAGCCTTTGGCTTCTTTGTTAGCATCAAGCTTATTGCTGATCATACCAATTACAACGGCATCCGGAACAAGTTTTCCATCGTCCATTAGTTTTTTGGCTTCCAAACCCAATTCTGTACCCTGTGCAATTTCGCCGCGAAGTAAATCCCCGGTTGAAAGGTGGATTAAATCGTATTTTTCAATAAGTTTTTTAGACTGAGTACCTTTCCCGGCTCCGGGAGGACCAAACAAAACCAGATTTAGCATGCTTTTTACAAATTAAAAGCCTTTCGGTAATACAACAGAAAGGCTTATACAGTTAGTTTTGTGCACCCTGGGTAGATAAGTCCCGGTAAATGTAGTGCATTTGTGCACTCGAAGGGAGTCGAACCCCTAACCTTCTGATCCGTAGTCAGACGCTCTATCCAATTGAGCTACGAGTGCCTATTCCGAAATGGAATGCAAAGATAGGATTTAAATAAAAGGTTGCAAATTTTTATTCAAATTATTTTACAATTTCTGCAATGGCTCCGAAGTTTGGCAACTGCCCGGCATCCTCAAGTACCTCAGCATAAATTACTTGTTGCTCTTCATCAATAACAAATGCGGCACGCTTAGCAACACCTTTTAAGCCCATTACAAACTGCTCATAGATGGCACCGTAGGCTGTTGACACCTCTTTGTTGAAATCAGACAGTAGATCGAACTGGTAATTATTCTCGGCTTTGAACTTAGCTAGGGTAAAAGGTGAATCGACAGAAATACCCAAAATAGTCGCGTTTAAACCATCGTAGTAGCCAAAGCTATCGCGCATGGTGCAAAGTTGCGTAGTACAAACACCGGTAAAAGCTAAAGGGAAAAAGTGGATCACCACTTTGCGGCCTTTAAAATCGGCTAATGAAACGCTTTTTAAATCGGACGAGATCAGGATAAATTGAGGGGCCGGCTGGCCAACTTGTAATGACATATGTTATGCTGTTTTATAAGCAAATGAATAAAAATAATTTGGTTAAAGCTAAAAATCTGTTTAAAAACGGCAGAATAAAACCGTTATCTCCAGCACGTCATTGCTAGGAACGAAGCAATCCCCGATATGCAGAAAGGCTATGCAAGTTGGCCCTGTAGAATTGGGGATTGCTTCGTTCCTCGCAATGACGGCTTCGATATGTTTAAATAGCTTCTAACATCCCGATACCATAACTAAATAATTAGTTAACATTCTTTAATAACTAATTATTTAGTTATAACTTTATAGCATAAACTTTTGATGCTATGATCAGGAACTATTTTAAAACCGCTTTGCACAGCCTGCTTAAAAATAAAGGCTTCACCTTCATCAACATATTGGGACTTGCCCTTGGATTAGCCATCTGCTTGCTCATCACTTTTTACGTGGTTGATGAGTTAAGTTACGACAGGTATAATATCAAACACGACGGAATTTACCGGGTAAATACCGACCTGAAATTTAGCGGCACGCTCAGCCAATATGCTATTACAGCCCTACCCGTGGCACACGTATTAAAAACCGAATGCCCGGAGGCTGAAACCGCGGTACGAATAACCCCTGCCTTGAACATCCGGTTTAAAAAGGGTGATGAAATTGTACGCGAAGATGGTGCTACCTTTTATTGCGAGCCTACTATTTTTAATGTGTTTACCCTCCCTATGCTTGCAGGTGATCCTAAAACGGCGCTGAAAGAGCCGAACTCGGTTGTGATCAGCCAATCGATGGCGCAAAAATATTTTAACCGCACCAATGTAGTTGGCGAAACACTGTTTTTAGTAACCGACAGCACATCGCACAAAATAACCGGGGTAATGGAGGATATGCCTGCTCAATCGCATTTTAGGGCAAACTTTTTACTGGCAACCGGCCACCCCATTGATGATAGCGCCCCCTGGAATAGATTAACGGCCTTTGCAACCTACGTGTTGGTTAAGCCAAACACCAACATCGGCAGGCTTGAAGCAAAGCTGAACGCAGCAATGCAAAAAGGCCTGCAAGGTTCAAGCACCATGAACTACGGTAAATTTACAGCCGGTGGTAATTATTTTAAACTCGGCCTGATGCCGATGACTGAGATCCACCTCAAATCGAACCGGGTGATGGAATTGGGCACCAATGGAAATGGGCAGTACGTTTAC
The DNA here is from genome assembly GCF_039839285.1 of Mucilaginibacter sp. CAU 1740. Classification (NCBI taxonomy): domain Bacteria; kingdom Pseudomonadati; phylum Bacteroidota; class Sphingobacteriia; order Sphingobacteriales; family Sphingobacteriaceae; genus Mucilaginibacter; species Mucilaginibacter sp. CAU 1740. The sequence goes on along the minus strand of NZ_JBDOQS010000004.1, from coordinate 6,804 downwards.
ATTTTTTCGGCAGTGGCGGTATTCATTTTGCTGCTGGCTTGCATTAATTTTATGAACCTATCTACTGCCCGCTCAGCTAATCGGGCGCGTGAAGTTGGGGTACGCAAAGTATTAGGTTCATCGCGCAAACACCTCATTTTCCAGTTCCTGGCCGAATCATTGATCGTAACGTTTGTGGCCGCCATTATCGCGATGCTGCTTGCCTGGAGTTTATTGCCGGCGTTCAATCACCTATCCAACAAGGAACTGATCATCAACATGCAAACTGCAAGCTGGCTGCTGCCAACTTTGCTAACCATTGTTGTGGTTGTGGGGATACTGGCTGGCTCCTACCCAGCCTTCTTCCTTTCCGCTTTTCAGCCCATTAATGTTTTGAAAGGAAAGATCGCTACTGGTTTTAAAGGAGGAGTGTTCAGGAGTACGCTGGTGGTGTTTCAATTTGCCATCTCCATATTTTTAGTGATAGGTACTTTAGTTATCTACAACCAACTCAACTATATCCAAAATAAAGACCTCGGCTTTAACCGTAACCAAGTACTCATCCTCAATAACGTAAACACACTCGAACATCCTGAAATACTAAAGCAGGAAATAAAACGGTTACCTGGCGTTATGAACGCCACACTTACCAGCTTTCTGCCTACTGCCAATAATAAAGTACTGAACTATGTATCGCCCGGCGAAAACAAAGCGGGCCAATCAACCCAATTCTGGAGAGTTGACAATGACTATATCAGCACAATGGGCATGCAAATGAAGGCCGGTCGCGGGTTTTCGGAGGAGTTTAAAACGGATTCGTTGGCTATGGCGATCAACGAGACTGCGGGTAAAACATTTGGCTATGGTGATAATGCTATCGGCAAAACCATAACTACCGGAATGGGAAAAGATATTAAAAAGTACCATGTGATTGGCGTAGTGAAAGATTTTAATTTCAGTTCGCTGCGGGATAATGTAACCCCGCTGGTGATGGCTTTAGATAATGATTGGCTGGCACGGTTAAGCATCCGTGTAAATACCCGTAACCTCCCCGCTCTGATGGCTCAAATAGAGAAAACATGGAAAACGATTGCCCTTAACGAGCATTTTGAATATTCGTTTATGGATGCCGACTTTGATGCCCTGTACCGTACCGAGCAGCGCATGGGCCAGCTGTTTATTTTATTTACCGGATTGGCTATCGCCATTGCCTGCCTTGGCCTGTTTGGTCTTGCTGCTTATGCCGCTGAACAGCGGACACGGGAGATCGGCATTAGGAAAGTGCTTGGGGCAAGTGTAGCTGCTATTGTGGGGATGCTTTCTAAAGATTTTATCAGGCTGGTAGGCATCTCATTTTTAGTAGCCGCACCGTTGGCCTGGCTGGTGATGAGCAAATGGCTGCAGGGTTTTGCCTATCGGGATAACATACAATGGTGGGTTGTAATTTTGGCGGGTGCGGGCGCATTGTTTATCGCGTTTGCTACCATTGGCCTGCAATCGTTTAAAGCGGCGGGGGCTAATCCGGTGGAAAGTTTGAGGAGTGGGGATTAGACTGCGGCACAACGCTATTATAACCTAACGTTAGTTAAATACCTTCAAAAAATATATTTCAGAATATATTTTTTGAAGGTATTTTGTTTATTCCTTGATTTAAATAAATAAAATTTGATATTGAAAAACTATTAACTAAATATGTAATGCATATTGCTTACTATCTGTCTAAATCCTTATTATTAAATTCATTTGAGCATGACCCTATGCCTACCCTCTACCATCCGAAAAACCCTACTGCTTATCACGCTAATTTTTACGCTTTTTAAAAGCTATGGCCAAAACATCGTTATTAAATATGATATAACAAGAGATTCATCATTTCATGGAAAAAACAACCGCCTTAGTCGTATATTTTTCAATATCCGAAAAAATAAATGGGATGGATTTGATCCTGCCAGCATACAAAACACAGTTGTTTCCCGAACGTCTTATTTAAAAGCCCCCACCCTGGAAACTGATATTATTACTTACAATATCAAAGATCGTGGAGTTTATTTTATAGACGATATATCTGGACACCAGATTTTATTAGATCCGTCGCTGATCAAAGACACCATCAGATTACAGGCAAGCCAAATCCATTTTTATAAAACAGACCCAACCGGCGATAGAGGCACATATCTCAATGATTCTATTACAGCACAGGGGCTATTCAATATTACCTATCCCCCTAAATATAAATACATTGGTTTTTTTGATAGCTTAGCTTATTTGCATGAAGAACTCCATGGCATGCAGTTCGGCTACAGTTTTAAAGAGTTAAAACATGATCTTGATACCTATTTAAAAGGCATTGCAAAAATCTACAAGGATAGGGTAAACTTCTTAAAAACCTTTACAGCCCAATACGGCATACCTCAATCACTAAAACTATACGCACAAAAAGAAATTCAATACAGCTATTACAATAATTTGCTTGAGCCTCTTGTCCAGTGGGATACTGAACTATTTCAACGATACCCCCCTAATCTTCAGGATACAATCAACAACTTTGCAAAAGACATTAATAATACTGACCTGTTTAAAAATACATCCTTTCACCGATCAGTACTTACACAATATACCGCACTGATAAACAGCAAACAAAATAAAGGGCCTGTAAATTTTGACAAAGTTTTTTTAGACAATGTTCTGTATTATTTAAAAAAGCTACCTAATAACGAACCTAAAGCCTATGTAATATCATGGCTGATGCAGGTTTACAGTGGCAAAGCTGATGAATCAGCAGTAGAAACACTTTATGAGCAATACACACCAGACCATTCACGCCAAGCCACTAATAGCTTGATAGATTCGGTTTACCAGGCAGTGAAACATCCGGGCTTTCCGCCGCAGCAAATGCTGAACCTCAGTTTTGAAAATACCTCGCACGTAAATAAAACTTTTAAAGAACTGGCCTCAAAAAAAATCATCGTAGTTGATTGCTGGGCTACCTGGTGTATCCCATGCCTTAATCAGCTACCTTTTTTAGATCTGGTTATCAAAAAATATAGTGACAGGGTTCAATTCATCTCACTTTCTGCCGATCAGAACTTAAATAAATGGGATAGTTGGATAGCTAAAAACAGCGGCAACAGGAAGGATATATTGCAAATACATGCCCCTGGTGGTTTCCAAAACATCTTCTTTAAAAAGTTACGGATCAACAGTATCCCGCGGTACTTGCTCATATCAAGTACGGGCGAGATGTTAAACGCGGCAATGCCACTTCCAAGTGACACGCAAGAGTTTGAAAGGGAGTTGGATAAATATCTGAAGTAATCAGTAAGTTTAATTCGACGGTATCCAAAACAAAAACACTCTCGCATTGGCACGTAATCATTTTTAAAACACGAGGCACCTATGGAGCCAAATACTTTATCCATTCTTAGCTATAAACACGATACTCCTACGGAGTTGATTATACGCCAGTAAAACTCCGTAGGAGTATCGTGTCTATAGAAAACGCAACAAGGATTTTTAAGGCTCCGTTAGGTGCCTCGTATGTGCTATATTTCCAAAATCAAGTTTATACTCCAGTTATCTTGTACCAATAAAAAACATTTTCACCTTAATTTAGCTTTCAACAAACATCCATGAAAGCAATAGTAATAACCCAACCCGGCGGCCCGGAAGTTTTGCAATTGGCAGAACGGCCTACCCCGCAATGCCAACCCAACGAAGTGCTGATAAAAGTATTTGCAGCAGGCATTAACCGCCCGGATGTTTTTCAACGCAAGGGAAATTACCCTCCGCCTCCGGGCGCTCCTGCCGATATTCCGGGTTTGGAGGTAGCCGGCGTTATCACAGAAGTTGGCGAAATCGTTACCCGCTGGAAAATTGGCGACAAAGTTTGCGCCTTAGTTATCGGCGGCGGTTATGCCGAGTACTGCCCGGCGCCCGAAGGTCAATGTCTGCCCATCCCCGAAAATCTGAGTTATGTTGAAGCCGCTTCCCTCCCTGAAACTTTCTTTACCGTATGGAGTAATGTGTTTGATCGAGGCAAACTGCAGCCTGGCGAATCATTATTGGTTCACGGTGGTTCGAGCGGGATAGGCGTTACGGCCATTCAAATGGCCAAAGCCTTGGGTAGCAAAGTTTACATAACTGCAGGGAGCGACACGAAGTGCTCCTTTTGCGAGCAGCTTGGAGCAGATAAAGCTATCAACTATAAAACTGCCGATTTTGAAGAGGAAATCAAAAAGCTCACTAATGGCAAAGGCGTTAACGTAATATTAGATATGATAGGCGGCGATTACATGCCGGGCAATATTGATTCCTTAGCTGTAGAGGGTCGGTTAATAATGATCAATGCCATGAAGGGCCGCGAGGTTCAGCTTGATTTAGGTAAAGTAATGGCAAAACGGCTCATCATTACAGGATCTATGCTCAGGAGCAGGGAGATCGAGTTTAAAGCAACCATCGCTCAAAACCTCGAACAAAAGATCTGGCCTTTATTATCCAACGGAAAAATAAAACCCATCATCTATAAAACCTTCGATGCCAAAGATGCCGCAGCTACGCATCAACTCATGGAAAGCAGCGAACATACAGGTAAAATTGTGCTCACTTTTGCGCATTAAAAGCAAGTAATTAACAATGTTGAAATTATCCTTTAAAAAACTCAAAGCACTATTTAAATAATTGGATATAAATAGTAACTTTGCGCCTCTGAAATAGCATCTTATACATTCCTGTTACAATTGATGTATGTTGCTGTTCAGTAAAAGCATTTTTTAAAAAACACCAGGTTATATATGCCAAACATTGGAAAAATTTCACGGATCATTGGTCCGGTAGTTGACGTAAGTTTCGCTGATGACGCTCATCTTCCAAAAATTTATGACGCGTTAGAGATCACGAAAGACAATGGCCAAAAAGTTATTTTAGAGGTTCAGCAGCACTTAGGCGAAGACCGCGTTCGTGCCATCGCGATGGACTCGACCGACGGCTTGTTACGCGGCATGAAGGTTTTAGATACCGAAGCTGCTATCAAAATGCCAGTAGGCGATAACATTAAAGGTCGCGTATTTAACGTGGTAGGTGATGCTATCGACGGTATCCCTGATCTTGACAAAACAAACGGTCGTCCTATCCACGCTACCCCTCCAAGGTTTGAAGACCTATCTACCGAAACTGAGGTACTTTTTACAGGTATCAAAGTTATCGACCTTTTAGAGCCTTATGCTAAAGGTGGTAAAATTGGTTTGTTTGGTGGTGCCGGTGTAGGTAAAACAGTATTGATCCAGGAACTGATCAACAACATCGCGAAAGCTTATGCAGGTTTATCTGTATTTGCAGGTGTTGGCGAGCGTACACGTGAAGGTAATGACCTTTTGCGCGAGATGCTTGAATCAGGCATTATAAAATATGGCGACGCTTTCATGCACTCGATGGAAGAAGGTGGCTGGGATCTATCTAAAGTAGATACCGAAGTTATGAAAGATTCGAAAGCGACATTCGTTTTCGGTCAGATGAACGAGCCGCCGGGTGCACGTGCACGTGTGGCTCTTTCAGGTTTAACAATTGCTGAGTATTTCCGTGATGGTGATGAAGATGGTAAAGGCCGTGATATCCTTTTCTTTATCGATAACATCTTCCGCTTTACCCAGGCAGGTTCAGAAGTATCGGCGCTATTAGGTCGTATGCCATCAGCGGTAGGTTACCAGCCAACGCTTGCTACCGAGATGGGTACCATGCAAGAGCGTATCACTTCAACCAAACGCGGTTCGATCACTTCAGTACAGGCCGTTTACGTACCTGCGGATGACTTGACCGACCCTGCGCCGGCTACAACCTTCGCCCACTTAGATGCTACTACCGTACTTTCACGTAAAATTGCCGAGCTTGGTATTTACCCTGCGGTGGATCCATTGGATTCAACCTCACGTATCCTTAGCCCAGCTGTTTTAGGTGATGAGCACTACAATACCGCTCAACGCGTTAAAGAAACTTTACAACGTTACAAAGAGCTTCAGGATATCATCGCCATCTTAGGTATGGATGAGCTTTCTGAAGAGGATAAATTAGTTGTATCACGCGCCCGTCGTGTTCAGCGTTTCCTTTCTCAGCCCTTCCACGTTGCCGAGCAGTTCACCGGCTTAAAAGGTGTATTGGTTGACATTAAAGACACCATCAAAGGTTTCAACATGATCATGGATGGTGAAGTTGACGAATACCCAGAAGCAGCTTTCAACTTAGTTGGCAGCATTGAAGATGCTATTGAAAAAGGCAAAAAATTATTAGCTGAAGCTAATAATTAATAAGAAGCAAGAAAATAAGAGTCAAGAATCAAGAAAGGAAGTCTCCTGCATCTTGGTTCCTGATTCTTGAATCTAAAAAAGATGACATTAGAAATTCTTACTCCCGATAAAAAAGTTTACGAAGGCGAGGCTACCTCGGTAACAGTGCCGGGTGCTTTAGGATTATTTGAAATACTGAACAACCACGCTCCTATTATTTCAACCCTTCAGGATGGCAAACTTACCGTACGCGGTGGCGCAGCCAAAGAAGAAGTGTTTTTTATAAAAGGTGGTGTTGTTGAAGCTTTAAACAATAAAGTAACTGTTTTAGCCGAAGGTATTTTGACTAAATAAGCTTTGCTTTATTGAATGTATTGGAGCGCCCGGGTTTTTATCCGGGCGCTCTTTTTTGTGGGATAATTCTGCCGCCGTCATTGCTGTAAAGGTTAGATAATTCGGTAACAGAATTAGGGATTATTTTTGTTGTTTAGGGTAGCCATATCAATGGGCTTTTTACCATTAATCCCCTGATGTGGCCTTTCCCAGTTAT
>NZ_JBDOQS010000030.1:0-1015 GCF_039839285.1 Mucilaginibacter sp. CAU 1740 | reverse complement strand
CAACAGGGTATTGCTGATCATTCATGGTATTAGGTATGTTATGGCCCACAATGCCGTTGTACGACATATGGTTTTTGAAATTTACCGGCCCAAACATGCGCGCGGCAATATTACCTATACCGGCCGATGACCATTTTTTTTCACCATAATTATAGCCAACCACGTTTATTACCGCTCCACGGGTTTTTTTTATGCTCGCGTGAATAAAGCGCAATGTTTCGGTAGGGCTGTAATCCGGGAATACTTTGAATGCAGCGGCCGCCTCGTTAATAGCCTTGTTAGCCTCTGGGCCGTGGCCTAAGCCATCCGCCAACATCATTTTTAAGTATTTATCTGTTTTTTTATATACAAAGCCATCGCCGCTTGTTTTTTCGCCGGGCTTTGATACCACTATTGGCCGAATGATTACCTTGTCATCCGCTTTTAACTTTTCGGGATCGCTGTAAACACGGCTAAGCACAATGGTTCCCCAGCCGGGTTGCGAATAAAGCTCGAATGTATCCGAAAGGCGTTTCATACTGCCTAAACCATGGCCCAAGGTTTTGGTTGTTGAAACCCCGTCGACCATCATCCGAGCCGGGTTAACCATTCCGGGCCCATTATCAATACTGATCAATTCAATATAGGGGGATCCTGCGTTGGCAAAAGTGCCCATCAATATTTCGCCATCATCGCTATATTTATACAGGTTCGATGTCATTTCGGCTACAATGAGGTCAAGCTCGTTGATGCGGCCGGCATTCATCCCGGCTTCAGTAGCCAGCTTGTGAATCTCTTTTTTTATCAGCGAGAAATAACTGCGGTCGTCCGCGGCAAAACTGATATGTGTAGCATCAACCATTGGCCCATTTTATAATGGTAACAGTTGTGCCTTCGCCAACTTTACTCTTAATGTCAAACTCGTTCACTAATCGTTTGGTACCGGGCAATCCCAATCCAAGGCTTTTACCTGTAGAAAAACCATCGCGCATGGCGGCAGCAATATCAGGAATACCGGGCCCTTTATCAGAAAATA